>JBFWTW010000038.1:0-16894 GCA_050247635.1 Candidatus Dadabacteria bacterium | reverse complement strand
ACGCGGAGATATGCGACAACGTCGATCTCAGGAAGTGGTACCTGTCGTTCGTGGTAGTCGGCGGCGGGTTCAGCGGCGTTGAGGTAGCGGGTGAGATAAACGACCTCGTCCGCTCGACCTATTAATATTACAGAAACATTCCCAAGGAAGAGATAAAGGTCACGCTCATACATTCGCACGACCAGGTCCTCCCCGAGGTAAGCTCGAAGTTAAGAGACTTCACCAGGATAGAGATGGAAAAGGCGGGGATAAAGGTGCTGCTGAAGCGCCGGGTTTCGTGCGTCACGCCCGAGGGCGTCGGGATGACGGACGGGAACTGGGTGAACGGAGCGACTATCGTGTGCACAGTGGGGAACGCCCCTTCGCCGATGGTCCAGGCGCTCGACATTCCGAAGGAAAAGGGCCGGATCGTTACCGAGCCGGATATGAGGGTGCCGGGCAAGGGGAATGTTTGGGCGATAGGCGACTGCGCGCTTATAGTGAACGACTACGACAAGAGCATGAGCCCTACAACGGGGCAGTTCGCCGAGCGGGAAGGCAGGCAGGCGGCGGAGAATATAATCCGCGTAATAAAGGGCGATGATGAGACGAAGCCCTTTAAATTCAAGCCGCTCGGGCAGCTGTGCGCCATCGGAGGGCACAACGCCGTCGCCGAGTTCCTGGGTATGCACATATCCGGGTTCATGGCGTGGTTCCTCTGGCGCTCTGTTTATCTCTTCAAGCTCCCGAGCATCTCGCACAGGCTGAAGGTGGGCTTCGACTGGGCATGGGAGATATTCTATTCGCGGGACCTCGCCCACCCGAAGGGCGACAAAACGGAGAGGGTCTCGCGGGCGCACTTCCAGCCGGGTGACTACATATTCAAGGAAGGCGACCCATCGACGGACTTCTACATAATCGAGCTGGGGGAGGTAGAGGTGCTGAGGAAGTCTTCCGAATCGGGACAGGATATAGTGCTCGCCGTCCTCGGGCCGGGGAACTTCTTCGGCGAGATGGCGCTCCTCGACGGCAGGGACCACAAGGCGAGCATCAGGGCGAAGACTGGCGTCGAGCTTACGGTTATGGGCAAGAAGGTTTTCGAGCAGATATCCGGCACGCTGAAACCCTTCAGGGATTTTCTGAGCGAGGCCGTGAGGAAACGCGGAAGCGACATCTGGCAACGCCTTCCCGCGGCTTACGAGATTCTCGAAAGGGAGCCCTTGGGCACGTTTCTGAGGCCTGTGCCGGCCGTCCTCGCCCCGGACGACACTTTCGAAAAGGCCATTGCCGTCCTCGAGGGGGACGTGGATTTTTGCTGCATCGTAGACGGAGGGGAAAAGCTCTCGGGCATCATCACGCATGCTGACCTGTTCCGCGCGGTCGACGACGGCGTCGTGACAACGACCCCGACCTCAAGCTTCATGAACAGGTCGCCCGTGCTCGCAAGCATGGGGGATACGAGCATAGTAGTCGCCGAAGTCATGCACGACCGCGATTTGAAATGGATCCCGGTGGTCAAGGATGCATGCGATCCGCGCATTCTCGGTTACGTCAGAAGGGACATTATGATCGGCTTCGTGATACAGAAGTTAAGGGAGTCGGGATACATCACCTGACACAATTCGCCATCCGGCTTTGCATCGTAAGACAACCTGAGAATAAGTATTTCCCGCCCGTCATTCCGCACGATTTCACTCCGCGCACTATTGGAAGCCCGAGCGTTAACTTGAATTGAAAATTTTTTAAGGTTAGAATGGTTTTCAGCGGAGCGAGGGGGGATAAATTCAGCTTAAGGAGGCGTAAATGTTCAAAACTGTAGGCATCTTATATGTAGCACTAATACTTTTCGGCGGCGTTGCATCGGCCGCTGAAAACGACATAACCACGGCGGAGTTCAAGCAGATCTACACGAGCCTTCTCGCCGGAAAGACGCTTGTATCGACCAGCGAAGAGGACGGCGTCACCGTCACGAAGGCAAGGACATTCGGCCAGCCCATGAACGCCAGCGACGGGAACTTCGACTTAACCACGACTACCGTTATAACGAAGACCAAAGACGGCGCACAGGTGCAGAAGGTGACCATCAACATTCTCGACAGGGTTAGCTCAATAGGCGGAAAACCCATCATATACGAAGAAGCGAGGAATATGGTTGTAGAAGAAGAGGGCGCCGAACCCCGCACCACCGAGGAAGTAGAGTTCGTAGGCCTTTTCCGCGCCTCGAAGAACGACAAGGGCGGATTCGACGTTCACAATTTCGGCCTGATACCCTCGGTGGAAGTAGAGGGCGATTCGTCCAGCATAGCGGGCTCGAACCTGTCTTTCTCCTGCTACCCGGCGGAGGGAGCAGCAGAGTGCGTTCTGACGGTCAGGGACTATAAGCTCGGCGGCTATACGCCGCTCGTAGGATATCAGCTCCTCGAGCCCATAGGCGGCGACTTCGTAGAAACCGCTCGGGAAGTCGGGAATTAACGGTTATATTTATAGTGGTATACGATACATTCTTAAACCTGAAAGGGAGGCAAAAAAATTGAAAAAAATATTCTTCTTATTGGCTGTTGTAACACTTCTTGCTGGATGTAAGACATATAGCCCCGTCATCGACCCGAGAAGCGTCGGCAACGAAGACGCCTATTATCGCGATCAGGCCGAATGTAAGGCAATAGCGCAGCAGGGTTCCCCCGGCTGGAAGGATACCGCCAAGGATACGGTGATCGGCGGCGCGGTCGGAACGGGTACGGGCGCACTGCTCGGAACCATAGCCGGAAGCACGGTTTCAGGCCTTGCGTACGGCGCCGTGATAGGGGGTCTTGCGGGCGGAGCGAAAGGGGTATATGATTCGGAAAAGGGATACGAACAAATATATCGCAACTGCATGAGAGGCAGAGGGTATAACGTTCTAAATTGATACTCTTATCCGAATGAGCAACAAAAATATCGGGAAGCTACTGGATCTCTTCGATCTCGGTCACGACTTCTCGGACGAACAGCTGAAAAGTGCCTACAAGGATCTAGTACAGGTCTGGCATCCGGACAAGTACGAGAATAACGACAGGCTCAAAGAGCGCGCCGAGACCAAGATAAAAGAGATAAACGAGGCCTACGGCACGCTGAGGGCGCTCCTCGACGCGAGGAACGAGGCGGCTGTGAACGGCAGCGGCAAGGCCAAGGGGAGGCCGAGCCTTCTCGGAAGCGTCTTCTATCCAACGGATTTTTCGCCCGAGAGTGACGCAGCTTTCGCCCACGCGCTAAAGATAGCCCTTGTCGCGAACGCGAGGCTGAACCTGTTCCACGTATCCCCGGACAAGGACCGGAACGTTCTTCCCGAATTCCCGAAGATAAGGGACACGCTGATCAAGTGGAACGTTATTTCCGCCGAAAACCCGGAAGAAGACATACAGAAAATGGGGTTTTACTACAGTAAGGTCATAGGCGTACACAGCGACCCAGTAAGCTCCATTCTTAATTATCTTAAGTCCTATCCATCCGACATCACTGTAATCGCCACACACGGCAGGAGCGGCGTCGAAAGACTGATGCGTAAATCTGTGGCCGAGAAGGTGTCGAGGGAATCTGGCGGTATGACGCTGTTCCTTAAGAAGGCCAACGATGGTTTCGTTTCGATGGCCGACGGGAGCATTAACCTGAAGAATATTCTCGTCCCTGTAGATGTCGAGCCCGACCCGCACCTCGCGATCAACGCCGCGATGAAGTTCGCGGGCCTTCTAGGTAACGGCTCATGCGTCTTCACGCTTCTTTACGTCGGCGACCCCGCGCGCTTTCCGGAAATAAAACATCCCGATAAGGCATCGTGGGAATGGAACCATCTGATGCTTCAGGGTAACGCGGTCGAGACCATACTGAAAGTCGCTTCGGATATACCCGCCGACCTTATTGTCATGGGTACGCAGGGACACCAGGGATTCCTCGACGCGCTTAGGGGCAATACGACGGAGCAGATCCTGAGGACGAGCCCTTGCCCCGTACTAGCCGTCCCTGAAAGGAGAAGGTGGGCCAGATAGCCCATGTCCTTCCCGCCGGCTTTACCCGCCGGATATTCCAGACCTTTCCGAATTTTTATAGAGCTAACCCGTAAACATAGCGCAGCCGTCTGACGGTATGTCCCGATAGTTAGAGCCGGGCTTCCAGTCCCAATATTGCGCCGCTTAACCAAGAAACAGGAAGCAGCAGAGCATGATGATTGTCGGCAGGAGCGCCGCCAGGAGAAGACCCACAGGGGATACGGCGACGCCGAAGTGCTTCCTGAGTATCGCCTGACCTGCGGGGTTAGGAGCGTTGGCGATGACCGTCAGGCCGCCCCCCGTAACCGCCCCCGCGACGACCGCGTACTTGAGACCGTCCGTGAAATCCGGGACAAGCGTGCTGAGATACGTGATGGCCGCGTTATCGTTAAAGGCCGTGAGCACCGTTGCCGTGAGCATGAGTGGCACCTCGCCGAGGCTCCCCAGCACGGGAGCGATCCACCATCCCTGGAGGCCGCCGTGGATGACGAGACCGGCCAGGAAGAAGCCCACGAGTATCGGGGACTGGAGGTTAATTTTGTTCTGATAAGGCGCGCTTATCTGTGCGAAGCCCAGGAAGAACAGAAGCCCGAGCATGAAGAGGGGCGTGTTGTGGGAATTGACTATAGTCCATCCCATAAAAAGCAGATGCACTACTGTGACCCAGAGCGGTACAGGGTCTTCGCGGTCGTCCCAGTCGGGGTCTCTGTATTCCGGGCGCTGGCTTTCGGGCAGAAGCCCCGGCAGGAGCCTTCTCATTTTGCCGAGCCTTACCTGCTCGAGGCGCTTCTCGAACGCCTGGCGTATCAGGCTCTCGCTTATTCCCTCGGCCTTAAGCTTCGGCAGGACTTCCGCCTCCATCTTTTTCTGTACGACGGCCAGAAGCTGGCTTGTCTTTTCGCTTATCGATTCGACGTATCCCGACTCGGTTTTGACGGAGTCTTTAATTTTCTCGAATTCGTCTTCTACGAGGTACTTCGGCACGTATTTGTTTTCGATCTGGTCCATGAGGCTCTGGAGCGAGAATTGCTCCTGCAGCCGCGCGAGCTCTTTTCGGAAATAGAGGAAGTAGAGGCCGTTTGCGATAATAATGCCGGTAAACGCCTTCCATCCGAAGTGCATGAGCATGAAGTCTGTCCCCCAGTTCCATGGCGCGGACACCATGAGGACGGGCGGGGCGGCGAAGTGCGTAAGCGTGCCGCCGACGGAGATGTTGACGAAGAGGAGCCCGAGGGTTGCGTACTTTAGCTTGTTGCTGGGGTTGAGGCAATAAAATTTCTCCGAAAGAACGAGCGCCGAGATGGTTATTGCGGCGGGCTCGGTTATGAACGAGCCCAGGAGGGGGCCGATCGTCAGTATCGTCAGCCAGAGCGCGGCCATGGTGCCACCGAAGAGTTTTGCGACCTTCCACATAGCGCCTTCGGCGAGCTTCAGTATAGGCCTCGTTGCGGCGAGCGTCATGATGACCACCACGAAGGCGGGCTCCGTGAAATTCACATTGTGGGTGATGTAGCCGACGAAGGTGGGCCAGCCGAATTTTGCCGTTATCACGGCGCACAGAACGACCGTCCAGAGCCCGAACACGACTTCGACTTCTCCCAAAAAGTGGAGCGCATTGGCGGAGACACTCATCGAATCCCTTTTCGCTTCGCCCCTTTTGATTTTTTCTTCGTGTTCGTGCTCCAGCCTGTGGGAGATGTTCATGAACTTACTTGCAAGGAACGTATGTATGATTGCGCAGAGGAAGATAAGCGTAACTACCAGGTTAAAGGGCTCCTGTTTAATACGGTCGATCAGTATCGCCGAGACGCTGCCGAGGCCCGAATCATTATAGCTTTCGAGGGGAGCGGGGAAGGCTAGGGGCTCGGCAGATGGGGATGAAGACGCGTAGGCATAGGCGGCGAAGGCGGTTACGGCGAGGAGCGAGAGCCCTGCCAGTATGAAGAATTTTTTCTGTCGCATGAGTCGCATGATAATTATCCGTTATAAGGTGAATTTTTTACGTGACCTGACGGACTGCCGCATGACTGCCCGTTTTCGGCCCGGGGGATGGAGCTCCGAGGCAAATCCCGTTCATTTGCGGATTGATTGTATACAATCCCGCGTGCAATTCAATGCCGGGGGGCCGGGATTTTTTTATTCTCCGGACGGAGTTTCCTGCCGGTAGATTTGCTGCTGGTATTCGAGGGGCACTTCGCCGATGTTATTCGTGATGTGAAGCTCGCCTTTTTCGTCCACCCATTTATAGAAGGCCGCGCCGGAAGCGCCCGTCTGTCTGCCGGCATTGGGCTCCGCCGCCGTACCGGCATCTGTAGCTTCGTCGGATGGAGTTTCCTCTTCGTCCTCGGGCGCAGGGGTGGGTTTGGGTTTGACCGGGTTGGCTTCGAGGTTGCTCATTCTTTCCGGGGTTTTGCCCATTGTCGTGCCCTGGCCCATGGAAGAGAGCCCGAAGTTGTTGAGGTTCTCGTCGGGCCAGTAGTAGTACTCGTAGGGCTGCTCCTCGATAACGATCGGGGTTTCAGGAGCGGCCTGCTGAGTCTCCTCGCCCCCTCCTTCGCCTCCGGATTCCTGCGCAGCGGCCTCGAATGACACGATGACGGCAAGAAGTAGAGCAGCTAGCACAGTATGAAAGAGACGGATCGTTTTATTCCCGGTAAACATGAGATTTAATTATACACCCGGGCGGTTTCCGAAAGAACGGTTTTCTTGGCTGCGCCTCGCAAAGGATTTTTACACCTCACCGTTCCGATAATGTGATAGATTATTAAGCATTAGTAAAGAATGAGGAGGTTTGTCATGAATACTCGTTTAATCACGGCAGTTTTTATAGCCGCCGCGCTGTACTTTTCTGGCGGCTTCACCCACATCGCCGGGGCGGAGGACGGGGTCACGTTCATACCCAAGGAATCTGAAATCGTATCCGCTGCCACGGGCAAGAGCATTTCGGTAAAGAGCACTTGTCCTTCCGGGAAGAGGCTCATCGGCGGGGGAGGGGAGTGCACGGGCTATCTCAACACGCTGGGGAGCGCCGCCCTCACCATTAACGCCCCGCGCCCCGACGAAGGCGCGTGGCTCGTCGAATGCACCAATATTAACCGGAACCCTGGCGAGATAAGGGCCATGGCCTGGGCCGTATGCGCCGACGCCGGGGTTTTGGAAAAGAATCGTTAAGCGTCTGACTGAAGGAATTTCAGTATGATAATCGCGGAAGCGGGGGATGAAGCTTGGCCCCGGCCCTCCGGAATGAAAATCACACAAGGAGAGACGAGATGCAATTTTTTGCGATCGCGGAGTTGTCGGACAGGATAAAATACGACGAAAATCCATCGCTCGTACACGAAGAGGTGCGCTATGCATGGGAGCTTCATAAATCGGGCTTTTTGCGGGCGATAAATCACCGTCTCGACAGGAGAGGGGTCGTGCTCACGCTGGAATCGGACAGCATGGACCACGTACGGGAAAAACTCGATGCGCTTCCGCTCGTGAGAGAAGGTTTCCTCGATATAGTGAGCATAATACCTGTGGGGCCGTATACATCGTATGAAAGGCTGTTCAGGCCGGAAAGCGAAGATTAGACTTCCAGCGCCGTGTTGAGAAGCCCCGCACTAGCAGGCCGGGTTATTTGGATGGGCTCGGTATCTTGAAGAATATCGTATAGAGGACAGGGACCACGACGAGCGTAAGCACCGTCGCGACCAGGAGCCCGAACATGATCGTAACGGCCATGGATATGAAGAAAGCGTCCTGAAGAAGGGGTATCATGCCGAGGATGGTCGTCGCGGCGGCCATCATGACGGGGTTAAGCCTGCTGACCCCCGAATCGACCACGGACAGATACCTGTCCTTTCCGGTTTTGATCTCGCTGTCTATCTGGTCTATGAGCACGATGGCGTTTTTTATGAGCATGCCCGAAAGGCTCAAAAGGCCGAGAAGCGCCATGAACCCGAACGGCTGCTTGAACAGGAGGAGCCCCGCCGTGACGCCGATAATAGAAAGCGGAACGGTGAGCCATATTATGAGCGGCTGTTTTATCGCGTTAAAGAGGAAAACAACCACCAGCACCATCATCCCGAAGAAGATTGGCAGCTTTGTCGCGAGCCCCGCGTTAGCGCGGGCCGAGTCTTCGGCTTCGCCTCCCCATGCGATGTAGTAACCGGGCATTCCCTTGAGGGGAAGCATGTCGGCGTCCCTTATAGGAATGACGTCGTGAGTGAAATCCGTGAACGGGTCGTCATCGGGTCCGAAGCTCTGCCCCGTGACCTTTCCGACGTCCACGTTGAGCGCCTTTTCTATCTGGGGCTTTACACGCGCCAAGAGCTCGCTCGGGAGCTCGGTCCTCGGGTCGGCGTGAATTTTTATCATCGTCATACGGTCGCGCCGCCCGATGTTGGCGTCTTCCGTCTCGGTGTTAAAGCCCGAGATCACCTGCCCTATGGGTATCATCCTTCCGGCCGCCGGGCTCCAGACCTGGAGGCTCTGTATGGTGTCGAGGTCGAGTCTTTCGTCCTCGGGCGCTCTGGCGATTATAGGAAGGAGCTGGCCCTCGAAGCCGGTCTTATCCCTGTAGACGCCGGTCGTCGTCCCGGAAAAGGATTCCTCGAACGTTTTGGCGACGTCGGGCCTCGAAATGCCGAGTTGGCTCGCCTGCGCCTCTTCGAGCTGGGGCCTTACGACCTTGAGCTTTTCTTTCCATTCGTCCCTTACGGCCTTGGCCTGGGGGTCCGACTTAAGTATGTTCTTTGCGGCCCCGGCAAGCTCTCTCAAAACGGTCCTGTCGGAGCCGTATATCCTGAGCTGTATCTTTCCGCCTTCCCCCGGCCCGAGGAGGAATTTCCTTACGTTCACGACGGCGTTGGGCAGGAGGTTTTCGAGATCTGTCTGGGCCTTGTTGTATACCTGGTCTATGACACCATATTCCTCGACCGAGGCCAGTATGACGGCGAAGCTCGGGGAGGCTTTACCGGGGACGTACGTAAGAATGAACCTCGGGTCGCCGCCTCCAATTTCACTCGTTACATCGGTCACGCCTTCGATGCCCTTTAGATACTCTTCGGCCTTCTCAAGCTCTTTGGCGGTGTCCTGTATCCTGTATCCTTCGGGGAAGTAGACTTCGACGAAGAACTGGGGCCTGGTAGAAGTCGGGAAAAACATGGTCTTTACGAATCCGAATCCTATGAGCGACAGAACGAATACACCGACGACCGCGCCGATCGTTATGTAGCGGAATCTTATCGCGGTGACGAGGAGCTTTTTATAAACCTGAAAAAAAGCTCCGGCGTAGGGGTCTTTGGCGGGACCGCTGTCCTTCGGGTCTTTTTGTTTGAGGAAGTATTTGCATATGAGCGGCGTTATGGTGACGGCCGTTACCCAGCTGAACATGAGCGATATGAGGATGACCTGAAAGAGGCTCCTGCAGTACTCGCCTGTGCTGTCCTTGGAGGTCCCTATAGCGGCGAACGCCAGGACCGCCACGACGGTAGCGCCCAGAAGGGGCATTGCCGTCTGGCCGACTATCTCGCGGGCCGCTTTTACGGCGTCTTCCCCCTGCTCCATTTTTATCTTCATGCCGTCGACGACCACTATGGCGTTATCGACCAGCATGCCGAGGGCTATGATGAGGGCCCCGAGCGAAATCCTTTCGAGCGTGATGCTCCACATGCCCATGAAGACGAAGGTGCCGCATATGGTTATAAATAGAACCGCCCCTATGATGAGGCCGCTCCTTAAGCCCATCGCGAAAAGGAGCACGACCACGACTATGACAATCGCCTCTACGAGGTTTATGACGAAGCCGTTTATGGCCTGCGTTACGGATTCGGACTGGAGGGATATTACCTCGAGCTCCATTCCGAGCGGGGCCAGCGGCTCGAGCTCTTTTATCTTCTCGTCGATCTGCTCGCCCATGGTGACGACATTACCGCCGAGCACCGTGGATATGGCGAGCCCTATGGCGGGCTTGCCGTTGTATCTCAGCATATTCCTGGGCGGATCCTTGTAACCCCTTCTGACATCGGCTACGTCCCTAAGATAGACCAGGCTGTCGCCACCGCGGCTGCTTATGAGAAGGTCGCCGAACTGGTCCACGGACGTGAACTCGCCGGTCGGGTTGATAGGAAAGTATTCTTTGCCTACGTCTATGGTGCCCGCGTCGGCCGGAAGGTTCTTTGCCCGAAGGGCGTTGTATATATCGAACTGGGATATTTCGAGGGCGGCCATCTTGGCGCGCGACATTTCGACGTACACAGCCTCGGGCTGCTCGCCGTATAGTACTATCTTCTTGACGTCGTTCACGAGAAGGAGCTCGCGCTTTAAGAGGTCGGCGTAGTCCTTTAGCTCGGCGTACGTATAACCCTCGCCCGTGATCGCGAGGTAGACGCCGTAGACGTCGCCGTAATCGTCGTTGACCAGGGACGGCCCGGCCCCCGGAGGGAGCTGGGACTGGTAGTCGTTAACCTTACGCCTGAGCTCGTCCCAAACCTGCGGCAGGCCGTTCTTGTCGTACTCGTCTTTGATTACCGCCTTAACCGTCGAGAGGCCCCTCGAGGACGTGGATTCGACGCGTTTCAGCTGCCCCATTTCCTGGACGGCCTTTTCTATGACGTTCGTGACCTCTTCCTCGACCTCGGCCGCCGTGGCCCCGGGGTAGGGGGTCAGAATTATCGCTTCCTTGATGGTGAACTCGGGGTCTTCCAGACGGGGCAGGCCGCCAAAGGACTGAATCCCGAGGTAGATGCATACGATCGTCAGGGTAATCGTGATTACGCTTTTTTTAATAGAATATTCGGCTATGTTCATATCGAGGACCTTCTTACGAAGGCGTCAGTCCATGAGTGTTACCTGCATTCCTTCCCTTAGCTGCGTGATTCCGGATACGACGACCATATCGCCCGCCTTGAGCCCGCCGAGTATTTCTATGTCCTTCTCCCCAGTTACGGAGCCGACCTTGACCTTTCTTTTTTGCACGGTCCGGTCGTTCTGATCGACCACCCACACGTACTGATCCGGCCCGTCGCCCGGAACGACTGCGATTGCGGGGATAATGAAATATCCGCCGTTGTTGTTTCCGTTTGTCTTCGCCTCGGCGTGCACCTGTGCGGTCATGCCCGGGAGCACCCTTATGGTTTCGGGCTGATCCATGCTGAGGGTCGCCCTGTAGGTTTGCGTGCGCGGGTCCGCCTGTGCGCTGATTTCCTTAACGGTGAGCGGGAATTCTTCGCCGGGCGCCGACCTGAACGTCGCGTACAGCCTGACCAGGTCACCAATCTTGACCGAAGAAAGTATGTTTTCGGGAAGGTCTATTACTATTTCGACAGTCGTAAGGTCCTGGAGGCTGAGGATGTTCTCGAACGGCCTTACTTCCTGGTAGTTTTGCACGTACTTGGCCCCGATGTAGCCGCTATAGGGGGCCTTGAGGGTAGTGTAGTCGAGGTTGGCCTTTGCATAATCGAGCCTGGCCTTGGCGGTGTCTCTCTTGGCCCTCCTGACGTCGAGGTCGGCGACCGCCACGGCGTCCCTTTCGTAGAGGTCCCTGTACCTGTTGTAGTCTGCTACAGCTTCGATGTACTGGGCGTAGGCCTCGTCGTAGGCTATCTGGTAATCCCTCGGGTCTAGCCTGGCGAGGAGCTGGCCTTTTTTTACCTCGTCTCCCTCGTTTACGGGGAGCTGGACGAGAGGCCCCTGTACCCTGAACGAGAGGTTCACCCTTTGGGCGCCCTGCACCTTGCCCGGAAAGCTCCTGCCCGTCCCCTGATCCCCGCCGAGGGTTATCGTTTTTACGGGCCTTACAACCGGGGCTTCCGGCGCGGATTCCTCTTCGCCCCCGCAGCCAGAAAGCGCCACGATTGCGGCAATGAGCAGGACTGCGCACATCCCGGTAAGGTTTTTAGCGGCTCTCATAGTTTTCCTCGTAACGTCCTTCATTGTTATCCCCGCGCCGTGCTCATTCTCCACCGACATCGGCCCCGGCTGTCTGATAATACTGCTCGAGATTTCTGAAAAACTCCTCCCTGTCCTCGACCGTGGTAAAGAAATCGAACTTCCCCGAAGCCCTCTGGACGTTCATCAGATCTATGAGGAAGTTGTATACGGCGTTGGCCGCGTTGAGCTCGGCCGAGAGCGCGGCGTTCTGCGCGTCGAGGAGGTCGATTATGGACGCCACTCCCCGGGAGTAGGCGTCGGTGACTATGTCGAGATTTTTCTTCGCCGCGTCGGCGGCGTCGAGCGCAAAGCCTATGCTCGGATAAGAAGCCCCGGCATTGTTAAGGGACGTTCTAATATTCTCTTCGACCTTTTCGGATGTAGATTCTTTTTCGTAGGTGAGCCTCGAGAGCTCGCTCCTTGCCTTCCTGTAGTCGGCTATCTTCGCCCCCCCGGTGAACAGGGGGAACGAGGCCTGGAGCTGAATCACCCAGTCGGTATCGTCCGTCTTGGGTATATCGAGCGGAAACCCGGGCGGGAGGTCGATGCTGCTTCCAGCCCCGCCCTCGTAGACGAACTGCCTCAGCTCGCCGAAGGCGACTATGGTAGGCGACCAGAACGCCCGCCTCGTGGAGGTCAGAATCCTGTTCTGAGCTTCCATCTGCGAGTTTATCGCCTGGATCGCGGGGGACTGGACGAGACCGCGGGAGACCACGAAATCCATGAATATTCTGAATGTTTCAGGCGTGTTGAGATATTTCCTCAGCCGGGGGTCGCTCACCAGAAGGGACGGATCATCGAGCCCTGTCTCGACCGTGGTGAACGCCTCGCCCTGAGGCCTGTGGAGGAGCCTGTTGACGAGTATTTCGGTGTTTTTCCTCTGCGCTTCGGCGTTTACTACCTGTATCCTGTCGGAGGAAATCTGGCTCTCCCACCTGTAAACCTCGGCGGGGCTGGCGACGCCGATGTCGCGCCTTATCCTCGCAATACCGAGATTCGATTTTGAGAGCTTCAGGTTTTCCTTCTGTATGCTTTCAATCGTTTTGGCCCTGAGGACGTTCAAATATCCGATTGACGTCGCTGCGATTATGTCGAGCTCGATTTCGTCCCTCGTGAACTCCCTCGATTCCTGGATCCTCTTCTGAACGGTGAGGTTCGACCACGCCTTTTCGGAGTATATGAGCTGGCGCAGATTGCCGCCGACGCTCAGGTCCCTTTGCGGCTGTGTTCCGAGGCTCGCCTCGGCCCTGTCCTTGTCCACGTAGGTGTTGTCGACGAATATGTCGGACTGGGGAAGAAGCTGCGCGAGGGCCAGCCGAACGTCCTGGGCCCCGGACGCTACGAACTCGCCGGCCGCCAGGAGGTCGAGGTTGACCTCGACCGACTCGCTCGCGGCCTGCTCCAGGCTGAGCTTCCTGCCGGCTTCGGCCACCCGGTCGTCCACCAGGACGGCCTCGGTAAGGAGGTCCCAGGTGGGATAGAACCCTATCGTGCGTGCGGTCGCCATGTTGATCGATAATGAAGTCCCGGCGTCGAACACCACGGGGAAATTGCCCGGATCCTGCCCCAGGAGTATGCTCTGTACGACGAGGGCCACACGCCTTGCCTCGCGCGTCGGGTCGAATTCCGGATCGAGCCCCATTAGGGCACCTTCGTCAACGCCGTTCTTGCCGGCTACGGAAAAGCTCGGCAGCTTCCTTTGAGCGATATCCTCGTAAAGCCGCTTCATTTCAGTCTGGCTGTAATTTAGAAGTGGGGTTACGTACACGGCCTCGGCGTCGGCGGGGATTGCGGCCACCGTCGCGGCGGCGGAATCTGACGCGGGGACGAGCTCTATATCGATGCCGTTTGCCGCAGCGCTCCTCCTGACTACCGTTTCGATACCGGGTGCGAGCTGCATTACTATGGGCATATAGACAACAGCGAGTTTTTTGAATCCCACCGCTTGCTTGAACGCGGCGAGGTTCCTGTCGAAGCTCGCAGTGCGGGATATGTAGTAGAAGTTCCTTATGCCGCTCCCGCCGTCTTCACCGGGCGCGAGACCAAGCAGCTTCGGATCAATGACCCACGGCGCTATGACGGGCTTGGGAAAGCCGCCCCATCCGGAGAGCTCTGTGGAGCTTATTATGCCGAGGGCGATTACTATATCGACCGACGGGTCAGAGAGCTGCCTTTCGAGCGCAGACCTTACGCCCTGGGCCGTCCAGTCCGCGGTTATTATCTTGCCCGGGGGGAAGCTTACGGTGAACTCGCCGGCTGTGAGGTCGTTTATTTCCTTCTCGTAAACAGAGAGCGTTCTCTGGTTTATTTCGGAGGGGCCATCGAACACGACGCCTATGCTGGCCCCAAGCGCTTTCGGAGCCGAGATTGCCGCCGTGCATATAGATAGGGTGAGGATGTATCCGAGCAGTCTTATGCACAATAGCGTCATGAGTTGTCCGTTTTATTACAGTCCGGTTCCTCATTATACATGACCGCCGGTTTTAAAAAAAGTGGCCCGGATGCGCATCGGAATTATCCGTAAACACTTGGTATTATGCGTTCTATTAGAAACCCTGATGGTGTATAATTCAAATGATTGAATCCCAAACATAGGAGGAGATGGAAATGACTGCATTTATAATCCGTGTGCTGATCTTATCTTTTTCTTTATCGGTAGCCATATTTATGCAGGGCACTGACTCCCGTGCCCAGAACATACCCGGCGGGAGCTATAAGGACACGTGCCGGCAGATATCGGTCGTCGGCGGGAATCTTGTCGCTCAGTGCAAGACTGTGGGCGGCGACTGGCATAATTCCACGCTCCAGTATCATGACTGCTCGGGGGACATCCGAAATGATAACGGGACTTTAAAGTGCAAACACTCCTCGATCAATCCCGGCAAAACCCCTTCGGGCAGTTACAAGAATTCCTGCCGCGACATACGCACCGACGGCAACAAGCTAAAAGCCCAGTGCAAGAAGACAAACGGGGTCTGGAACAATACGAACATCAACTACAAAAACTGCTCGGGCGATATCTGGAACGATAACGGCGACCTCGCATGTAAAGGGTCGGGCTCTGGCGGAAGCGTCCCGCGCGGGAGCTACAAGAACAGCTGCAACGATTATTACACCGAGGGCAGCCGCCTGTACGCGAGCTGCAAGAAAAAGAACGGGGGCTGGCGCGACACTTCGATCAATTACAGGAACTGCAACAAGGATATATGGAACGATAACGGCCAGCTCGCCTGCGGAGGCAGCGGGGGCGGAAGCGGCTCTTTACCCAAGGGCAGCTACAAGAGCACCTGCAAGGACATATACGTCGAAGGTAACGTGCTCGAAGCCGAGTGCCTTAACAGGAACGGGAAGTATTCCCACACGAGCATAAAATACAAGAACTGCAACAAGGGCGTCTATAACGATAGAGGCCAGCTTAGGTGTAATTAGCCGGAAACTTCAGGGGAGGGGGTTGATTGCCCCCTCCTTTCTTCCTTTTCATCCCTGGTTACGAGGTCTTTGAGCGTAAGCTCGCCGAGCGCCTCGTTCACCGCGTTTTCCACCCTGTCGGTGATTTCATCGACCGCGGGCACGGAAAGATATTTCTTCTCTACGAGATCGGTCTGGTCGGTCGTCCTTACGGCGGATATGATCTCCCTCACTCTTATTTTCTCAATGCTTCGCGTCGGTATGAGGCAGGGGGGATTGTCTTTCGTCTCGATAAGGAGATTTTTCTGCATGAGCTCGTTTACGGTTTCCACGACCGGCTCCCTCGGGAGGCCCGTCCCGGCGATGAGCGACCCGAGCGTCCACGCCCCGAGTCCGTTGTAGAAGTTAAACGCCACACGGTACATGACGATTATCGAAAGCTTTTCCATGAGCTTCGGGCCCAGGTTGAAGACCTCTCTTCTGAGGGTAAGGAATTTCAGGTTCTGGTGGCAGAACGCGACCTGCGCGCCTATGAGCACGATGAGCCAGTTGATGTAGAGCCAGATCATGAATATGATGAGGACGGCGAGGCCGGAATAAATCGCCGCGTATTTTGTGGATGAGGCTACGGCCACGGTGAAAATCCAGCCGGTAATGTGCCACGCTATGCCGGCGACCGCGCCCCCGACGAGCGCCGAGAAGAACCTGACTTTCGTATTGGGGATTACGTAGTAGATGAACGAGAATATGAGGATGACAAACGTGAACGGGATGACCTTTCCCGAGGCGACTACGATCGTCCCGAAGGGCTCTATCTCGGCGATCTTCGTGACGAGGGTGTTGCTCGAAAGCGTCGCCGTGACGACGAACATCGCGAACAGGAGCACCGGACCTACAAGGAGCGCCGCCGCGTAGTCGGTGAACCTTCGGGCGAAGCTCCTGCCCTTGATGACCTTCCATATGACGTTCATCGAATCCTCTATCTTCTGGATGACGGATATGGAGGTGTAGATGAGCATGACGAGCCCGGCGGCGCCGAGGACGCCGAAGTTTATCCTCCCGATGAACTCCATTATCTGCCTCGCGATCTCGGGCCCTTTTTCGCCGAGAGGGGCCAGGAATTTCTGGAGAAGGGGCTCGAGCTGGCTGTCTACGACGCCGAAGCCCTTCAGAAGGGATATGCTGAACGCGAGGAGAGGGATTATCGACAGGAGCGTCGTATAGACGAGGCTCATTGCCCTGAGCGCAAGCTCGTTACTCCTGTATTCGCGGAATGTAATGTAGAGAAGCCTTACGGTGTTTACGAGTATGGACCTCGGCCGTGTAAGGGCGCTCGTATCAATCCGCCACAGCTGGCGCGAGAAGAAATTGTTAATTTTTCTTATCAATTCGGACATGGCCCTTCCATTTCCTATTCTATCATTTTACACCCTTAATCCGAATTTTCGGTTAAGACGGGCACGGGAGCCTGGAGGCCAGGAGCGGGCGGGGCAGGGCGTAATTCACCCTATTCGAGGTCGAAGCAAATCTTCTTAAAGTTACAATATTCGCAGATCTTTTCGTCTTCC
>JBFWTW010000037.1:0-17015 GCA_050247635.1 Candidatus Dadabacteria bacterium | reverse complement strand
GCTCCTCCGCGCGATAACGGCATACGAGGACAAAGCCGCCTGGAGGAAGCTCCAGACGAGGGCCATGCGCGAGGACTTTTCCTGGAAGGCCTCAGGCAAAAAATACCTCGGCCTTTACAAGGAAGTCTTGGAGCGAAAACCCGCCGTATCCGGCATGAAACGCTAGATATTTTCTGCCCGGTTGTATATGCGCCCCATCCCCTGATTTTAGCCCTGAAACATTTTGTACTTCCCGCAGGTTTAATATGGTAGTGTTGTATTTACAGGCGAGAGGTAAACAAACATGAAAAAAAAGCTGGCTGTCATAGCTCTGGCATTTGCACTTTTCATAGGGTTCGCGGCGGACGAAAAGGCGCGCGCGAACTCTGCCGTTAGCTTCAATCTCTTTTACAGCTCACTTGCCCCTTACGGTAACTGGGTCTCGATGGACTACGGATACGCGTGGGCACCCACTGGGGTCGGCGCGGGATGGCGTCCCTACATGGACGGCCAATGGGTATGGTCCGACCTCGGATGGACATGGTCTTCCTA
The DNA here is from genome assembly GCA_050247635.1 of Candidatus Dadabacteria bacterium. Classification (GTDB taxonomy): domain Bacteria; phylum Desulfobacterota_D; class UBA1144; order Nemesobacterales; family UBA2774; genus JADLGH01. The sequence goes on along the minus strand of JBFWTW010000037.1, from coordinate 16,484 downwards.
CGAGCCCTGGGGCTGGGCTACATACCACTACGGCAGGTGGGTGATGGACCCATACTACGGGTGGTTATGGGTGCCGGGCACGACGTGGGCCCCGGCCTGGGTTTCGTGGTACCAGACCCCGGGATACGTCGGATGGTCGCCGCTTCCGCCCGACAATAACTTCTTCCTCGAAATAGGCCTCGGTTTTGGAGGGGGCGGTTATTATGGGGGAGGCTATTACGGCGGCGGTTATGGTTACTACCCCAGCTACGGCTACGGCGGCAACTATTTCAGCTTCAACTATTACGACTACGACTATTACGGCGGCCACAAGCACGGTAATCACCACGGCAACAAGTACCGCCACCACGACAAAGGGTATTACTACGACAACGATTACTACGCGCCGGGCGATCACTGCGTCTTCGTTCCCGAGGACAAATTCGGGCACAAGAACTCCAAGCTCGTCGCCGTAGACATAGACAAGAACCGCGACCTCGTCACCAACCGGAACACCAGGAACGTGACCAACATACAGGTCGATAACGGCAAGATCCATAATCTCGGCCCCAACAGGAGCGTTCTCGAAAACTCCGGAGGGGCGAAGATAGAGCGCGTGAGTCTCGTCGATTCGGATCTCACGACCGTAAGAAACCGCGGCGCACGCGGTGCCTCAGCCGCCGATAACGGCAAGTTCGCGGTCTACAGGCCCAGCATAGAAAACAAACCCGGCGAGAATCCGTTCTCGGCCGACGCCGTTCACAACCCCGGCCGTAACGGCAGGAATATAAATAACGGCTCCGGCACGGACCGTGCTTCTCTCGACGGCAGGGCAAACCCCGGTCAGGGAGACAGGAACGGCCCCACGGGCGGCGTCAGGAATCCCGTTGACGGGAACTCCCCTTACGGCAACAACAGCCCGAGCGAGCACGGCGTCCTAAGAAGGAACGGCCCCGCGAACGGCCCGGGTGAAGGTCAGCAGCTCGGCTCCATGCGAAACGGCAGCGACAGGCCCGGCATGCCTTCGAACGGCCTGGCCCCGAACAGCGGGCCCATGCGTCCCGAAAGGGGCAACCTCGATTCCGGCGGCGCAAGAGGCAATGCTTCGACAATGAACAGGCCGCAGAATTCCGGGCCCGGGATGAACCGCCAGTCCCTGAACAGCGCGCCGAATTACGGCCCGCGCCAGGAAGCGCTTTCGAACCCGGGTATGAACGGCCCGTCCGGCCGGTCTATGGGCGGTCCCCGGAATTACCAGCCTTCGATGAACGGCCCCCGTGGCGACGCTCCGACGATGAACCGTCCCTCGGTCGAGCGGTCCCAGCCTGTCAGGCAGGGTAACGGCTCGCGGAACATGATGAGGCCCCAGAATTACTCCCCCGACGCGGGCAGGCCCTCGATGAACCGCCAGCAGAACTACTCGCCGAGGATGGCCCCGTCCCAGGGAAGGCAAGGGAGCGGCCCGGCAATGAACAGACAGAGCGCGCCCTCGATGATGAGAGGGCCCGAAAGGCAGTCTCCCCCCTCGCAGATCAGGAATAACAATTCCGCGCCCCAGCAGCGCCAGAGCTACAACAGGGGCGGCGGGTCAAACCAGGGCGGGCAGAGCGTCCAGCCCCGAAGCTACCAGCGGCCTTCGTCGGGCAATGTCCGCAGCAGCGGCGGTAACACCGGTTCGAGATCGAGCTACAACAGGGGAAGCACGGGCTCGTCCGGCGGCTCCGTGAGGAGCGCTCCGAGCAGCAGCTACAGGGGCAGCAGCAGCGGTGGCGGGCAGTCCTTTAACCGGTCTTCTGTCAGGGGCCGCTAGAACAGCGGCTGGCATAGCCGGGGGTGAATTCGCCTTCAGCGTCTGCTAGAATATCAGCCGTGAAAAGCAGCGCTAAACCCGAAGTTATCCACATATCCGACATAGACGAGAAGGCTGCGTCTCTTCTCCTCGAATCAGTGCGCGGAGTGATAGGCCTTCGTATCTCGCTCGCGGATGACGAGGGAAGCATCTCCGTTTCGGTGTTCAACCCCGGAGCCGACACCATCCCAGCCGAAGGCGTGGACTTCGATCTCTCTCCCTGCGAATGCGCGGGGCTAGAGGACGGCGGGGCAGGGCTCTTCGTTTCAACCCCGGTACATACGAGCTCGGCACGCGAGTTCTTCGACCTCATGCTCGCCGGCTATCCGGCGCTCGAATGCCTTATGTCCTTTACAGGGAATGCGTGGAAGATACTCGTTACGTCAGCGTGCGAAAAAGCCTGAACAGACGCGTACCTCTCCTAACGAACTTTCTCTATTTCTGGATTATTACAGGAATTAATTGCAGGTTCGTATCAGTAACGCTGCACGACCTGATAGTAGGTGTCTCTCCGGGCAGGGACGAATCCCGAAGACTTTATCATGTGCACGAGGTCGTCCACGGTGGAACGGAGCTTGTTCTCGGCGCAGCAGAGCACATTCTCGTCGAACAGCGTCCCGCCGAGGTCGCTTGCCCCGTAGTGCATAGAGAGCGTGCCCATCTTGTTGCCCTGCGTAAACCACGACCCCTGAATGTGAATGAAGTTGTCGAGATATATCCTCGAAAGCGCGAGCACGCGAAGATACCTGTCGCCGCTCACCTCGTTCGGGAGCTTCCTCTCGAGGAATGTGTTCTTTGGCTTAAACGTCCAGGGAATAAAAGCGAGGAAATTGCCCGTCTCGTCCTGAAGCTCCCTCACGCGCTCCAGATGCTCCAGTATGTCCTCGTCCTGCTCGAAGTGCCCGAACATCATCGTGGCCGTCGTCTTGAAACCCTGAAGGTGCGCCTCGCGCGTAACCTTCATCCACTGGTCGGCGTCGATTTTGAGCGGGCTTATCTTCTTTCTTACGCGGTTCGAAAGCACCTCCGCGCCGCCGCCTGGGATAGTCCGGAGGCCGGCGTCCCAGAAACGCCTCAGTACTTCTTCGGTGGTGAGGTCCGAATACTTCGCTATGGCGGTTATCTCGGGGGCCGAAAATGCGTGAAGGTGAAGGCCGGGGATTTCCTCCCGCGTCCTTCTTATTATTTCGAGGTAATAATCGAGTGTAATTTCCTTGTTATGCCCGCCCTGGAGGAGAACCGTAGTCGCCCCGTTATGGTAGGCGGTCCGCATCGTCTCTATCATCTTGTCGACGCTGTGGGTGTAGGCGTCGCTGGCCCCTGCCGGGCGCCAGAATGCGCAGAAAAGGCACTCTGTATCGCAGACGTTGGTATAGTTCGGGTTGGTGTCGGCGACGAATGTTACGAGCCCTTCGGGGTGGTGCTTCCGCCTCACCGAATCGGCCACGGAGCCCATCTGTATAGTGTCGGCGTTTTTAAGAAGGTACAATCCTTCGCCCCCGGTTATGCGCTCTCCGTCGAACACCTTTCCGAATATTTCCATTGCGTCCATATCCTGTTTAGTGAACCCTAAACGCGTCTTTCTGTCAATCGATTTTTAAAGACTGTTTACGGTCGTTTACGAGTAATGACAGTATCTACTGACAAAAACTGAGGGAAAGCCCGGACGGTTTATCCTTCCTGCGGGCGCGCCGTGCGGACGAGGTGAAATGCGGCCACTGCAAGGGACGATCCTATAAACGGCGCGGAGAGATATATCCACAGATATTCGAGCCTCATCGACGCCAATGCCGGTGCGAGCGACCGCGCCGGATTCATCGACGCCCCGGATACCGGCCCGGCGAAAAGCGCCTCCAGCCCGACCACGGCACCTATCGCGCAGCCGGCCATAACCCCCTTCTCCTTGCTCCCCGTCGCGACGCTCAGAATCACGAACATAAGATAGAACGTGAGTATTATCTCGACCACGAACGATTGAATAGCCGGCCCCGAGGGCACGGTCATCCCGAGCCCGGAGCTATTCGTAAACAGCAGGCTCAGCACGAGGCTCGCCAGTATGGCCCCGATGCACTGGCTCATGATGTAAGGCGCGACGCGCCGGCCCGGAAAACGGCGGGCCAGCCAGAATCCGACAGTGACTGCGGGGTTCACGTGGGCCCCGGATACGTCGCCGAAGGCGTATACGACCGTCATCACCACGAGCCCCCACGCGATCGCGACGCCCACGTGGGTGATTATTCCGCCGTAGAGGCCGTTCACTATCATCGCCCCCGTCCCGGCGAAGACGAGGATAAATGTCCCCAATGCCTCGGCGAAACAAAGCCTGAGATCGTTATTCAAGGAATCCTCCGTGAAACTGGAATGGAGCGCGTTTCTATAAAACCAGGCAGTCAGGAGCGCTTCTTCGGAATGTCATACGGCCCTCTGCGTCTCCCCAGCGTCCAGCTCCGAAAGCCATCCGGAGATCTTCTCCTTTATGGCTTCCCGGATTTCCCTTATCCTGTCGAGCTTTTCCCCGTCGCTCCCTGTGAACGTCGAGGGGTCGGGGAATCCCCAATGGAGCCTCTCCCTTGTCCCCGGAAATATGGGGCACGATTCCGCCGAGGCCTCGTCGCATACGGTTACGACGTATGTGTAAAACTTCCCATCCTTAAGAAGGTCGAACGCGGATACGGTCTTCTTGCCCGAGATGTCTATCCCTTCCTCCGAAAGCGCCTTCACGACGAGCGGGTTGATAACGCCTGGCTCGAGCCCGGCGCTTGCGACGTCGAACCTGTCCCCGGCCATCTTCCGTAAAAGCTCCTCGGCCATCTGGCTCCGCGCCGAGTTGTGAATGCATATGAACAAAACCTTTTGCTTGATCATTTAACGGCCTCCTTTTCGTTTTATCGGAACGAAGCAGCACTCGGGATCGACGGCCCCGCTTCCCGTGCAGCATTCGGAGAATAAAAACCTGAGCAGCCCCTCCATCCCGCGGCTGTTCACCATATATCTAAGGTAAGTCCCCTCGCGCCTGACGGTCACGACGCCCGCTATCTTGAGCTTCTCCAGGTGATGGGAGAGGGTTGAGCCAGGTATTCCCAGCTCGTTCTGGATATCTCCCGCCACCATCCCCTCCGGATGCGACTCCAAAAGGAGCCTCACGATACGGAGCCTCTGCTCGTTTCCCATCGCGGACATCATTTCGGCATAATGCACGACTTCGTCATTCCTGTCGGCCACTGTTTCCATATTACTAGAATACTCGAAATATATAACCCGACAAGAGCCCCTTAAACATTCCCAGTGGCATAGGTTAAAAATGTTGAGAGAGTGTCCCCGGGTGTGTAGATTATTAGTTCGAATGTACTTACGCACAGCGCTCCTGCTTCTCGTTCTTTGCACTCTCCCCTTATGGAATATCTCCGCCGGGGCCGAGGCCGCAAACGAAACCGAAACCATGTCGATCTATTCCGGCGGCCAGAGGGTCGGGGCTTCCGTTTACACGATTAAAAAAGAAGGCGATTCTTCAGAGGTTTTCGAGAAGAGCTCCATCAGGATAAAGCTTCTCGACAAAGTTCAGGACATAAACACGGAAGGCACGTATCACCTTGCGGGCGGCGAGGTAAAGTCCTTCGAGTACGAATTCGACTCCCCTTCGGGGGGGACGAAGCTCACTGGCGAAAAGGCGGAAGGCGGCTACAGGATAAAGACCGACTCCGTTTCAGGCAGAAGCGAGCTTTTCTTTAAAACCTCTTCTTCCCCTATACCGGCGGCCCTGATCCCCGAATGGCTTTCGACTCGCGACCTAAAGGCCGGGGCGGAATATAAAGTCCCGGTGATGGACCCGCTTACGATAGTAACGGGCGGGGACGAGAGCGCGCTACAGACAGTGCACAGGGTTAAGGGCAGGGAGAAGGTCGAAATCCCCGGGCTCGGCAGATACGATGCGTGGAAAATCGTCTCCGACATCTCCGGCATGGAGATGACCTCCTGGCTCACGGATTCGGGACTTGTCGTGAAGCAGGAGATGCCCCCCGGACTCACGGCGTATAAAGACGCCGAAGGAGGGAGCGCCGGCGGCCTCGAGATCTTCGACATCACGAACCTGACTTCAATACCTTCGAACGTCAGGCTCGCCGACCCGCGCGGGACGACTTACCTCAGGGCCGAGATATCGGGCCTTTCCCCGGAGGACGGCTTTAATCTCTCGGACGGCTACAGGCAGTTCACGAACGGCGATACTCTAGAAATAAAAGCCGAAGGCGCGGACGGCCGCGGCTCTTACGAAACACCCTACAAAGGCGGCCTCCGGGAGTACATGACCCCGGGCCCGCTCATCGACAGCAGCGCCCCCGAAATCACCGCCGCCGCGGCGGAAATCACGGGGAGCGAGAAGGACGCGGCGAAGTCGGCTGCCCTCATAAACGACTGGGTCTTCCGCAACATAAAAAAAGAGGGGACGGCCAGCGTGCCCAACGCCCTCGACGTGCTGAAAACACGCTCCGGCGACTGTAACGAGCATTCGGCCCTATATGCCGCCCTGGCACGCGCAGCGGGGATTCCCACGAAGACGGTGTCAGGTACAATATACATCGACGGCAGGTTCTATTACCATGCGTGGAACGAAGTCTACATCGGCAAATGGGTGGCGGTCGATTCGGCCTTCGGCCAGATGCCGGCGGACGCCACGCACATTAAGCTCATAGAGGGAAATTTAAGCGATACCTCCCGAATAATGAAAGCCGTGGGTAAAATTAACCTGAGTATTCTGGAAGCATCCTGATGACCGAAAGAAACGGAAAGAAGCTCCTGACGGCAGCGCTGGCGCTTTTCCTGCCGCTGGCCGCGCTCACAGCCTGCGCCCCTAAATCGGCGAAGCGAATAGACCCGATGAATCCCGAGGCTCCTTTCGTCTCGGACGAGCCGTCGAAGAACGACGCATATTACCACTTCGCGCTCTCGCGTATGCTCTATCTCGACGGCCAGAACGCCGACTCGCTCCGCGAGCTCGAATACGCCGAGCTCGCCGACCCGAAATCCGCATACCTTAAGTACAACCTCGCACTCATGTACATATCCGAGGGCAGAATGACGGACGCCCTTACGAAGCTCGAAGAATCCATCGAGATCGGCCCTGATTTCGCGCCTTCCTACACGCTCCTCGGAAGGGTGTACGCCTCCTCTCAGGACCCGGCTCTCAAGGAAAAATCCGTCTCCATACTCAATAAAGCGGTCGAGCTCGACCCGACCGACGCCGAGTCGCTCCTGTTCCTGGCCATAATGGACACCGAGGCCGGCAACCTCGACGCGGCCGAGGCCAAATTCGAAAAGATCACCCAGCTATATCCCGATAGCGAAAAGGGGTATTTCTTCCTCGGGCGGCTCCTTTACGAAAAGGGCGACTATGCCGGCGCCGAGGCGAGCTACAAGAAAGCGCTCGAAATCAACCCGAGCTTCGGCTCGGCCCTGGTAGAGCTGGCCGTCGTATACGAGCAGCAGGGGAGGATAAAGGAGTCCGAGAATATATACAGGGACGTCATCGTCCTTTACCCGAACAGCCTCGAGTCGTACGTCCGCTACGGCAACTTCCTCTTCCGCGTGAACCGCGTCGAGGACGCCCGCGAGCAGTTCGAAAAGGCCGAAACCCTCGACTACCATAACCCGGACCTAAAACTCCGTCTCGGCCTCCTATATATAGAAAGCCAGGACTTCGATAAGGCGATTGAAGAGTTCAGGCTCATACTCCTCGGCAATCCGGACGACGAAAGGGCCAAGTACTACCTCGCCCTCGCTTACGTCGAAACGGGCAACTACGAATCCGCAATCCAGCTCCTGGACGCAATCGGGCCCGGGTCCGAATTCTACGACGCGAGCCTCGTCCAAAGGGCCTACGTCTACGAAAAACAGGGCTCGCTATCCGAATCGCTCGGCTTGATGGAGCAGGCCTACCAGCGCGAGCCGCAGAATGAAATCATAGTTAATTACCTTGGAAGCGTCTATAGAAAGATGGGCCGCGACCAGGACGCCGTCGGGCTTTACAAAAAGTTCCTCGAAGCCAACCCCGAAAGCGAAACCATATACTACTCACTCGGGGTTACGTACTACCTCCTCGACGACCGGAATAAATCGATCGAGACCATGAAGGAGCTCATCAAGATAAACCCAGAGCATGCCGACGCCCTTAACTTCGTAGGGTACACATACGCCGAGAACGGCGAGAACCTCGACGAGGCCGAGGCACTGGTTAAAAAAGCGCTCGCCCTTTCCCCCGACAAGGGATACATACTCGACAGCCTGGGCTGGGTCTACTACCAAAAAGGCAGATACGACGAAGCTATTACGGTCCTGAGAGAGGCGGCCGAAAAACAGCCCGGCGACCCGGCCATATACGAGCATCTAGGCGACGCATATTCCGCCGTGGGCGATAACGAAACGGCTCTCACATATTACCGCCAGGGCCTCGACCTCATATCCGAAGAAGAATCGCCCGACGCCGACGAAGCCGAGCTCAGGGCGAGGCTGATGGAAAAGATAGAGCGTATCACCCAGGTCCAGAGGATAAGAAGCGAGCTGTGATCCTTAAACCCCGCATTATTCTAGGAATGCTACTGCTGGTTATGGCCGCATCCTGCGCGCCAAAGGCGCCGACCGAAGGCCTGGGCGAGATGACCGCGGGCGAGGCTGCTTCTAAAGCCGCGCTCCTCAACAGCAGCGTAAAATCCGTCAAGGGCCTGGCGCGTGTAAGCATCTCGGCGCCCGGCGAAAAGATCTCCTACACACAGGTCACGGTGGCGAACGAGCCCGACAGGATAAGGCTCGAAGCGCTTAACCCGTTCGGCAGCACAGTTGGATTCATATCCTCAGATGGCGAAAATATATACATAATATCTCCCTCTGCCCGCGAGACCTATGACGGAGGGGAAGAGTTCAATCTCGCCGACATCTATCCGGGGCTCGACCTTACGGTAACCTCCGAAAGCCTTACGAGCCTCGTTCTGGGGAGGCTCCCTTATAACGTGTTCTCATCCGGGAGGACGCCCGAGATGAGCACGGACGGCCAGCTTATCAAGCTCACCTATCCGGGCGCCCCTGGCGGCGGAGAGGACGTCGTATGGCTCGATCCGTCAACGTTCAAAGCCAGGAAAGCCGAGTTCTCGCTCGATGGCGGCAGGAAAGCAAAGGTCTCCTACGAATATTTTGACGGTCTGATCGCGGGGCATTATTTCGCCCGGAGGATAGAGTTCGAATCGAAGGGGCTGTCCATTACGATCGTCTACGAAGACGGTGTCGAGGTGAACGTTCCGGTCGATTCCTCTCTATTCCGGCCTATGGCGTCCGCCGGGGCGATTGAAAATGTGCGTGCTCAAAACTATAATTAAGACGAGACAACCGGGCCCATTCTAGTCGTCATATTGGAAAAACTCATATCCTAGCGAGGTCACCACACAGTGCCTGAAAAAGAATTGGCAAGGGAATTCACCGTTAAGAACAAACTCGGCCTCCACGCCCGGGCCGCCGCCGCTTTCGTCAGACTGTCCGGCAGGTTTTCGAGCGACGTCAAACTCTCGAAGGACGGCTACGAGGTCGACGGTAAGAGTATTCTCGGCGTGCTTTCGCTGGCCGCGGCGAAGGGAAGCACAATTAAGGTTGTAACGAGGGGGGATGATTCCGAGAGCGCAATGGATGAAATAGGGGCGCTCATAGAAAGCGGATTCGGAGAAGGCGTATGAGGGTTGAGAGAAAGGCTATCCCCATCTCGGGCGGCATCGCCCTCGGGAGGGTCGTACTCTTCGACAGGTCGAGGATGATAGTCGAGAGGAAGCAGATAGACCCTGCCTCAGTCGAATCCGAAAAAGATAGATTCATGACCGCCGTTGGCCGCTCCAAGGCCGAGCTGCTGTCGATAAAAGACGGCATGAGCTCAACGGAAGAGGGCGACCATCTCCAGATACTCAATATCAATATTATGATGCTCGAAGACGAGCTCCTTTCGGGCGAGGTCTTAAAGCTCATAGAGTCCGAGGGGGTAAACGCCGAATGGGCTGTGAATTCCGTCCTGTCGAGGAAGAGCGAAACCTTCCGTAACGTCGAAGACATTTACATGAAAGAGCGCCTCGCCGACATTTACTACCTTGGCGAGAGAATACTCCGCAACCTTCGCGGGGCCGGGGGCGAAAAGCTCCGCCTCGGGAAAGACTCGATCCTGATAGCGCACGACGTGTCGGCCGTGGATGTGGTCGAGTGTGCAAAGAACGGCGCGCTCGCCATAGTGACCGACATAGGGACCTCCACCTCGCACAGCGCGATCGTCGCCAAATCCGTCGGCATCCCGGCCGTGATGGGCCTCGAAGACATCACGCTAAGGGCCTGCCCGGGCGATAGAATATTCGTAGACGGCTTCAGCGGCACCGTTATTCTAGACCCGGACGAGCACGAGCTCGAAGGGTTCCGTAAGCTCAAGTCCGACTACGCCGCCCTCGAAAAGAAGCTCCTCGAATACGCCAAGCTCCCCGGGAAAACCCTCGACGGCAGGGATGTCCGGATTAACGCCAACATCGAAATAACCGACGAGCTCGGGCACGCTTCGTGCTTCGGGGCGGAAGGCATAGGCATGTACAGGACCGAGTTTCTTTTCACGAAGTCCGCGAGCTACCCCGGCGAGCAGGAACAATACGAAAACTACAAAAAAGTCATCGAGTCGCTCGATTCGCCTATAATGACCATACGAACGCTCGACATCGGGGGCGACAAGTTCCCCGCGGGTATGGAGCTTTCGAGAATGCTCAACCCGGCCCTCGGGCTTCGCGGGATAAGATATTCGCTAAGGGACGTCGAAACCTTCAAAACCCAGATAAAGGCCATTCTGCGGGCGTCCGCGTCCACCGGAAAGAAGGTGAGGATACTCCTTCCCATGATCTCCGGGATAAGCGAGCTCCGAAAGGCAAAGGCTATTATATCCGAAGTCGCCGCCGGGCTCGGCGAAGGGCCGTCCTGGGCGGTGGGCGTGATGATCGAAACCCCTTCTGCGGCTATAATGGTCTCCGACATCGCAGCCGAGGCTGATTTCCTCAGCATCGGCACAAACGACCTCATACAGTACACCCTGGCCATCGACAGGGTCAACGAGCACGTGTCTTACCTATACTCCCCGTTTCATCCCGCGATCCTGCGGCTTATAACCGGCGTCGTCGATGCGGCCCGCCCAAACAACATTCCCGTCGCCGTCTGCGGCGAAATGGCAGGCCAGCTCCCTTGTGTGCCGCTCCTCGTCGGGCTCGGCGTGGATGAGCTCAGCATGAACACGCACTCGATACCCAGGGTGAAAAAGCTCCTCGGCTCCATAACCGAAAAGGAATCCAAAGAGATTGCCTGTGCCTCTCTCGGGCTCAAAACGGAAGCCGACATAAGGGACTACGTCACGAGAGAAGTCATAAAGAAATGGGGCGACAGCCTCCCTCCCGAATTCATAGAAGAGATAGTCGTCCCCTCTTAAAGCACCGCTGAAATACCTGCTGGCTGCAAATAATTCTCCACCTGTTTTTGTATAAATTCTTACACCCGGGGCCGCTCCCAAGCATCCCCCCTCCATAAACCCCTGTCATGTCTCGTTTCCTTTTTCCGGCACGGTACTTGCGACTATAAATCATTAAAACGATACAGGAGGAAACGGCTATGCATTCACTACACGACCTATTCATGAATCAGCTACAGGACATCTACTACGCTGAGAGGAAGATGACGAAAGCCCTTCCGGAAATGGCCGGGGCCGCTGCGCAGTCCACGCTCAGAGAGGCGCTGGAGTACCACCTCGAACAAACCGAGCGGCACATAGAAAGACTGGAGCAGGTCTTCGAGATAATGGGCGAGAAAGCGTCCGGCGAGAAGTGCGACGCCGTCGAAGGCATCCTCGAGGAAGGGAAGAAGTTCATACATAACGGAAAAGATCACGCCCCCGAAGTAAACGACGCCGGACTCATATCGGCTGCACAAAGGCTCGAGCATTACGAGATAGCGGCCTACGGCACGCTTAGGGCATACGCCGAGCACCTCGGGCAGGATCGGGCTGCAGAGCTTTTCCAGTACTCGCTAAGCGAGGAAAAGCAGTCTGACAAAAAACTCACGGGAATTGCCGAAGCGACAATTAACCAAAAAGCGGCCAGCCATCTATAAAGCAAAAGCAAAAATTCAGGGAACCCATACCTCATGCCTCAGCCGGAGCAGATGACCCCAAAGCGCGGTCTTCTCCTCCGGCGCTTTTTTAACAGGGCACGCAAGTATTTTCCGTCACTATTTCTATGCCGTACACTCATAAGTTACTCCAATATAACTAGAGTATGTAAGGCTCTCTGCCGCGATAGGAGGCCGCTGTCTCCCGGATACGGGCAAAGGCCGGATTTTCCATGTATATTAAGTGCCTTTGGACATGGATTTAGTGTATTTCATAAAAGGCATCATCATCGGCATAGTCATCACAGCCCCGATCGGTCCGGTGGGGGCGCTCGTAGTTCAGCGCACGATCAACAGGGGGAGGGGCGCAGGCATACTTTCGGGCCTCGGCGCGTCCGTCGGCGACGCCATATACGGCATCATCGTCGCCTTCAGCCTCACATTCGTATCGGACTTCCTGATGTCGCACGAAATATGGGTGCATATCATCGGCGGCGTCATACTGCTCATCTTCGGTATAAGGGTCTATATATCGAAGCCCCGCTCGCTCGAGCCCGGCAAACCCGGCAGAAGCCACTTCGGCAACTTCGGCTCCGCTCTCCTGCTGACGCTTTCAAACCCCATGGTCATACTCTCTATTCTGGCGCTGTTCGCGATACTAGGAATCACGGAGCCGGCGGACTATTACAGGACGGCGAGCATACTCGTTGCCGGAATATTCACCGGGTGCTTTGTTCTCTGGACGGCGCTCTGCTATTTCATAGCCAACCTCAGGGGGCGGCTCAGCGAAAGGAACCTCGTCCTCATAAACAAGATTACGGGAATACTCATTCTCGCCTGCGGCGCCTACGCGTTCCTCAGCCTGATTAAGCTCCCCCCGGCTTAAGGTTCGCCGCGCAGCCGAATTATTCTCCTTCGCCCAGATCGTCGGGCTTCTTGCCCCTGAATATAACCAGGAATATGACGCCCGTTATGATCGCGGCCCCTCCGAGGAGCTTTATCACGGACGGTATCTCGTGGAATATAAAATATGAGAGTAGGACGACGAACAGGCTTTCGAGCGGGAGAACCGCAGTCGTCCGTGAAACGTCTATCATCTTGATAGCCTGGAACTGGCAAGCCTTGGCGATGTACGCCCCCGTGATGCCGCCGAGCGCCATGAACGCGATATCCACAGGCCCGGGAGTCCTGTATGTCCCCGTCGCCAGTATGTATAGAAGGAGGCATATCGCGACGCCGAGCGCCCTCATGTTCGCGACCGTCAGCATGTTGAGCTCCTGCCCGACCTTCTTCACGCTAAACGATAGGCACGAATAAAAAAACGCCGCCCCGAGGGCTGTAAGCGTCCCCATAAGCAGCGTAAAGTCCCTCTGGTACGCGACCACAACGCCGCCTGCTATTGTTATCACGATGCCGACGGTCTCCCCCTTGTTGAGCCTTTCCCCGAGGAATATCATCCCGAGGAGGAGCGAAAACAGCGTCTGTGCCTTCATCAAGAACGACGTTAGAGGTATGCCGATTGTCTTGATTGACGATATCCAGAGCGCGGCTCCGATGGCCGTCAGCACCGAGGTGTAAATGAATATCTTCGTATACTTCGGCAGGTGCTTTAGCTCGGCCCTCTGCGAGGGTATCGCCATCACGACGAAGATAGAGCACACGAACGCCCCCCCGAACCAGAAGAACGTTATGAGGAACGGATCGTAGCTCCTGTCTATAGCCCTCCCGAAAACATACGAAAGCGCGGTAAAAAGGGCCGTCCCGACGAGGAATAGATACCCCGCGAGCGGGAACTTGGCGGATGTTTTCTTGACTGCTCCTGCGCTCATACGCCGCTCCCGTCCCTAGCCGGATTTCTTCTCCACCACCATGCAATGGCCGAGCCCGATATGTTATGCCATACGCTGAACACAGCCCCCGGGAGAGCAGCGAGCGCCCCGAAGTGTACGTTGGCCAGCGCGACCGCCAGGCCAGAGTTCTGCATGCCGACTTCCACCGAAACCGCCCTTGCGCTCGTGACGTTCATGCCCGAAAGGCGAGCTAAACCGTATCCGGCCGAAAGCCCGATGGCGTTATGTATGACGACTATTAGCGCGACCTCGGCCCCAATGCTCGCGATCGAGCCTGCGTTGGCCGCGACTATGACGGCCACAATAAACACTATGGATATAGCTGATAGACTCGGCAGCACAGGCAGAACGTATTCGATTTTGTCTCTGAGTATGGCCCGCGCTACGATTCCGAGCGCCACGGGGAGCAGAATGATCTTCACCGTCGATATGAAGAGCCCCGAGGCCGGAACGTCGATCCATCTCCCGGCGAAGATATACATGGATGCCGGAATCATTATCGGGGCGATGAGCGTTGTCGCCGAGGTGATCGTGACGGAGAGCGCGACGTCCCCCCGGGCGAGATAAGTGATCACGTTAGAGGCTGTGCCGCCAGGGCACGAGCCGACGAGTATCACGCCGGACGCCAGCACGGGGTCGAGCCCGAAAGCCCAGGCCAGCACAAAGCCGGCGGCGGGCATTATGCCGTACTGCGCGGCGACGCCGACGCCGACGTCCCTCGGCCTCTTCAGTATGCGCCTGAAATCCTCGGCCCTGAGGGTCATTCCCATGCCGAACATAATCACGCCCAGCACGGGCACTATCAGCCCGGTGAGCCCGGCGAAAGGGGAGGGGGCGTAAAACGCAATTACTGAAAAGAGAATAATCCAGAGCGTGAACAGGCTCGTTACGGCCGAATTAATGAACGAAAGGTATTTCAATCAGGCGTCTTCTGGCTATCGGTATTTAGAACGCCTAAGCTACATAAGATTTCACATGCTGTCAATCCTGCGCAGGCAGCTCCTGAAGGAAATCGATATAGCATCGACGATGCGATTCCGAGCAAGGAACCGCGTCTAGGTATACCATAAAAAAAAACGGGCCGCCCCAGGGAGTGAGACGGCCCGCCAGAATGGGCGTAACCGGGTGAGTTATTCGCCTGTGTTGTCCGTCTCGTCCAGAAAATGTTCAATAACACCTACACCACCGTCGTCTGTCCCCCGGGTCTGGGAAAGATCGAAGGCAGCATTTCTCAGTGTGTCGGCTTCCGAAATATCGATCGCTTCTACACTGTCGCACTCTCCCTCGATATCCACACCGAGCGGAATATCCACCAGAACGAAGTCGTTAACCTGGAATATGCTCCCGCCGGCTACCCTCACGCCGTCCCCTGATGCCTCGAAGAGCAAGTCATCGACCAATGCTACATCTATTATCGAGAGATCCGCACTTACAGGGACTGCTCCGGCGACTATTACGGTTGCATCGGGGACCATGTCGGCCATAGCTATGGCAACTTCGTCTCCTGTAGACGTGACGCCTAAAATGATATTGTTCGGCTCGTCTATAAAGATGTACAGAAAGTTCGAGAAATTGCTGTTAAGCGGCGGCAACTGACACGCGGTCGGCGGGGCCGTAGGCGGCGCTGTTGGTGGCGCCGTCGGGGGAGTCGTGGGCGGCGCCGTAGGCGGAGTTGTCGGCGGGGCGTCGGTCGGCTGGCCGCCTCCGCCGCCACCACCGCCGCATCCTCCTACGATTCCTATTCCCGTGAACACAAACAGAAGCGATACTGCCAATACTCTTAGTACTCTCATGAATACCCTCCTCTTTAAAGATGTTTTATAAAACTCTGCTATCGCCACACATCAAAAGAAAGTAATCTATAATACATTAGTTAACGTATTATAGAGCAATAGGGGATGGCTGTAAAGGGTATTCCGATAATTATATAGTTATTGAATAAACGGCATACTTAGAACGGATGTAACTGTCCGTTTGTATTGGAGATATTGTACGTGTAGGGAAGGGAGCCTTGGAAATTCCGGGCCCTTTAGCTCTATTTATTCTTGTCTTTTGTCGTATCCGGCGGGGATGCCTGGTCGACCGCAATGGCGATCTTGCTGAGTCCTTCTGTCTTCACGGTGTCCATCACCTCGACCACCTTGCCGTGGGGAACGGTGCTGTCGGCCCTTATAATAATGATGGATTCCTTGTTCTTCACTTCCTTGAGCTTTTCCGCTAGGCCCGCGAGATCCACGCTCTTGTCGTTATAGAAGAGCTTCCCGTCTTCGGTGAGGTTGACGGTAATCTCCTCCTTCTCGACCGGGTCTGCGGAGCTTGCGGACGGCAGCTTCACGTTTATCCCGCCCGACGTCGCCGCGAAGCTTAGCGTCACGGCAAAGAAGATGAGGAGGTTGAAGACCACGTCCACGATAGGCGTCAGGTCGAGCCCGCCGCTTCCGGATTTGGATCTCTTTACCGGTTTGAATTTCATCTGAGTATGTCCCTCGTGCTCTCGGCCCGGACGAGCGCGCGCTCCTTGGCCTCCGTGATGTATTCGAGCATCTTCCTGCCTTCCTCTTCCATGAGCGAGATGAGCTCGTCGGCCTTGCCCACGGAATACTTGTACGCGATGAACGCCGGGATGGCGACCATCAGCCCGAACGCCGTCGTGTAAA
>JBFWTW010000036.1:0-17034 GCA_050247635.1 Candidatus Dadabacteria bacterium | reverse complement strand
ATTGTTTATCCACAATCGTCATTGTTTCACGTGAAACATCACATCGCTCGGTTTTATTTACCCACGCAGAACTTGCTGAAAATGCGGCCCAGTACGTCCTCTGTCGTAACCTCTCCGGTAATCTCACCGAGTGAGTCGAGGGCTACTCTCAGGTCGAGCGCGAGGAATTCGGGCGATTCCCCGGTGTCCAGCAGATTCAGAAACGACGACAGGCTTTCCGCAGCCTTCTCGATGGCCAGTTTGTGTCTAAGCTCGGTCAAAACGATCTCGCCCGCTTCTTTGCGTCCGTCTTTTCCGCGGAGGAGCCCGTTGATGGCCTCTTTCAGGTCCTCGATGCCGGTTCCCGCTTTTGCAGACGTATGAACCGTCCTCTCTGATGCGCAGAACTGCCGCAGCTCGCCATCGCTGACGTTAAGCCCCGCATCCGCCTTGTTGACTGCCAGAACGGCCTGTTTTCCCTTTAGGCTGCTTAAAACCTCGTAATCATCCTCGTCTAGGGCGGCACTGCCGTCTATGACGCATATTACGAGCTCGGCCTCTCCGGCCTTCTTTTTCGCGAGGTCTACCCCGGCACGCTCGATTTCGTCCCCCGTAATCCTGATACCCGCGGTATCGACCAGGCGGAGCGGGAGACCCCGGACGTCGATGCTTTCCTCGATAAAGTCCCTGGTCGTGCCCGGAACGGGGCTCACGATAGCCCTTTCCTTCATGACGAGCCGGTTAAGGAGGCTCGATTTCCCGACGTTCGGCTTTCCGATAATGGCCGTGGCGACACCGTATTTCAGGATCCTGCCTTCCCTGTAGGTATCCAAAAGCGCCCTGAGGCCAGTCAGAATGTCCTGAGTGCGCCCGATGAGGGCGCTTTTGACGATGGGATCTATGTCTTCCTCGGGGAAATCCACCTGTGCCTCGACCTCGGCCAGTATGTCGAGAATAATATCCTTTATTTCCTGTATCTTATGGGATAATACGCCTTCGAGCTGGAGCTCGGCCTGCTTAAGGGCGTCATCTGTCTGGGCGTTTACAACGTCGGCGACTGCCTCGGCCTGCGCCAGGTCCATCTTCCCGTTAAGAAACGCCCTTAGCGAGAACTCCCCCGGGTTTGCGGGCCTCGCCCCCTGGGCGAATACGAGGCCGATGATCTTTTTCGGGACTATGTGGCCGCCGTGAGAATGTATCTCGACGACGTCCTCCCCGGTGTAGGAGGCCGGGGATTTCATGTACACGGCCAGCACTTCGTCGATCCGCACCTCGTTTTCCGGGTCGGTGATGTTCCCGTGATAAAGGGTCCGAGGCGCGAAGGTCGGTGCTTCTTCAGACCCGGCTTTGAAGATTGTGCGAATAATATTGAGCGAATCGGGGCCGCTTATGCGTATAACCGCTATTCCGCCGTCCCCAGGCGGGGTGGCTATAGCGGCAATCGTATCGTCATTGGGGGTAAACGAGGAGCCCATGTAACGGATAAATTACCATAACTGAGATGGTGGGGCTATCTTTGAACTCCCCGGCCGCAATAACGAGCGACCGGGGAGTCGGTATAATCGGATTTGTAAGCTAAATCAACCGGATCAAACGGCTGCGCGGGCCTTTTCCTTCTCGTTTATCTCCATCAGGGTTTCCATGGCTATGCTCGTATGGGCAAACGCCGAGCCCGCTGCCATGACCATGGCAACGTTGATAGCCTCGGCCATCTTCTCCTTGGAAAGCCCCGCACTCCGGGCGTCCTTCACGCATCCCCTTATGCAGTAAGGGCATTTTGTGAGATGGGCGCATGCGAGCCCCATGATGCCGCGCTTAAAGTCCTTGGACAGTGCGCCGTCTTCGAAGACCTTCTTCGTGTAGTTTTTGAATGAATCCGATATTTCACCGCTGCATGCGTGGAAATCGTTTACTTCCTTAAGGATATTTTTCTTGAAGAAGTGCCCCTCGGTGAGCGGCAAGTCGTTATCGAGCGTATCGTGCGCTTCGAACGCGATACTGGAATATGCGAAAGGAGCGCCCATGGCGAACCTCATCGCGACGTATATCGATTCGATTATCTCCTGGTCCGTCGCTCCGAGATTCTTGGCCAGCCTTACCCTCGATCTTATACAGTAAGGACAGGTAGTTATATGTGCGCATGCGACGGCAATAAGCTGCTTCTCCTTTTGGGTGAGCGCCCCGTCTTTAAACGTATTATCGTGGAATTCGGACCACGCGCCGTGAAGCTCGGGATTGAGCTCCTTAAAATGAGCCATTTCCTTGCCTATTACGCTTTTAAACATATGATCGGACATAGTATTGCCTCCCGTTTGTGTGTGTCGTATTTCAAGTCGCTTTTAGAAGCGACATAATCATTGCACTCCCCGAATCGAGCGGCTCCATTGTGCGGTGCGTCTTTACCATCAGGACCATTCCCTCGAGGTGCGAAAGGATCATCTGCGCCATTAGCCTGGGCGGATAATCCCCCCTGAACTCGCCGCTCTCTATCCCTTGCCTGATACAGATTTCCAGGGAGTCTTCCCACATGTCGAAGAACGAGGAAAGCGCTTCCCTGAAGTTATCGTTCGTCCCGCACATCTCGACCGCGAGGTTGCCGAATGGACACCCCGCCGGGGGTGTCTGGCTCCTGTGATAGGCCGCGACGCGGCTGTAGAATGCCGAAAGACGCTCGGAAGGCGGCAGCGATGTGTTTCTGAGCGTGGGTTCCAGCACCTCAGCCTCGTAATGCTGTATTCGGTCTCTTAAAGCTTCGAGACCTAGGTCCTCCTTACTATTGAAATGATAGTAGAGGTTGCTTCGGGTGACGCCACTCTCTCTCGTAATATCGTCGAGCGACGTCTGCTGAAAGCCCTGCCTGTGGAAAAGCTCCTGAGCGCTGTCGATAATCTTTCTCTTGCTGCCGCCTATGGACAAATATCCCCTCCTCGTACTAATAAAATATCCTCTCCACTGACATCCACTTCACTAACCCACTTTACCTTCTCTATACTGCTATCCCTTTCTCTAACCCTGCACAATTAGTACTGACTACCCAGTCCTAATTGTAGCGCCAGAAGAGGCCTGCTGTCAAGAGATAATTTTCTCTATAGCGAATTACCGTATAAAGAGCCTGAATAGTGTAGTAATCAGAGGCGGTTAAGTAACCCCGAAACTGATAGTCAGGGGGGATTCGGGATAAAACCCTTCCAGCTCGCGGCCAAGCCCTTTTGCCTGGAGAAGCGCCCGGAAGCTGTGTCCCATCGAGCCCGGAAGAAAAAGGCTCTTTATGGCCGAAAGCGCTTTAACTTCCCGAAGCTCCTGGTCTTTTTTGACAGAGCTCACCCTTTCGAGTATCTCGAGCACGCCCCAGTCTATAAGAAACTGGCCCTGGGTGGTGTATTTCACCTCACCGAGCCCGGCTTCCTCGCCGGCTTGCATAAGGAGGCTGAAATCTACATGCGCCGTAATGTCCTGCTCGCCTATACGGGAATAGGGGTCCTCGCTTACGGTGTGCCTGTAGATGCACTTGTACGTCCCTTTCATCCTGTCGGGGCTGAAAAGCTCTTCCTCGAGATAGCCGTAATCGATAGTCAGCGCGAAGCCTCTCTTCAGAACTCGCGCGATGTCCTTCATATATTCCGCCGACCTGAAGTTGACCTCAACTTCCTGCCCCTCGACGAAGTCGTCCTTCCAGGCGAAGTAACGCTCTATCTCCGGAGCTGATTGGTAGTCCGTCGCTTCAATAAATCGCCCGTCTTCGAGGGTCACCAGCACTTCACGGAGAGTTCCGCCCTCGAACCTGGCCCTACGAAAGGGAAGGGCGTCCATGAGCTCGTTCGAGAGTACGACGCCGGTTATGCCCCCCGCACCGAGCGAGCCTAGGGACTGCGCGAATCTCACACGCCCGGCGTGCCCGCCTAGAAGCGCCTCGGCCTCGCTTATCATGGCGGGGCTCCTCTCGATCACGACGTAGCTCGTACGGCCGTATAGCTCGGGCGCGTTTTCCCTGAGCGCGCCCAGTATGTCGGACGCGAGGAGCCCCCGGCCCGCGCCGGGCTCGACCACCGTGAACACGCCACCGCCGAGCGTATCGGCCGCCTTAACAAGGAACCGGGATATGGTTTCGCCGAAGGCGGGATGGACGCACGGGCTAGTGTAGTAGTCCCGCTCCTTTCCGATACGGGCACCGCCCGATGTATAATAGCCGTAGCCAGTGTGATAGAGCGCTAGCTCCATGAACCGCTCGAACGTCATCGGGCCCTTGTCCGATATTTCTTTTTTTATTATTTCCGTCAAGGCGCTCATAGGCGTGTTTACTTTTTCCCGGCTGAGGTAGATTATATCTGAAACCGCCCCGGCGGAGACAGCTGCCTTCGTGTTATGAGATATATTCTGAAACCGCTTAAAATCGCAGGGTTCATATTACTCGTCGTAACGTTCCTTACGATATCGTTCGCCGTCGATCTTGCAGTCAGGAACGAAAAATCGAAGCGGCTTTATTTCTCGCGCATATCTTCTTTTTACATGAAAATGGCGCTCGCCGTTCTGGGCGTACGGGTGAATGTGATAAACCCTGAAAGGCTCGCACCCGGACGCGGCTCGTTCATGGTGTGTAATCACCTCTCATACATAGACGTATTCGCCATATTCTCGAATGTACCCGCCGTATTCGTCGCGAACTCGGAGCTCGAAGAGGCCTTTCTCCTGGGCGCCATCATAAAATATTCCGGCGGGGTGTTCGTCGAGAGGCGGGGCCGGGCGCGTCTGCTCCAGGATATGGAAGGAATAACGGACATGCTCGACCTCGGACTGAACGTCGTCCTCTTCCCCGAGGGCACGACGTCCGACGGGAGCGGCGTTTCGCCGTTCAAGAGCTCATTTCTGGCCGCCGCCGAGGGGAGGGAGGTTCTGCCCCTCTGCATAAAGTACAAGACCGTAAACGGGTGGCCCATAACGCCGGAGACCTCGCCGCTCGTCTATTATTACGGCGATATCACCTTCTTCGAGCACTTTTTCAGGTTCCTCGGGCTTAAATCAGTCACGGCGGAGCTCACGGCTCTACAGCCGATAGACACGCACGGGCTTTCGAGAAAAGACATATCCGATATCGCCTACCGCGAGATAAGCGCGTGCTACCTCGACGGGTGACTGCCAGGCCGAATACTGGGCGTATTTGCCCAGGGGTTTAAGCTGTCTGATTACCGTGATCCATGATACGTGTATACGCGGCGCAAGCTTGCCCAAGCACTTTAGTTTGGTTATGATAAAAGCTCTTAAAGGGCAATAATAAAGGAGAATTTCAAATGGATTTGAAGTGGGCGAAGCGAATTGCGGACCTTCCGCCATACCTTTTCGCAGAGATAGATGCCAAGAAAAACGAGATGAGGGCAAAGGGGATGGAGATAATCGACCTCGGCGTAGGCGATCCCGATATCCCGACCCCTGATTTCATCATAGAAGCGCTTAAAAAGGCCGCTGACGACCCCAAAAATCATCGCTATCCTTCGTACGAGGGGATGCCCGCATACAGGGAGGCCGTAACCGAATGGTACAAGGAGCGCTTCGACGTTTCCTTAAACCCGGCGACGGAAGCCGTAGCGCTAATAGGCTCGAAGGAGGGTATAGCCCATACGCCGCTCGCGTTTTTAGACCCGGGCGACATCGGACTTTACACCGACCCCGGATATCCCGTGTACCCGACGTCCATAAGCTTTGCCGGAGGTATTGCGCACGCGGTGCCGCTACTTAAAGAGAACGGGTTCCTTCCCGACCTCGACGCAATACCCGAGGACGTAAAGCAGAAGGCGAAGATATTTTTCGTGAATTACCCCAACAACCCGACGACGGCCGTGGCCGACGCGGACTTTTACAAAAGACTCGTAGAGTTCGGGCAGAAGTACAACATCCTCATCTGCCACGACGCCGCGTACACGGAAATCGCGTACGACGGATACGAGCCGTTCAGCTTCCTTCAGTTCGACGGCGCAAAAGAAGTAGGAATCGAGTTTCATTCCCTGTCGAAAACGTTTAATATGACAGGATGGAGGATTGGTTTTGCCGTGGGCAACCCGAAGGCCGTGGGAGGACTCGGCAAGATCAAGACCAACATCGATTCCGGGGCTTTTCAGGCCGTGCAGGCGGCGGGCATAGAAGCGCTCAAGCACTATAAGCTCGGACTCGAAGACAGAAAGAAGATATTTCAGGAGAGGCGCGACATATTCTGCAAGGGACTCGACGAGGCCGGGCTCAATTACGAAAAGCCGAAGGCGACCTTTTATATATGGTTCGAAGTGCCCGAAGGCCTTACCTCGAAGGAATTTTCGGCGAAGCTCCTGACCGACACCGGTATAGTCGTAACGCCCGGCACCGGATTCGGAAAGTACGGGGAAGGGTATGCGAGGATTTCGACTACCTTCAGCACCGACAAGATAATTCAAGCGGTGGAAAGGCTGAAAGAGGTCAAATACTGACCCCTTTTACAAACGAAAAGGCAGCGGGAAATTAGAAGTGGAATATTTTATTTTAACTTCTAAAATCGTAATAACCTTACTATATACGCTAACCCTTATACTCCTCTGCATTTTCGGCCTTCACAGGTATTACCTTTCTTACCTTTACGGCAGGTGCAAGAACAAAAAGCCCGTTCCTAAAGAGAAGTTTGCGGTCCTTCCCAAGGTTACAGTGCAGCTTCCGATATATAACGAGATGTACGTCGTAGAGCGCTTGGTCGATTCCGTAAGCAGGCTCGACTACCCGAAGGACCTGCTTGAGATACAGATACTCGACGACTCCACCGACAGGACGACCGAAATAGCCGCCGCCTGCGCCGAAAGGTACAGGGCCGAGGGCTTTAACATTAAGCATCTACACAGGGAAAACAGGCAGGGGTATAAGGCGGGGGCTCTCCGCGAAGGGCTCGAAAAGGCCGAGGGCGAGCTTGTGGCAGTGTTCGACGCCGATTTCATGCCCCCTCCGGAATTCCTCAAGAATACGGTCGATTTCTTTACCGACCCCAAGATCGGCATGGTGCAGGTGAGGTGGGGACACGTGAACCTCGATTACTCGAACCTCACGAGGGCGCAGTCAATACTCCTCGACGGTCATTTCGTAATCGAGCAGACTTCACGGTTCAACGAAGGCATGTTCTTTAACTTCAACGGCACCGCGGGCGTGATACGAAAGGAGTGCATCGAATCGTCGGGAGGCTGGCAGCACGATACGCTGACCGAAGATCTCGACCTCAGCTACAGGGCGCAGCTTGCCGGATGGAAGCTAGTGTACGTTAAGGACATGACGGCCGACGCCGAGCTGCCCGTGGACATGAACGCCTTCAAGAGCCAGCAGCACAGGTGGGCGAAGGGCGGTGTGCAGACGGCGATAAAACTCCTCCCGAGGATATTCAGGGACCGGAGCCTTCCTTTCAGGGTGAAGCTCGAAGCCTTCTTCCATCTCTTCGGCAATATTTCCTATCTGCTACTCCTGTTGCTCTTTCTGCTCATGTTCCCGGTGGCCCTCTTCTGGAGGCACCTCGGCTGGGAGAACGGCATAGTGCTGAACATCTTCGCGATAACGGCCGGAACGTTCAGCTTCGTCCTGTTCTATATAATCACGGTGAAGGAAGTTCACGGCAAGAAGTGGCTCGGGTACCTGAAATACGTCCCGCTCGCGATTTCCATCGGCGCCGGCATGGCGGTCAACAATTCGAAGGCAGTTCTGGAGGCCCTCCTCGGCAAGACATCCGAATTCCGGAGGACGCCGAAGTTCGCCGTCACCTCGCGCACCGACAACTGGCGCTCGCGGAGCTACGTCGCCTCGAAGGAGCTTACCGCAATTATCGAAATAGTATTCGGGCTGTTCTTCACGGTCCAGACGGTTTTTGCTTTGTACATGGGTTACATTTCGTGGATACCCTTTCTTCTTCTTATCCAGTTCGGCTTTTTCTACACGGGGCTACTTTCCATACTCCACGGTTCCGGAAAAAAGGGCATCCCGGCCGGCGTGAACACCATCATGCCGGAGCCCGCGCTCCCGAGGGATAAGGAATTTTGACGGCGGCAGGCAGCGGGCGGCGCGTTTATTAGCCCCAGTGTATACACGGCGGACGTCATCGTGTATGTTGCATCTAACCGGGATTTTTAAGAGAGGCATGAACATATAAATGAGAGTTTGCACGCTTGCGAGCGGTAGCTCGGGAAACTCCCTATATATAGAATGCGGCGCGACCAGGATACTCGTCGACGCCGGGATCAGCAGGAGACAAATGACCCAGAGGCTTGCGTCCATCGGGGCCTCCCTTTCGGATATTGATGCTGTGGTCGTAACGCACGAGCATTCCGACCACACCTCGTCGCTTCCCCGGCTCGGCCTTCCGGCGTACGTTGCCTCGGCGACGGCTCACCTGTGGAAGGAGAAAGTCTCGGAGATCGTCGAGTTCGAGAGCGACAGGGCGTTTACGATAAAGGACCTTCACATAACGCCCTTTTCGGTGCCACACGACGCGCTCGACCCGGTGGGGTTCACCATAGAATCGGGGAACGGCGCGAAAATAGGCATTGCGACGGACATAGGGACGGCGACGTCTCTCGTAAGGGAAAGGCTAAGGGGATGCACCGCACTCGTACTCGAATTCAACCACGACCCGGAGATACTCCTTTACAGCCACTACCCGTGGGACCTTAAGCAGAGGATAAAGGGCCGCCTGGGCCATCTCTCGAACGCCCAGGCGTCAGAGCTGCTAGACGGACTCATCCACCATGGGCTGAGACACGTCGTGCTTGCACACCTGAGCCAGGTCAACAACAGGCCCGAGGTCGCATACGAATCGGCGTTCGGGGTTTTGAGGAAGGCAGGCGGCGAGTCGGACATAGCGATAACCGTCGCGCCCAGAAAACAAGCAGGGGAGGTATTTGGAATTTGATAGACAGATATTCGAGGCCCGAGATGTCCGCCATATGGACGGACAAGGCCAAGTATAACAACTGGCTCAAGGTGGAAATCGCCGTTTGCGAGGCCTGGGCGAAATACGGGCGCATACCGAAGAGCGCCGTAAAGGTCATAAAAAAGAAAGCGGGGTTCGAGGTCGTCAGGATTAACGAGCTCGAAAAGGAGCTGAAGCACGACGTTATATCGTTCCTTACGTCCGTTTCAGAGCACGTCGGCGAAGAAGCGAGATTCATACATCTCGGTCTTACATCGTCGGACGTTCTCGATACGGCCTTCGCGCTTCAGCTTAGAGACGCTTCCGACATACTGATAAAAGATCTGAAACAGGTAACCAAAATACTGAAAAAGCAGGCGTACAAGTACAAGAACACACCGATGGTCGGAAGGACCCACGGCATTCACGCCGAGCCCAAGACCATGGGGCTCGTCTTCGCGCTCTGGTACGACGAGATGAAGCGGAACACGGAGCGCATGAAGAGGGCGCGTGATGTTATAAGCGTCGGCAAGATATCGGGCGCCGTCGGCACGTTCGCCAATGTGCCGCCCGAGATCGAGGAGGACGCGTGCAAGCGGCTCGGGCTCAAGGCCGCCCCAATATCGACGCAGATCGTGCAGCGGGACATACACGCCGAGTTTTTCGTCACGCTCGCCATTATCGCCTCCTGCATAGAGAAGATCGCGACCGAGATAAGGCACTTTCAGAGGACCGAGGTTCTGGAGCTCGAAGAGCCGTTCACGCACGGACAGAAGGGGTCGTCGGCGATGCCGCACAAGAGGAACCCGGTCCTTTCCGAAAACCTCTCGGGGCTGGCGCGGCTCGTAAGGTCATATTCTCTTCCGGCGCTGGAAAACATCCCGCTCTGGCACGAACGCGACATAAGCCATTCGTCTGTCGAAAGGGTTATAGGCCCGGACGGGACGATCCTGCTCGATTTCATGCTCTCGAGGCTTGCGGGTCTACTCGACGGCCTTCAGGTATACCCGGAGAACATGAAGAAAAACCTGTGGCTCACCCGCGGGCTTATATTTTCGCAGAAGGTGCTCCTTAAGCTCATAGAGAAGGGGCTTTCGAGGGAAGACGCCTACAGGCTCGTTCAGGAAAACGCCATGAGGACATGGAAGGGCGAGGGAGACTTCAAGGAGCTTCTCTCGGGCGACAAGGCCGTGTCCGCCACGCTCACCCCCGGAGAGCTCGACGAATGCTTTGACGAAACGGCCGATTTGAAGAACGTCGACCGCATCTTCGAGAGGGTGTTTGCATAGACCAAAATCTAATGATTATAGATAGAAGCGGCTGATTTGAGCCCTCATTTTTTATTGCATTATAAACATTCAGTGGTATAGTTTTAGCTAATCTATACCTAAGGAGGCAAGTATGAGATTTAGATTTTTATCTCTTGCAATACTATCTATTACTTTCCTGATAGTAAGTGCGGCTGCTTATGCGCAGCAGATTTCCAAGGAAGAGAACGACAGACTTCAGGAGTTCTTCAAGAACAGGTTCGGGGTAAACATACCGTCCGACAGCAAGATAGAGATCGAGGGCTTCGAGAAGAGCTCGGTCGGCGATCTCAAGTCCGGTAAGTTCGTCATCAACTCGGCTGCCGGCGCTCAGGAAGTTCCCTTCGTCATAGGCGGCGACGGGAAGTATATCCTGATGGGCAACGTGGTCGATACCAAGACCTTCGAAGCTACCCCGATAAAGGGCATCAAGAAGGGTGCGGTTCCGATCCCAAGGGGTGAGTTTCCCCTCCTCATGACCGACGACGGAAAGTATCTCATAATCAACAGCGAGATCGTAGATACGGGGACGTTCAAGGAGTCGCAGCTCAAGGGTTTTAGGGGCGGCTCTTTCATGATGGGCGGCTCGCAGCAGGTGCCGGTATATATAAGCGATAACGGTCAGTATCTCGTTCTCGGCACCGAGATAATGGACACCACGATCGACCCACATCAGGAGATCATGGAAAAGATTTCTCTCGAAGACGTGCCGACCAAAGGCAAGAAGGGCGCTGAGATCGTAGTTGTCGAATACTCCGACTTCCAGTGCCCGTTCTGTAAGAGAGGCAAGGACATGCTTCCCGAAATACTTAAACAGTATGAGGGTAAGATAAGCATCTCCTACAAGCAGCTCCCGCTCCGGAACCACAACTGGGCGATGCCCGCGGCCATTGCGTCCGAATGCGCGTACCAGCAGGGTAATGACAAGTTCTGGGAAATGCACGACAAGCTCTTCGACAACCAGAAGCAGATAACCCTCGAAAACTCCGAGCAGAAGTTCAATCAGTTCGCGAAGGAGATCGGACTCGATACCAAGAAGTTCGACGCTTGTCTCGACTCACCGGATATAAAGGCCAAGGTTGAAAAGGATGTCGCCGAGGCGACGGCTATCGGCGTTCAGTCCACGCCGACATTCGTTGTAAACGGTATGATAGTCCCGGGTGCGAATCCCGAAGGCCTGAAATCCGCGATCGATATCAAGCTTTCGCAGGACTCGTAAACATAAAATTCAGACCATAAATGGTGCGTCCTATCCCGAAACAGCCGACGTCAGACAGAGCCGGTATTACGGGGTAGGGCGCATTTTTTTATTTTTAGCGTATCTTCTATATAATACTTCTTCCGGCAGGCAAAAATGAAGTGCCCAACTTGCGGATACAACAGCTTCGATCATCTGGACACCTGCAAGAAGTGCGGCTCCGCGCTGAGGGGTGACCCTCGGATGAGGCCCGTGATCGAAAGCGGCGCTGAAGATGAATACGAATCCCGGCCACGCTCTCGGCCGGAATTCACTAGTGGAAAAGACTCTCAGCCTGACGAATTCCTCGACATACCTATAAACGAGGGCCGTTCCCCTTCAGGACCCGAAAGCGATGAACGCCTTTCAGGGGCCAGGCGGCGTGCACCCAGGAAGCAGCTCGATTTGTTTCATGAATCGGAAGCCGTCCCAGACTTCTCTAATGAATCGGCAGGGGAAGAGCCGGATCCCCTGGAAGAGGGTAGCCCCGAAGACTGGCTGCCCCCGGGCGCGGGCGGCCCGGATAAGCATGCAGACAAATACAAGGACCCATTCGGAGAGGAAGAGGCCCGTACGGAGTCCGGAGCCCCCTATCGCGGACGCGAGGCCGACGAGGTCTACAGCCTAGCGGGATTCTTCCCACGGGCGGCGGCGTTTCTTATCGACCTTGTGATAGTGGCGGTGATAGCATACGCTACGCTGCAATTAAGCTTTATCGTTGCCGGCGGCGGTGGGACTCGAGGAATGGATTATGTTTACCCGATTCTTTTTCTTCTCGCCTCCACGTACTTTATCTTCCTTCACGCCCTCGGTGGGAAGACCATAGGAAAGATGCTGATGGGCATAAGGCTCATAAGCGACGAGGGGGGAGACATCGGTATTTGGGACGCATTTTTAAGGTGGTTCGGCTATTTTATCTCGGCGGCCATTATGATGGCCGGCTTCTTTTGGGCTATATTCGATTCGGAAGGCCAGGCGTGGCACGATAAGATTGCCGGGACATATGTCGTAAAGGATTAAAACCGTAAATGAAAAAACTAAAGGAAATAAACGAAAAAATATCACAGAACCGCGAGAGTCTTGAATCCTGGGTGGAGGGAAAGGCCGAGAAGGAATTTATTCCGCTATATTCATCGGTCGATCTCCGCATATCCGATTACAAGATAGCGCCCGTCGATACGAATATATTCCCGGCCGGATTTAACAACCTGTCACAGGAATCGAGGGACAGGGCGTCCGAGCTGTTCAAGGCCTACTTCAGTCAAAAGCATCCGAACGTAAGGAACATCACGATTATTCCGGAGCTCCACACAAGAAACACTTATTACTGGGAAAACGTTTCAGTTCTCAGGTCCATACTCGTGAAGGTCGGCTATTCCGTCGATATAGGGATAGTCAGCGACGACTTTACACAGGACAGCGCGACGTTCAAGGCCCAGAACGGCGAAGACGTCACCGCGTATAAGGTTAAAAAGGAAGACCACAAAGTTTTCACATCGAACTCGGTGCCCGACCTTCTCCTTATAAACAACGATTTTTCGGAGAGGTGTCCGAAATCCCTTAACGACATAATCCAGCCCGTGGAGCCGCCGGTGGAAATCGGCTGGCACACCCGCCGGAAGAGCGTTCACTTCGATTTCTATAACAGGCTCGCCCGAGAGGCGGCGGATATAATCGGCATCGACCCCTGGATAGTCAGCATCGAAACCGTGCCTATGGAAGGGGTCGATTTCGACGATCCCGCGGACCGCGAACGGGTGGCCGAGGTGGCAGCAAAAATACTAGATAGATTGAAAAGGGAATACGAGGCGAGGGGGGTGAGCGATAAGCCCTACCTCTTCATCAAGAGCAACTCGGGCACTTACGGAATGGCCGTTATAAGCGTAGCCGGGCCCGACGAGATAAGAAACCTTAACGCCGAGGGCAGGAAGCGGATGCGCGTGAGCAAGGGCGGAAAGCCCGTCCGGGATATAGTCATACAAGAAGGAATACCGACGACGCTCGCCCACGGCGCCGACTCCGCGGCGGAGCCCGTCTTTTATCTGGTGAACGCCAGGGTTGCGGGCGGGTTCCTCAGGGTAAACAGCGGCAAGAGCGGCCTCGAGAACCTAAACACCCGCGGCATGGAATTCGTCCCACTGTATTATCACGGCGCTCCTGTCGAAAGCGGGGCCGCCGAGTGCGTCGTCTGCTCGCCCGCGCACGAGCTCATCTCCTCCATAGCCAGCATCGCAGCCGGGTACGAGATAGAGGAGATATTGAGAGAGGGCGGATGCAAGGACGACGAAACCGGGGCGCGCGCCTGATTAAATCCCGTCAGCTAGCTGGTTGATGTGCCGCCGCTGTCCACTTCCATCTTTTTCGACAGGTTGAGGGTCCTTCTCAGAAGCACCGTGTATATCGGCTTCCCGCCGAGACCCTCCGCAACGACCGTCGCCGTAAGGCACGTGATTATGAGCGGCAGTATTAGGAAATAATTCCCCGTCATTTCTATGGTAAGCGCTATGCCGGTGAGAGGTGCCCTTACCGTAGCGCAGAAGAGGGCCGCCATTCCGGCCACGGCGAAGGATTCGGGCCTTATGTCTATACCGGGGAAGTAAAAGCCCGCGTAGTGCCCGAACCACATCCCGAAGAGGGTGCCCAGCGCCAGCATAGGGGCGAATATACCCCCGGGCGCGCCGGAGCCGTAGCTTATCATCGTCGTCCCGAACCGGGCCGCGAACAGTATCAACAGGACCATCACGGGAAAGGTGCCCGTAAGAGCCTTGGGGATAACCGAGTATCCGCCGCCGATGGTATCGGGGAAAAACCACGCGAGGAGGCCTATAAGCCCACCCACCAGAAGGCCTGTCATGGAAAAGATATGGCCCTTCAGGCCAGCGAAGAAGTCTAGCGTTTTTACGAGAAGGAAATTAAAGAGCACCCCGAATACCCCGAACACTATACCGAACACCAAAAAGAGCCAGAGGGAAGAGAGGGCGGGCGCGGAGATCATCTGCATCGATATGTCGGGCTGCTGCCCCATTATCGCGCGGAGCGCAATGTCGGACGCGGCCGACGCCACGAGGACGGCCTGCACCGAGAGGAAGCTGTATTTAAACTCGGGGCGCATCTCCTCGAAGACAAACAATATGCCCGCGAGCGGGGCGTTAAACGCCGCTGTCAGACCGCCCGCCGCGCCCGCGGCTATGAGGGCGTGGGAGTCGTCCTTCGACGTCCTGAAAATGTCCGAGACCATTTTGCCGATGTTGCCGCCCATCTGTATCGTCGGCCCCTCGCGGCCGAGCACCATGCCGCCGCCGAGAGACAAAAGGCCGCCCAGGAACTTTACGGGCAGGACGAGCTTCCACCTTACGGGACGCACGTCGTCGAGGGCGCCCTCTATCTCGTGGACGCCGCTGCCGCCCGTCTCGGGCGCAACCTTTCTTACCAATAGAAATGCGAAGAATACGAGAACCGCGGAAAATAAAACGGATGCTATGACGAGTACGTATGGAGACTGGGGCAGGCTGTCCATAAACATCTGCCGGAGCCCGCCGACCTTGTCTATCGAGATCTGAAACAGTGCGCCGATAATGCCGGTAAGGGCCCCGGCTATAGCAGCCCAAAAGATGAGCGGGGTGAATTTCCTCTCGGACGCGAGAAATCTTTTAAGGACATTTGACAGCCCTGCACTGCTTGTCTTCCGCTCAGAGTGAATCTCCATCCATTCCTCCGGGGTTAAAACAATAAATTATAATCCGGCCATTCCCGGCCGCGGCGAATATGGGATATGAGCATATCTACCAGGCCGTAACGTCGCGGTAAGATATTATTTTCGAAGGGGTTACCCTGACGAGCACCTCGCCCTCCCCGGAATTTCTCCTCCCGTAAGCCTCGGCCTCCGCCTCTCCCATGTACCTGCCGGCTATCCGCACCGCCCAGTGGTAGAGCTCACCGGGGTCTTCGGACAGCTCGGCTGTGCCCTCTATCATAACGAAAGAGTAGGGCGGGGCCTGGTCGTCTACGGCAATGCAAACCCTGGGGTCCCTTTTCATGTTCTTTCCCTTGACCGTTTCGGCCCCGGTCGTGAAAACCAGGCTGTCGCCGTCCAATTCATACCACACGGGTACGACGTGCGGTGAGCCGTCTTTCCTTACCGTCGCGAGCTTGCCGGTCTTTGTGCCATCCTGCAGGAATTTCCTTAGTTCTGCGTCAGTCATTTCAGGCATATGGAACCTCCCACCCGGTTCGACCGGGATCCGTTCGAAGGCGCTACCCTTCTTTTTTCCAGGAAGAGATGTCTTTTTTTGCCGCCTCTATCATTTTGAGGACGTTCTCGCCGGCTGTACCGCCGTAGGACTTTCTGTTCCCGACCGACCCTTCAAGCGTTATGTAATCGAAGAGGTCCTCGTCGAAGATCTTCGAGAACATCTTATACTCCGAGATGTGGAGGTTGATGAGCTCCCTTCCTTTCTCCTCAGCGTATCCTACAATCTTCCCCGTAACCTCGTGGGCCTTTCTGAAGGGCATGCCCTTCCGCGTAAGATAGTCCGCGATGTCGGTCGCCGTGATGAACCCCTCGCCGAGCGCCTTCTCCATGTTCGCCTTTTTGAACTCAATCGTGTGCAGCATCTCGTGAAGTACGGCGAGGCAGGACTTAACCGTGTCGGCAGCGTCGAACATGGGCTCTTTATCTTCCTGCATGTCCCTGTTGTAGGAGAAGGGGAGGCCCTTCATTATAGTGAGTATTGCCACTAGGTCGCCATAGACTCGGCCTGTTTTCCCGCGTATGAGCTCTGCCATGTCGGGATTTCTCTTCTGGGGCATTATGCTCGAGCCTGTCGTGAACTCGTCGCCGAGGTCCACGAAGTCGAACTCCTTAGTAGACCACAGAACGAGCTCCTCGGAGATCCTGCTCAGGTGCGTCATAAGGTTCGCCGATACGGATATGAATTCGATTATAAAGTCCCTGTCGCTTACCGTGTCTATGCTGTTCCGCGTGACTTCGGGAAATCCGAGCGTAGAGGCTGTGTGCTGCCTGTCTATGGGGAATGTCGTCCCCGCCCCGGCCCCCGCACCGAGCGGCATCACGTTCACCCTTCCGAAGCAGTCTATGTATCTCTCCATGTCGCGCCTCAGCATCTCGAATAATGCGAGCAGGTGATGCGAAAGGAGGACGGGCTGCCCACGCTGGAGGTGCGTGTAAAGAGGGAGGACCGTACCGAAGTTTTTTTCCGCGAGCCCGACCAACCTTTCCGAGATGAGACCCAGGAGCTCGACTATCTCCTGTATCTCCTTTCTGAGGTAGAGCCTCATGTCGAGGGCTACCTGGTCGTTTCGGCTTCTGCCGGTGTGGATCTTTCCCCCGACCTCGCCTATTTTCTCGATGAGTCTTTTTTCGATGTTGAGATGGATATCTTCGTACTCTTCCCTGAACGGAAATTTCCCGGAATCGATTTCCTTTTCGATCTGCCTGAGCCCTTTTATTATCTTCGCGGCTTCGTTTTCGGGGATGATGCCGTTTGCGGCCATCATCTCGGCGTGCGCTACGCTGCCCTCGATGTCTTCCTTATAGAGCCTTCTGTCGAAGTCTATCGACGCCGAGAACTTCTCGGCAACCTTATGCGTAC
>JBFWTW010000035.1:0-17176 GCA_050247635.1 Candidatus Dadabacteria bacterium | reverse complement strand
TTGCCGGGGGCAGTGGATTTCATAAAATCCCTCAAGGGGAAATACAGGCTGGCGATAGGGTCCGGGGCGCTCGAAGCCGAGATCGTGAACGTTCTCGACTTCGCCGGAATACGGGATAGCTTCGAGGTGATTGTCGGGGCCGACAGGATAGCCAACTGCAAGCCCGCGCCCGACGTCTACATAGAAGCCCTCAGGCTTCTTAACTCCCTCGGAGGCGACAGCGCCACAATAACCCCTGCCGAGTGCCTCGTCATAGAGGATTCCGTCTCGGGCATAAGGGCGGCGCTGGCCGCGGGTATGAAATGCCTCGCAGTTACGAATTCCTATTTTGAATCCGAGCTCGGCGAGGCGCACGCCGTAAAGCCCGGCCTACTCGGGCTCGACCCCGGGAGCCTCGCACACCTTTTTTAATTCGGCTCCGGCGGCGGCAAACCCCGGCCTGCACGCACAGGAGGGCCATTTCACACCCCCGGATTGAGAATTCCCGCGACTACAATTACTATTAACCCCGTGGATACGTATGCGCTTATTATGGCCGGGGGCGAGGGCAGGCGGTTCTGGCCCCTCAGCAGCCGTGAAAAACCCAAGCAGTTCCTTACGCTCACGGGCGGAAAGTCGCTCATACGGGAAACCGTGGACAGGATTCTCCCGCTCATACCCATAGAAAGGATATTCATCGTCACCGTAGAGAAATATAAGGACGAGACGTTAAAGCACATTCCCGAGCTCCACAAAGAAAATCTCGTTCTCGAGCCCGAGGGGAAGAACACGGCGCCGTGCATCGCATACGGGACACTCAGGATCGAAAAGAAGGCCGGCGAAGCGGTTGTCGTCGTGCTCCCGGCGGACCATGCCGTGGGCGACGACGAGGGGTTCAGGGATTCGATAAAGTTCGCCGCCGGGGCGGCGGGCGTAAGGCTCGGCGACGGACGGTATCCGATAATAACCCTCGGCGTGACGCCGACCTCTCCCGAAACGGGGTATGGCTACATAAAGGCCGGCAAGGACGTCATCGAGTCCGGGGATCATTTAAAAGCGCTTAACGTAGTAAGGTTCAGCGAGAAGCCCGACCACGAAACAGCACTCGCGTTCCTGAGGGAAGGCGGGTATTACTGGAACTCGGGCGTATTCGTGTGGAGGACGTCGGCCATAATATCCGAGTTCGAAGAGATCCTCCCCGAGTGGCACGCAAGGTTCGAGGAGCTCGAGCAGTGGCTCTACAGCTCGTCCGAAAAGGGGGCGGCCAGGGGGTTTTACGACTCGATAAATGCCGGCTCCATAGACAAGCTCATCCTCGAGCACTCGTCGCACACGGCCGTAGTGCCGGTAACTTTCCCCTGGAGCGACGTCGGGAGCTGGAAGGCGCTCGACGAATACCTCCGCGACGGGGAAGAGGCGAACATCACTCGGGGCGAGGTGATTTCCATAGGTTCCACGGGGTGCCTCGCGATAGGCGGGAAGAAGCCCGTGGCGATCGTGGGGCTTAAGGACGTCGTGGTCGTCGATTCCGAGGAGGGGATACTTGTCCTCGACAAGGAGAAGTCCCAGGACGTCAGGCTCGTCTCGGACGTGCTCGAAAAGGGCCCCCGGGATTCATAGACGCGCGTCTATCGAAAATTGATAAATTTCCTTCGTTATCCTACAATTAAGGGCAGCCAGGAACCCATTAAATCTAGACCGGATAAGAGAGAGAATGAGAGAAGGAATACTATTTATAGTTTCCGGCCCGTCAGGGGGAGGGAAGACTTCACTCGTGAAAGAGGCGCTCACGCGCATACGGAATCTTGCGTTTTCGGTCTCCGTCACGACGAGGAAGCCCAGGGACGGCGAGGTCGACGGAAAGGACTACACGTTCGTCAGCGAGGAAACCTTCAAGGAGATGCTGGGGCAGGGCAAGTTTGCCGAATATGCGAATGTTCACGGGAACTTGTACGGCACCCCGCTCGCCGAGCTCGAAAACGCGCGTAAGTCGGGCGTGGACATGATACTCGACATCGATATCCAGGGCGCAAGGCAGATAAAGGAGAAGTACGGAGAGGGCGTGTTTTGCTTCGTCCTGCCGTCTTCGTTCGAGATTTTAAAGGAAAGGCTCATAGACAGGGGGAGCGAAAAGACCGGGGATCTCGAGAAACGCCTCACCGAAGCGAAAAGGGAGATGGAAGAGATAAACAACTATGATTATATTATTATTAACGACTCGTTTGACGAGGCCTTCGACTGTATTTCGGCGGTCATAAAATCGGCCAGGTGCGAGTATTCGAGGGTGGCGGATAGGATAGGGAAGGACTACTTCGCCTGACGAAACATGATAAGACTTAACGACATAATCGAGAGGGTTAACGCTTACCTCTACCTTAGCGACGCGGACGTAGATCTCCTGAAAATGGCTTACGTCTACTCCGCCAAGGTGCACGCCGGCCAGACGCGGAGCTCGGGGGAGCCGTACCTGAGCCACCCCCTCGAAGTCAGCTGGATACTGGGCGAGATGAAGCTCGACGTGTCGTCTATAGTCACGGGGCTGCTCCACGATACGGTAGAGGACACGCTCGCGACTCCAGAAGAAATAGAGACCCTCTTCGGGAGCGAAATAGCCTTTCTCGTAGACGGCGTAACGAAGATAAGCCAGCTTCCCTATACGACCAAGATCGAGCGGCAGGCCGAGGGCTTCCGAAAGCTCATCCTGGCCACGGCCAAGGACATAAGGGTCGTCCTTATAAAGCTCGCCGACAGGCTCCACAACATGCGGACGCTCGAATATCTGCGCGAGGACAGGCAGAAGAGCATAGCCAAGGAGACGTTCGATATATACGCCCCTCTCGCCCACAGGCTCGGGATGAGCTGGGTGGCGCAGGAGTTAGAAGATCTCTCCTTTAAATTCCTTAACCCGGGCGAATATCAGAAGCTCGCGAAGCTGATAGCCGACAGGAAGGAAGAGTGGGAGCAGCACGTAGACGAGATAAAGGCGCTTATCGCCAACAAGCTCGACGAGTTCGACATACACGCCGAAGTCACGGGAAGATTCAAGCACGTATACGGCATCTACAGGAAGATGGAGACCCAGAACCTCGAGTTCGACAGCGTCTACGACGTAATCGCCTTCAGGATCATCACCGACTCGTTAAGGGAATGTTACGAGGCGCTCGGCGCCGTTCACTCGGCGTGGAAGCCGGTACCCGGAAGGTTCAAGGACTACATCGCCCTCCCCAAGGGGAACGGCTACCAGTCGCTCCATACCACCGTTATCGGCCCGTTCGGGGAGAGGATGGAGATACAGATAAGGACCAGGGATATGCACACCGTGGCCGAATACGGCGTGGCGTCACACTGGAAATATAAAGAGGGCAGGCTCGACAGCGGCGGCAAATACGATATCTACACCACTCTCAGGCACCTCCTCGAATGGAAGGACATAAAGGACCCGACGGAGTACATGGAGGCCATAAAGGGCGAGCTTATTTCGGACGTCGTATACGTCTTTACCCCGAGGGGTGATTTGATGGAGCTCCCGAGCGGCGCGACGCCCGTGGACTTCGCCTACGCCGTTCATACCGAGGTCGGGAACAGGTGCATGAGGGCCATGGTGGGCGGGAAGCTAGTGCCACTGAATCATCAGCTCAAAACCGGCGACACGGTCGAAATAGTCACCTCGAACGACAAGCACCCGAACAGGGACTGGCTCAAGTTCGTCGTCACCTCGCGGGCGAAAACGAAGATACGAGCCTGGCTCCGCAACGAGGAGAGGACGCAGTCCGAGATAGTCGGGAAGTCCATATGCGAGAGGAAGTTCAAGCAGCACGGACTCGATTTCGGCGCCATGCTGAAAAACGGCGAGCTCGCGGACGCGCTCGCAGAGTTCAAGCTCAAGGACGAAAAGGAGCTCTACCTCGGGGTCGGCTACGGCAAGATTTCGGCCAACGATTTCTTAAGGAGGGTGCTGCCGACGGACAAGCTGGAGACGCCTTCCGACAAGGAATTGCGGATGGAGAAGATTATCAGGACGATAACCGGCACGTCCGATAGCGGCGTTCTGATAAACGGCTACAACGACGTCATGATAAGATTCGCGAACTGCTGCTCCCCCCTCCCGGGCGAGCCGATTACCGGCTACATAACCAGGGGAAAGGGCATCACCATCCACAAGAGCGACTGCCCGCGGCTTCTGGACGTGGACGACGCCCGGAGGATAGATGTCGAGTGGGACAAGGATTTCAAGGGGCAGCGCCCCGCGAGGATCGTCGTCAAGTGCGTTGACCGCCCGGGGATACTGTCTAACATAACGAGCTCGTTCTCGTCTTCGGAAGTAAACATCTCCAAGGCCGAGATACATTCTACGGACGTCGATACCGCCGTCGGGACGTTCGACGTCGTCGTCACGGACCTCGACCAGCTCGAAAACGTCATGAAATCGATAAGGCAGGTCGAGGGCGTCCGGTCCGTCGAAAGGCTCCTCGAATGGGAAAGGCCGTAAATACTGTCTATTACGCCGCGCTCGCGATGCCGTCAGCCGTATCTAACTGTTTATATTGAAAGAACCTTTTTCACCGTTTATACTCAAACCTCAATCATGCTCGGTCTATGGTCGCGAGACGCGAAAATCAGAAATAAAGCGAAGCAGTCCCTTTCTCAAACCAAATCGTTATTAAGTAAGAACAAGTCGAAGATAAGCCCCGAGGCCGCCGCGGTCGTGGAGGGCAAGATAGCGGCCCTCGAATCGGCGCTCGCCGGCGGTGACACCGAAGAGATAAGGCGGAGGACGGCGGATCTCGAAGGGGCATCGCACGATTATCTTTCGAAGTTCGCCAAGTCGAAGCTCCGGCAGAACGTAGAGGCGCTCGTTCTGGCCGTGGGGCTCGCCCTCATCATAAGGACGTTCCTCTTCCAGCCGTTCAAGATACCGTCCGGCTCGATGATTCCGACGCTCCTCGTTGGCGATCACCTCCTCGTCAACAAGTTCATATACGGAACGCGGATTCCCTTTACGGGCATAAGTGTCATGCCGTTCGAGCAAATCAAGCGCGGCGACGTAATAGTCTTCACCTATCCCAACCCAGAAAAAGACCCGTCCAAGAACGATATGTATTACATCAAGCGCGTCGTCGGCGTCCCCGGTGACAGCATAGACATAAACGGCAGGCAGCTCATAATAAACGGCCAGCCCGTGCCGCTCGAATACGAGGGCGATTACGTCGACGAGAGGAGCGGCGAGGAGCTCGACGAGTACATCGAGGACCTGTCCGGCCACAAGCACGACGCGATATTCCGGCAGGGTAAGGAGACGACCAACAAGGGGAACTTCATCCCGGTCGGCGAGGTTCCCGAGGGGCACGTCTTCGTCATGGGCGACAACAGGGACAACAGCCAGGACAGCAGGTTCTGGGGCTTCGTGCCCGTCGAGAACATAGCCGGGAAGGCCATACTCATTCACTGGTCGTGGGATTTCCAGAACCCGGACTTCCTCAATAAAGTAAGGTGGGACAGGATTCTGCAGGGTATAGAATAAAGACGTTGGAAATAGGCCCGGACGGGAAGGGGGAGCAACATATATGAAAAGCTTATCTTCCGTATTCTGGATACTGGTCGTCGTCGTTTTATTCTACGTCGGATTCAAGGTCGTCCCCATATACTACAAAGGCATATTCGGCATAAGGGGCGTGTGCAAGGAGAACGCGGACGCCTACCATAAATGGGGAAAGAACTACGTAATTAACGATATCTCCGAGAAGCTGAGAACGATGGGCATACCGGAAGACAAGAGCGATTTCACCATAGACCAGACGGACGAGAGCGTCATCATCTCGATCTCGTATTATGATGATGTTACCTTTTTCGAATCTCTACCAATTGAAACTACGAAGGAGTTCGAGTTCGAGTACGAGTGCGAGGGCGTTTTGAAGGCGGTATATTAGGGATAGGGGGTACACGAAATGGCTGACAAGGTAGTGATGGATTCCGATTCTATAAACCGCACCATATCCAGGATAGTGAACCAGATACTCGAAAGGAACAACGGGGCCGCCGACGTGGTAATAGTCGGCATCAGGACCAGAGGTGTTCACATCGCCACGCGCATCGCGAACGAAATAGAAAAGCTGGAAGGCATAAGGCCCGAGATGGGGACGCTCGACATCACCCTTTACAGGGACGACCTCAGGCAGAAGACCGAATGGCCCAAGGTCGAAAAGACCGAAGTTCCGTTCGACCTCGACGACAAGAAGGTGATTCTCGTCGATGACGTCATATTCACCGGCAGGACGACCAGGGCCGCGATAGAGGCCATAATGGATTTCGGAAGGCCTTCTTCTATACAGGTCGTAACGCTCATAGACAGGGGGCACAGGGAGCTCCCAATTCAGCCCGACTACGCGGGACTCAAACTCAATACGCTTAGCTCCGAGACCGTCAGGGTTCATCTGAAAGAAACCGACGGAAAGGACGAAGTCGTCGTGGTGAAACAATAAATGGCATTCGAACGTAAACACATACTGGGGCTCGAGGAGCTGACCGCCGAGGAAATAACCCTCGTCCTCGACACGGCGGAATCCATGAGGGAAGTTTCGGACAGGGACGTGAAGAAGGTCCCGGCTCTCCGGGGCGTCACGGTGTGTAACCTCTTCTTCGAGCCGAGCACGAGGACGCGCTCGTCGTTCGAGATAGCCGAAAAGAGGCTGAGCGCGGACGTCCTTAACTTCACGACGATACACAGCAGCGTCGTAAAGGGCGAAACCCTCCTCGACACCGCGCGTAACCTCGAAGCCATGGGCGCGAGCATGATCGTCATCCGGCACCCGATGTCGGGTGCGCCGTGGCTGCTCGCGAAGGAGCTCAACTCGTCTATCATCAACGCCGGCGACGGATGGCACGAGCACCCGAGCCAGGGCCTCCTCGACCTCTTCACCATAAGGCGGCTCAAGGGCAGGATAGAGGGGCTCAAGGTAGCGATAGTGGGCGACATACTCCACAGCCGCGTCGCCAGGTCCGACATCTGGGGGTTCTCGAAGCTCGGGGCCGAGGTGAGGGTAGTCGGCCCCCCGACCCTGATACCTAAATATATAGAAGACATAAACGCAAAGGCTTTCTACAACCTCGAAGACGCCATACGGGACGCGGACGTCGTGATAATGCTCCGCATACAGAGGGAGCGCCAGGACTCCGAGTTCTTCCCGTCTCTAAGGGAATATTCCAGGTTCTACGGCCTCACGCGCGAGAAGCTGAAGGTAGCAGCCCCGGACGTCACCATCATGCACCCGGGGCCGATAAACCGCGGAGTCGAGCTTTCGTCCGACGTAGCGGACGGGGCCGATGCCGTCATACTGGAGCAAGTGTCTAATGGCATAGCAGTCAGAATGGCGATGTTTTATCTCGTCGCTTCCGCAAGGAGGAATTCGTGAAATTACTGATCAAGGGCGGGCGCATAATTGACCCGGCGTCCGGCAAGGATAAAAAGGGCAACGTTTACATCGAGGACGGGAAAATAAAGTCCCACCCGGCCGATACGAAAAAGATAGAAGGCGAGAAGGGCGTCGAGGTCATAGACGCCAGGGGGAAAATAGTCGCCCCGGGGCTCGTCGATATACACGTACACCTGAGAGAGCCGGGGTTCGAGTACAAGGAGACGATAAAAACGGGCTGCGAGTCGGCGGCCGCCGGGGGATTCACCTCCATCGTCTGCATGCCGAACACGAACCCGATAAACGACAACGCCTCCGTAACGGAATATATCATGCTGAAGGCGAGGACCGAGGGCATCGTGAACGTCTTCCCGATAGGCGCGATTACGAAGGGCGAAAAGGGCGAGACCCTTGCCCAGATAGGCGAGATGTACGAGGCCGGGTGCGTCGGCATATCCGACGACGGCATGCCCGTCATGAACTCCAAGGTCATGCGGCACGCGATGGAGTACGTAAAGGCGTTCGGCATACCCGTGCTCACGCATGCCGAGGACAAGAACCTCTCCGGCCACGGGGTGATGAACGAAGGGGACACTTCGACGCTCCTCGGGTTGGGCGGGATACCGTCGGCTTCCGAGGACGTGATGGTCTCCCGCGACATAACCCTTGCCGAGCTTACGGGGACGCACCTCCACATTTGCCACGTTTCGACGGCGGGGGCCGTGAGGCTCATACGGGCCGCGAAGAAGAGGGGCGCGAGGGTGACGGCCGAGGCCGCACCTCACCACTTCACCCTTACGGACAGGGCAGTCTCCGAGTACGACACAAACGCCAAGATGAACCCGCCGCTCCGGCGGGAGGCCGACAGGCTCGCCCTGATCGAAGGGCTCCAGGACGGCACGATAGACGCCATTGCGACCGACCACGCGCCACACAGCGAGGACGAGAAGAAGGTCGAGTTCGACCTCGCTCCGTTCGGGATAGTCGGGCTCGAAACGTCGCTCCCGCTATCTCTCAAGCTCGTCGAGGACGGGATACTCACGCTTCAGGAGATGATCGAGAAGATGACCTCCATTCCTTCCGGGATACTAAACCTCGGGAGGGGGACACTCGAAGCGGGGGCCCCAGGGGACGTCGTCA
Organism: Candidatus Dadabacteria bacterium; assembly: GCA_050247635.1. Lineage (GTDB taxonomy): Bacteria > Desulfobacterota_D > UBA1144 > Nemesobacterales > UBA2774 > JADLGH01. The sequence continues at coordinate 8,648 of JBFWTW010000035.1, read as the reverse complement.
TATTCGACGCCGACGCGCCTGTGAAGATAGACAGGACGAAGTTCCGCTCGAAGAGCAAGAACACACCGTTTAACGGTTGGGATTTAAAGGGCAGGGTGCTTTATACGATAGTCGGGGGGAAGGTGGTGTACCGCGCCTGATCTCTAGTCGGTCACTCCTCCTCCACAAAACACACTTCGGGGTATTTTCTTCCCACTGATTTCCAGAATTCGGTTGTAGTTTCGTCGAGACTGTATTTCGGGTTCACTTCGACGAGCCCTGTGTCGAGGTCGATCTCGACCATCGTTTCGTCCTTCTCCGTCAGAAGCGCGAACTTCCTCGGGCCTATTATCTTATAGTTGGAGACTATCTTCTGCTCGTCTCCTATGTTTAGACCTACGGTCGGCTCCATATGCACCTCGGGCTCGTCCGATGGAATCTCTATGGTCTCGTCCCCGCCGCTTACGACGCTGCCTCCTTTTTCTGTAGGCTTCTCGCCCTCCGCCTTGGGGGCCGGAGCCGGCTGCGGCGGAGCGGACGTCTCTCTTACGACTATGCGCTCCGTGACGGGCGCTCCGTCCCTTCCGAGGTCTATAGTTATGTTCTTGTTGGTGTAAAGGAGATAACTCGAAATCCCCAGAAGCACTGCCAGAATGAGAATTAAAAAGTTCTTGAACATTGTCCGCCGCTCTCGGGGCCGTGGGCCCGTTGTTTCACCCTCTCACAAAGTATAACCTGCGGGGGCGGCGATTTTTATTATTAATTTTTGTTGTATAAGCTTATCCCGCCGGACGCGATATGAACGATTCGATCCCAAGAGACAGACCCCTTTTCAACAGGGATTTTAACCTAGTAACACTCTTCATCTTCATTTTCTTTTTCAACTACCACGCGTTTATTCTGCTGCCACTCAGGATAGAAGAGCTCGGCGGGAGCGAATCCGTAATAGGCTTCATCATGGGCGCTGCGTCTATGGCGACCATACTGACGACGCCCTCCGTCGGGATACTCATAGACAAATGGGGGCGGAAGCCGTTCCTCATCGCGGGCGGCATACTCATATCGCTGGCTACTATTCCGTTCGCGTACCTTCACACGATAGACTTCCTCTTTCCCCTGCTACGTGTCCTCCACGGCGCCGCCCTTTCGCTTAGCTTCGTCGCGGCGGGCACACTCATCGCCGACGTGTCATCCCCCGGAAAGAGGAGCCGCGCGATAGGCATATTCGGCATGTTCAGCGTCATGAACTTCGCCCTCGCGCCGTACGTCGGGAAGCTTATGGTGGACGCATATGGCTTCGACGACTTCTTTATATTCTGCTCCATCCTCGGGATACCGGCCCTCCTGGCGGCTTCGTTCATAAGGGAGCCCCACATCCACCGGGGCAGCGAAGGCAAGCACGGTTCCTTCATCGGCGCGCTCAGGAGAAGGGGGGTGATGGCGGCGGCGTTCGCCCTCGTCGTCGCCGGGGCAGGGTTCGTCCCTGCGATAACCTTCGTACCCATATTCGCCGTGAGGATAGGGATAGGCGCGTTCGAGCTCTTCTTCATAACCTATACGGTCGTCATACTCGCCGTGAGGATATTCTTCGGATGGCTTCCGGACAAGTACGGGAAGAAGCTCGTATCGATCCCGGCCCTGTTCGTGTTCTCGGCGAGCATAGCGGGGCTCGGGCTTGTGACGGATTCACTTACGCTCGTCGTCGCCGGCATATTCTTCGGCGCGGGCCACGGGCTCTTCTACCCGGCGATATACGCCCTCGTCATAGACCTCACGCCGGACGAAGACCGCGGGAAGGCCGTTTCCATATGCAGCGTCGCCTTTACGTTCGGCGGGATGCTCGGGGTGTTCGCGTACGGCGTCACCGCCGAGCTCGAAGGGTTCCGCGCCATGTTCGCCATCGCCGGGGCCGTCTGCACAGCCGGGTTTCTCGTCTTTGCGCTCTACGGCAAGGACTCGCGAAAGGCCCCTCGAAGCGCATAGGGTTTCAATCCCGTATTTCACCGGTAATCTATATCATCCTTTATCCGGAGGTATTCGATGCCCGACGAAGATTTTTATATAAAGAATTTCCCCAGGGTGCCGTTCTGGGAACATCTCGGGATAGAGATCGCTGAGGTAAAGCCCGGCTACGCGAGGCTCGTGATGGATACCCACGAGAACCTGACCAACCCCTACGGATACACGCACGGCGGGGTGCTGTCTACGCTGGCCGATTCGGCCGCGGCCGTGGCGCTCGTTCACGGGCTCGACCTCGAGGACAAGCGCCTCATGACGGTTGAGCTCAAGATAAACTACCTTAACCCTGTGGTAGGCGGCGTCATAGAGGCAAAGGCAAGGGCGCTCCGCGAGGGCAGGATAGTGCCCGTAGACGTCGATATTTATAACGAAAATGTACTTGTTGCCAAGTCCATAGCCACGTATATTATTCTGGACGCCAAGAAGGATTAATCTTCAATTTACGGTTAAAATACAGAAGCTTCCGGGGACGAGGGCGCGTTGACGGCGCCGCCTTTCTGGGGTAGAAGCATTATTCGACCATGGAAAACGAACAGTACGAGCAGAGAAAAGAAAAGCTCAATGAACTTAGAGCCTTAGGAATAAATCCATACGCTAACGGATACAAGCCCGGGCACCTTGCCGGCGAGCTTCTCGCTAGGTACGGCGAAACGCCCACAGAGGATTTCGAGAAGCTCGGGGACGTCTTCACCCTGGCGGGGCGAGTCGTCGCCCTCCGGGACTTCGGGAAGAGCCTCTTTTTCCACATAGCGGACAGGTCGGGGCGCATTCAGGGATACATCAAGGCCGACGTCGTCGGCCCCGACGAGCTAAAGCTCTTCAAGAAGTATGTAGACCTCGGGGATTTTATTGGAATGGAGGGCCGGCTCTTCAAGACGAAGACCGGCGAGCTCACGGTCAACGTTAGCGGGTTCACGTTCCTTACGAAGACCCTTCACCCGCTCCCCGAAAAGTGGCACGGTCTTAAGGACGTCGAGATGAGGTACAGGCAGAGATACCTCGACCTCATATCCAACGCCGACGTAAAGAACATATTCCTAACCAGAAGCAAAATTATCAGCCTTATTCGCAGGTTCCTCGACGATAGGGATTTCGTCGAGGTCGAAACGCCGATACTCCACCCCGTCGCGGGCGGGGCTGCGGCGCGCCCGTTCAGGACGCACCACAACGCCCTCGACATGGACCTTTATCTGAGGATAGCCCCCGAGCTTTATCTGAAGCGGCTCGTCGTCGGCGGGATAGAGAGGGTTTACGAGATAGGGCGCACGTTCAGGAACGAGGGCGTCTCGACGCAGCATAACCCCGAATTCACGATGATCGAGTTCTACCAGGCCTACGCGACGTTCGAAGACCTCATGGACCTCACCGAAGAGCTCATATGCTCCCTCGCCATGGAGCTCAAGGGCTCGCTCGTTTTCAAGTACGGGGAAGAAACGGTCGATATGTCGAGGCCGTGGAAGAGGATAAACATAACGGAAGCCCTCGAAGAGAAGCTCGGGAAGGATGTCGTCGTCGACGACGCGAAGCTCTTCGAGAAGGCCCGCTCCATGGGCCTTGATCCCAAGGGCATCAGGGGGAAGGCCATCGTCGAGATATTCGAGGCGCTCTACGAGCGGAACCTCGTAAGCCCGACATTCGTCTACGGCTTTCCGCTCGATGTGTCTCCGCTCGCGCGGAAGAACGAGGCAGATCCCGAGCTTACCGACAGATTCGAGCTTTACATAACGGGAAGGGAAATCGCGAACGCCTTTTCGGAGCTCAACGACCCGATAGACCAGAAGGAGAGGTTCGAGGGGCAGCTCGAGCTTAAATCAAAGGGGGAGGAAGAGGTGCACGAAATGGACGAGGATTACGTTACGGCACTTGAGCACGGCATGCCGCCGACCGCCGGCGAAGGCATTGGCATAGACAGGCTCGTCATGCTCTTTACCGATTCTCCTTCCATCAGGGAAGTTATTTTCTTCCCCCACCTGAAACCCGAATGAGCTACGAATTTTTCATAGGACTTAGATACCTCAGCTCCAGGCGTAAGCAGAAGTTTACGTCCATCATAGGAATAATATCCGTCCTCGGCGTGATAATAGGCGTCATGGCGCTTAACGTCGTCCTCTCCGTCATGGGGGGGTTCGAGGAGGAGCTCAGGGACAAGATACTCGGCGTCAGCTCTCATGTCGTCGTGCTCAGCTACGAAGGGCCGATGCAGGATTTCGAAAAGATAGAGAAGGATGCGCTCGCGTTTCCTGGGGTCGAAGGGGCGAGCCCGTTCATATACGGGCAGGGAATGCTCGCGAGCGAAAGGAACGTTTCGGGCACGGTAGTCCGCGGCATCGACCCGAAGACTGCCGGGAGCGTTACAAACATAGAACAGGCCATTGGGCGCGGCATACTCGACACGGAAGGCAAGAAGGAAAAAATTCCTGACGAGCAGGCGGCCAGAATAGGAAAAGAGCTACTCGGCAAGCTCGGCGTCGAGACGGAATCCGGGCGGCCCGCTATTCTCATCGGGAAGGAGCTTGCGGCCAACTTGGGTGTAGTCGAGGGCGACGAGGTGAGCCTCGTCTCGCCTTTCGGCAAGATGGGCCCTTTCGGGGCTACCGCCAAGGTCAAGAAGTTCGAGGTCATAGGAATATTCGATTACGGAATGATAGAGTACGACTCCTCGATATCCTACGTCGGCCTGGACGACGCGATGGAGTTCTTCGACATGGCAGGGCAGGCGTCGGGCGTCGAAGTGAAGGTCAACAACATATACGCCGCCAGGACCATAGGCAACGAGCTTGCGGCATCTCTCGGCTTCCCCTATTACGCCAGGAACTGGGAAGAGGTCAACAAGAGCCTCTTCAAGGCGCTCAGGCTCGAAAGGATAGCCATAGCCATATTCCTCGGGCTAATAATCCTCGTCGCCGCGCTCGATATAGTGAGCGCCCTTACGATGGTGGTCATGGAAAAGGGGCGCGACATCGCCATACTGAGGGCGATGGGGGCGACGAGGGAAGGCATACTCAAGATATTCGTCATCGACGGCATGATAATAGGTGTGGTGGGCACGCTGCTCGGCAGCCTCTCGGGATACGGCATCTGCTACATGCTCAAAACGAGCGAGACGATAAGAAAACTGATTCCGTTTGACAATAATGTCTATCCTATTTCCGAGTTTCCAGTTAAAATTGAACCGTTTTATTTTCTTACAGTTGCGGTTTGCAGCTTATTGATATGTTTTATAGCGACACTCTATCCATCATTTCAAGCGTCTCGAAAAGATCCGATTGAGGCACTGAGGTATGAATAAGGAATGGACATTCGAGTACGAGACTTGTGGAAGGTGTTTGAAACAAGAGGCGGCAAGGTAGAAGCTCTGAAAGGCATAGAGATAGACATCCCCGGGGGTGAGACGCTCGCGATAGTAGGTGTCTCCGGTTCGGGGAAAAGCACGCTCCTTCATATACTCGGAACGCTGGAGCGCCCCTCGGACGGGCAAGTGCACTACGGCGAGACAGACGTCTTCCGGCAAAACGAGACGGAGCTTGCGGCTTTCAGGAACAGGGAGATAGGATTCGTGTTTCAGTTCCATTACCTTCTCCCGGAATTCAGCGCCCTTGAAAACGTAATGATGCCGTGCCTCATTAACGGCATAGCGATGGAGCAGGCGAAGGATATGGCTTTACAGGTTTTAAAGAGGGTGGGGCTCGAACACAGGCTCGAACACAGGCCCGGGGAGCTTTCGGGGGGCGAGCAGCAGAGGGTCGCGATCGCGCGGGCCGTCGTGCTCAAACCGAAGGTCATTCTGGCCGACGAGCCGACCGGCAACCTCGACCTCGACACCGGCGCCTCCATACTGGATCTGTTCCTCATGTTAAACGATGAATACAGGATATCATCCGTGATAGTTACTCATAATATGGATATCGCCAAGCGGCTACAGAGGAGAATAAGGCTTTCCGATGGAAAAATCGTCGATGCGAATTAGTGCCTTCATGAACGGGGCTGCCCTTGTGGCCGTCGTATTTGTGCTCCTTTTTAGCGTGCAGGTAAGGCCCGCAATACCGCAGGACGCGCCGCCGGCGGGCGATGATGCGTCCGCGCCAACTCCGGCGTCCCCCGATGCAGGTGGTACCGATGCGGAGGGCGAGGCCGAGGTCCAGGCGGCCGTCTCGAAGACGATCGTCGCGGTAAATATAGAAGGCAACAAGAGGATCGCGAGCGAAGCGATAGCCCTTAACATAACCTCCAAGGTCGGCGAGCCGTTGTCCGCCGCCACCGTTAGAGAGGACATAAAAAAGATCTACAACATGGGGTCCTTCGAGGACGTCTCGGCCGAAACCGAGGACGTTCCGGGCGGCGTCGAGCTTATATACGTCGTCAAAGAGAAGCCAGTCGTGGCCGACCTCAGGATAGTCGGAAACGACGATATCAAGAGCGACAAGATACTCGAAGTCATCACTGTCAAGGAAGGGCGCATAATCGACCTCGCGAACGTCAAGAAGAGCCAGGAGGCGATAAGCGAGCTCTATTCACAGAACGGCCTCGTCGGGACGGAGGTGACATACAGCATAGAGCCCGAGGCCGAGGGCACTGTAAGCGTCACTTTCGAGATAAAAGAGGGCAAGAAGGCGTACATAAAGCAGGTCAATTTCGTCGGAAACGAGGGCCTTCCGACCAAGGTCGTGAAAAAGGGTCTTTATTCCAAGCCCAAGGGTATGTTCTCGTTCATTTCGAAAAAGGGTCTTTATAACCCGCAGGAAATAGAAGGCGACTCCGACAGGATAAGAACTACTTACATAGATAACGGCTACCTCGACGTCAAGGTCAGCAAGCCTGAAATCGTCTACAGCGACGAGAAAAAGGGCTACATAATCACCTTTAAAATAGATGAAGGTAAACAGTATACAGTCTCTGATCTCTCCTTCGCGGGCGACCTGATCGTGCCCGAAGAAGAGCTCCTGGCGATACTCAAGCTAAAGAGCGGCGAGATATTCAGGGGCAGTCTCCTCGCTGCGGATATCGCCGCGCTCACGACCTTTTACGGCGACAAGGGCTATGCCTTCGCGAACGTCGAGCCCGGGTTCAGGCTGGACAGGCAGAACCTCACCGTCGCCGTCAGCTTTAAAATCGAAAAGGGCATCGAGGTATACGTAAGGCAGATAGACATTATCGGAAACACGAGGACCAGAGACAAGGTTATAAGGCGGGAGATTCCGATACAGGAAGGGCAGCTCTTTAACGCAACCGCCGTCGAGGCTATAAAGCCAAGGGTTACGAGGCTCGGGTTCTTCGAGGAAAACGTCGAGGTCGCCTCCGACAGGGTACCCGGCAAGGAAGACGAGATCGATCTTAAGGTAAAGGTGGTCGAAAAGCCCACCGGGTTCTTCAGCGTCGCGGGCGGATTCAGCTCGGTCGAAACGTTCATCTTCGCCGGCCAGATACAGGAAGCGAACCTCTTCGGTTACGGAAAGAGGATAACTCTAAACGCCCAGATAGGCGGCGTGACCCAGCTCTTCTTCGTCAATTACCAGGATCCTCATCTCTTCGATACGGACTGGACTATGGATATTCTCGTCTTCAGGACAGACAGGAGGTTCAGGGACTTCGACAGAAAATCCTGGGGGGGGAGCCTTTCCTTCGGACGGCTTCTCTGGAGGAACCTGTCCGGGACGCTCACGTACAGGATAGAAAACGTCAAAATCGGCGACATTGACAGCGACGCCAGGCTGATCATCACGAATTCCGATAGAACTATTAGCAGCGTCGGTGCGGGACTTATCTGGGATTCGAGGAATAATTTCCTCGATCCGAGCGCTGGAAATTTAACCCGTACTGATGTAGAGTATGCCGGAGGTCCGTTCGGCGGAAATACGGACTTCATAAAGTACGGTATTTCCTCCAGACAATGGTTTCCGCTGTGGTGGAGCACGGTATTTACGATCAGGGGGCAGTACGGGATAATCGATTTCAGCAATAACGGAAACGACCTCGTCGTCGGCGAGAGGTATTTCCTCGGCGGTCCTAACTCGCTAAGGGGTTATGGCTTTAGAAGGGTCGGGCCGAGGGTTCCGACGGCGGACGGAGATTTCGTTATAATCGGCGGCGTACAGGAGCTTCTGTTCTCAGCCGATTATATATTCCCGATTATGCCTTCTGTGGGGCTAAGGGGCTCGTTATTCTTTGACATGGGAAATGCGTTTAACGATGGTCAGACTCCTACTCTGAACCCGATGGATCTTAAAAAGGACGTCGGTTTCGGCGTAAGGTGGGTTTCGCCGCTCGGTCCTCTAAGGCTCGAAATCGGGTTTCCGCTCGGCGACAGGCTGCCCGGGGAAGACGCTTACGAGATACAGTTTACGGTTGGAACGTTATTTTAAACTCAAGGAGGTTTCAGCATGAGAGTATTTTTTCTTATCCTTGCCATGGTATTGATGACGCCGGTGTTATCCTATGCGCAGGGTGCAAAGATCGGGGTCATAGACCTTCAGATGGTTATTGCCAATTCGAAGGCCGGGAAGGCCGCGAAGAGCGCCTTCGAGGCTGAATTCAAGCAGAAGCAGCAGATTATCGAAAGCAAAAGCGCCCAGCTCGAAAGCCTTAAGAACGAGTTTATACAGAACGGGCCCGTAATGAACGAAGCGACGCGTAAACAGAAGGCGGCCCAGATC
>JBFWTW010000034.1:0-18416 GCA_050247635.1 Candidatus Dadabacteria bacterium | reverse complement strand
ATCCGAGAGGCTCTTCAGGTCGCTCATTTTTTCGCTCTTCCCGTATCCTGGGCGTCTCAAGCTCATGATGCCGTTCTTCTATTTATACGAGAAGCTCGGCATACGCTACCTCGTCGAATCGTCGGGCGTTCTCGGAATGGTGTCGCAGAACCTGGCGCAGATGGGCGAGATGCTGCCGAAGGTGGGCTCTCCGCTCCCCGCCTCGCCACTGCCCGAAGTCGTCCCCGCCAAGGGGAAGCGCCGCTACAGGGTCGCGCTCCTTACCGGGTGCGTGCAGAGCGTTTTCTTCACGAGGACGAACGAGGCCACGGTGAGGGTGCTGGCAGAGAACGGGTGCGAGGTCGTCATACCCCCCGCGCAGGGATGCTGCGGCGCGCTGTCTGTGCATTCTGGGAGGCTCTCCGAAGGTAGAGAGTTCGCACGGGGGCTCATAGAAAAGTTCGAAGGGCTCGACGCCGACTACCTGATAATAAACTCGGCGGGGTGCGGCTCCACGATAAAGGAGTACGGCCACATACTCAGGGACGATCCGGAGTACGCCGCGAGGGCCGAGGCTCTTTCGGCGAAGGCGAGGGACGTGATGGAGTTTTTGTCCGAGGCCGGGCTCACGGGTGAGCTCAAAAATCTGGATATAAAGGTCACCTACCAGGACGCGTGCCACCTCGGCCACGCGCAGAGGATAAAAGAGCAGCCGAGGAACGTCATCCGGCAGATACCGGGGGTGGAGCTCACGGAGCTTACGGAGTCGGACGTCTGCTGCGGGAGCGCGGGCATCTACAACCTGGTCGAGCCCGATATGTCGAAGAGGCTCCTTACGCGGAAGACGTCGCACGTCGCCGAGACGGGGGCGGATTACATCGTCGCGGGGAACCCGGGGTGCCTCCTCCAGATAGAAAAGGGCATACGCCAGAAAGGGCTCCGCATGAAAACCGCCCACCCGGTGGAGCTCCTCGACTGGTCTTACAGGGGCGAGAAGGCCTAGCCTTATTTCCCCCAGCTTATCCCGCGCGACTTTACGTCTTCGAGGAGCGCTTTCAATTCCTTATCCTCGGACGCCCAGAAGCTTCCCGAAAGATCGGACGGCATTTCGGGATTCGGTAGCCCGCAGACCTTCAGCACCTCTTCGCAGGGAAGGGTTTTCATATCACCCGCTTCGGGCTTTACGCACATGAGCGCGAAGTCCTCCGCGCCTGCGGCGAAGGCCGACCAGTTGCCGGGGCCTATCTCAGACGCCCATCCGGCGCTCGCGCCCGGGTTCTTGACGGGGTGCGTTACCTGAAACGCCTCGCCCGTGACGTTGTGAAGTAAAAAGAGCCCCTCTTTATTCCCCGCTCCCGGGTTCAGAATTACACGCTCTCCTTCGTATCTGAATCCCGATTCGGCGCATCCCTCGGGCGGCGCGTTTTCGGCGCCGGATGCCGCGCCGTGGAAAGAAATGATCGCCGCGAAAATTATCGAAGCCGCAAAAAAGCTTTTTATTTTCATACCCTAAGACCCCCTTGCCGACGTTTCTTACGAGTAAAAATAGCATACAAAAATTCCATAAGTTATCATATTCCCAAAAAGCGCCGGAGGCCAGGGGATGAAAACCGCCATAGTAGTTTCCGCTCTTTCCATATTCCTTTTCTTTTCGTCGTGTGATAATGTCGAGGATTTTTTCACCGGGCCTGTAGGGCCGCTGATCGACGCCGAGGTCCTGGAGTCGCAGGACTATAATCTCACGACGCCTTATTACGGCATGCAGGTCGCGATATCGAGCGGCGTCAACGCCGGGACGAGTCATGTCCTGGACCTCCTCGACAACAGGGCGAGGCAGTTCCTGAACTGCCTTTACGTCGAAGGGGAGCAGCTGGGCTTCGAGGACGTGCCGCTCGGAAACGGCACGGTCGTTCCGCCGCTCTCGGAGCTCCGCGTTTACGTCGTCCCCAATCGGTTCGAGTGTGAGGCGGAAGGAAGGAGCGTCTGCGGCGGGGTTTATTACGAGGGCCTCGACGCGATAGCGATAGCCGAGGGCGGGTTCGAGGGGTGCGGGGAATTCTCCGTATGGAAGCACGAGCTCGGGCACAGGTACGGCATGGCGTCCGACCACAGTAACCAGAGCGATTTCGAGCCCTGCATAAATCCCCAGAACTGCAATCCGGGCGACATATTCGATTAACGTTTTCTCAGTGGCCGGGTTTCGCGCGGCGGGGCCTCCACCTGAGCCAAACCAAGGCGTTTATGGCGGCGGTCGAGAATATGAGCAGCGCGACCGTGTACTTGAAGAAATCCCTCGGCATGAGGTAGAACGAGAGGTCGAAGCGGTTATTCATCCAGAGATTGTTCTTGAACAAAAGCGGGTGGAATACATCCTTCCAGAACGTGCCGAAGAACGGCAGAACGAATAACAGGCTCAATATTATCGCTATGTTTATAAGCGCGTAGAGCGACGCACGCCTCCTGTCGAACGTGAGCGCGAGGAGCACAGCTGCGGCTATGCCGGCGACGAACATCTTGTCAAACATGCCCCTCACTTCTTCGAGGTGGAGCTTCTCTTTTTTCGTCCTGAAACTGTCGAGCTCGCCCTGGTGCCTGAAATACGCCGCGAGCTCGTCCATCCCCCTGTAGGCGTTATCGACCCCTATCATTTCGCAGCGATCGTGCCAGCGGCAGTTGAGCTTCATCCACGCGGACGAATAGAACGTGAGCGACATCGGGACGTAGAACGTCAGGTAGAGCAGCGACACGAAGAGGACGAGTCCCTTCACGCTGTAGAGGAAAGTCTGCGGATGCGGGGGGCCTTCGGGCGTCATGTCTTTTCACGCGGCGAGATCGCGCTTCTGATAATAAAGTAGCCCAAGATCGCCGAGGCGAACGAGCCGACGAGGATACCGAGCCGCGAGGAAACGCCGGCGTCGGCCATCGTGCCGTCGAACGCGAGCGTGCTTATGAATAAGCTCATCGTGAAGCCTATGCCGCAGAGTATCGACGTGCCGTAAAGCGAGCGCCACGTCGCGCCTTCGGGGAGCTTGGCGAGGCCGAACCTTATGGCCGCCCACGCGAACCCGAATACGCCGAGCTGCTTTCCGAGGAAGAGCCCGAGCGCTACACCCGCCGGAATCGGGCCCATGAGGTCCGAAAGCGACATGCCTTCGAGCGACACGCCGGCGTTGGCGAAGGCGAACACGGGCATGATGAAGAAGGCGACCCACGGGTGGAGCGTGTGCTCGAGGTCCCGAAGGGGGCAGGGCTCGCCTTCCTTCGTCCGCATCGGAATCGTGAACGCGAGCACGACGCCCGCGAGCGTCGCGTGGACGCCCGACTTGAGCACGCATACCCACAAGACCACGCCGACGATCAAGTAGGCCGCTAGCCTCCTTACGCCGAGGAGGTTCATCGCCACGAGCACGGCGATCATCGTGCCGGCGAGGCCGAGCGAAAGAAGAGACAGCTTCCCGGAATAGAAAATTGCTATTATGACTATCGCGCCGAGGTCGTCTATTATCGCGAGCGTCAGAAGGAACAGCTTCAGCGACAGCGGCACACGGCTACCCAAAAGGGCGAGCACTCCCAGGGCGAAGGCTATGTCCGTCGCCGCCGGGATGGCCCAGCCGCTCATCGCGCCCGGGTTGTTGAAGTTAAAGAACACGTAAATGAGCGCGGGGATGGCCATGCCGCCAACCGCGGCTATGCCGGGGAGGGCAACCTGGTCGATGCTCGAAAGCTGGCCGTCGAGGACCTCGCGTTTTATTTCGAGGCCGACCAGCAAAAAGAATATCGCCATCAGCCCGTCGTTTATCCACAGAAGGAGCGGCTTGGCTATCTCGAGCGCCCCGAGCCTGACCTCGAACGGCGTATCTATGAGAAGGTTGTAGAGCCCCGAGAGCGGGGAGTTACTTAGCGCGAGCGCGACGGCGGCCGCGCCGACGAGTATTATTCCGCTCGCGGACTCGAGCTCGAGAAAATCACGAATTGCGTTTACTGCACGGGTTGATATCGACATGGTGTTAAACCGTAGAGGTCAAAATTATACGATACGCAGCACCGATATCCAAAAAAAATCGTACGGAACCGCTATGCATCGCGCCGGCCGCCGCGGCGCTTTGTAGAAAAATATCTTATGTGTTAATATCCTGAAACCGGGGGGACCGGCCCCGGACGGAGCCTCGATTGGAAATCGGATTCTTCACAATGCCCCTTCACCCGGCGGGCTCGGACCTGACCGAGACGCTGGACTCGGACCTCGACCAGATAGTCACGCTCGACGGGCTCGGATACAGGGAAGCGTGGATAGGCGAGCACTTCACGGCGGGGTGGGAAAACCTCGCGGCGCCCGATCTTTTGATAGCCAAGGCAATACCGCTCACGAAGAACATAATCCTCGGGACGGGGGTTTCTTGCCTCCCGGACCACGACCCTTTCGTCCTCGCCCACAGGATTGCCGTCCTCGACCACCTGGCGAAGGGCAGGTTCTACTGGGGCGTCGGCGCGGGGAGCTTCATCGGGGACTTCGAGGTTTTCGGCATCGATCCGAAGACGGGCGAGCAGAGGGACCTCACCAACGAATCGCTCGAATTCATACTTAACCTCTGGAACGACCCCAAGCCGGGCCTCTACGAAAACAAGAGGTGGAAGTTCAAGGTGCCGAATCCCGTGGCCGAGGTCGGGCTCGGCGTGCACACGAAGCCGTATCAAAAACCCCATCCCCCGATAGGCGTCGCCGGCATCACCGCGAGCTCGGGGACGCTCCGTATAGCAGGCGCGAACGGCTGGATACCGATGAGCATCAACTTCATAACGAAGAACGTGCTGCGGACGCACTGGCAATCTGTCGAGGACGGGGCGCACGAGACGGGACGCACGCCCGACAGGAGCATGTGGAGGGTGGCGCGCGACATATACGTCGCCGAGACGACCGAGGATGCGAGGAGGGATGTTAAGGAGGGGACCCTCGCCAGGGACTTTACGGAATACTTCTTCAAGATGGTGCCGAGGATAAGGGGGAACCTCGATATATTCAAGATGGACAAGGGCATGGCCGACTCGGACGTCACGCCCGATTACCTCCTCGACAACCTCTGGATCGCCGGGAGCCCGGACGACGTCGCGAGGCAGATCAGGGAGCTCTACGAGTACGTCGGCGGGTTCGGGGTGCTGCTCGTCATGGGGCACGAATGGAAGCCGCGGGACAAGTGGGAGAGGTCGATGAGGCTCCTCGCCGAGGAAGTCATGCCCCAGCTGGCCGATCTCAAGTGACCGTTCCGGCGGCCGCCGGGCGATCTCCCGTGCGTATCCGCGCCGGAAGAAATCGGAATATAAATCATGAGACGTGAATACTGGTACCTGATACTCGCGGGGATATTTTACGGAACGATAGCCCCGGGCGGGCAGCTCCTGATAGACAGGGGCCTTTCGCTCTTCGAGACGGCCTTTTACAGGCCGTTCATAGTAGGCCTCGTGCTGCTGCCGGTGGTCCTGGCGAGAAAAGACCTCATGCCCGGGAGAGGGGCTCTCCGGTTCCTGGCGGTCTACGGCCTCATAGGCGGGCTTTTAGAGCTCGCATTGTTCGCGGGGCTCGCGCTGGGCGTTCCCGTGGCGATAGTGGTGCTTCTCCTCTACACCCAGCCCGTGTGGACTATCTTCATCGGGCGCGCCGCGCTCGGCGAGGAGATAACCGCGAGGAAGCTGGTCTCCGCCCTTCTCGGGCTAGCGGGGCTCGTATGTCTCATGCGGTCGTGGGAGGCCGGGGCGGGTTCGGCCTCGTATATTGGCGTCGCGTGCGGGCTCGTGTCGGGAATACTCCTCTCGCTGTGGGTCGTCCTCGGGAAGAAGGTCTCGGTCACGGGGCAGCATTACGTGACTACTACCTTCGGCTGGTCTGTGTTCGCGAGCGCATGGCTGCTCCTTCTCCTCCCGCTCATGAAAATCCTCCTGCCGGAGGACGGCTATTCCGGCCTCACGTTCGCGCTCCCGGCCGGGGACTGGCTAGCGCTCGTGGCCGTTTCAATACTCGGCGGGGCCGTGCCGCATCTACTCTTCTACCGGGGGCTTCGGGGCGTGCCCGCGTCGGTCGCGGGGATAGTGCTCCTCCTCGAACCCGCGAGCGCCACCGTGCTCGCGTGGGCCTTTCTGTCGCAGCACATCGGGTTCTACACGCTACTCGGGGGGGCGTTCATACTGCTTTCGAATTACATCGTCGTAAGAAGGGCGGGGGAGAGCGGCGGGGTGCAGTGACGGCCCGCGCCTGGTTAATCGACGGGGCCTGATTTTACTGGGGTTGCGCTGTGGATCGCGTCGCCAGAGTTCACTATCTTGTTCACGCCTTCCGTTTCGATAACTGCGAGCCCGTTCACGCGGAGTATTGTCACGAAGAGCTCTGTCAGGTCGTTCCTGGTGAGGCCGCCCTCTGGCGTGACGATCTTAATTTCGGAAGGTTTTACGGAGCTATCCACGACGTAGACCTCGCCGTTTATTTCGCTTACCGCCTCTACCAGGTCGAGAAGGCTCATCCCGTTCTGGAGCTGAACGACGCTGTCGTCCGAAGAAGCGCCGGCCGTTCCGTACAGCCTTTCGGTATGGGTGCGCACCTGTCCTTCGGGCGGGAACATATCGACCGGGACGGCCGCTATCTCGAGGACCGTGAAACCCATAAGAAAGAAGAAGCACTTGTATAGCATCTGGTCAGCCGCCGTCCGCCTGGTGAGTAAGTAGAATGAAGGCGGCAGTTAAAGATTAACATACGTGCCGCCGTGTCAAAATTTTTTAGAGACTGTCCGAAATATCGGCTATGCGCTTTAGCCTCTCGGAGCGCTTCTCCTTACGTTCGAGCGCCTTTTTCCAGAGCCTTTTTTCCTCGGGGGTTTCGGGCTCGAATATCGGGACCGGGCGGGTCTTGCCGTCGGGCCCGAGGTGCACGAAGGAGAGAAAGGCGGTGCAGGTGTGCCTCTGCTCGCCGGTGAGCACGTTTTCGGATATGACCTTTATGCCGACTTCGAGAGAGGACTTCCCGACGTAGCTGATGCCCGCCTTGAAGACGATTATGTCGCCCACCCTTATCGGCGAGTAGAAGAAGAGCTCGTCCACGGAGCCCGTAACCAGCACGCCCCTTACAAACCGTATGGCCAGAATCGCGGCCGTCTCGTCGATGTCGTGCATTAGCTTTCCGACCGACATGAAGCTCCCGTAGAACGTGTCTTCGGGGAGGACGACCTTGGTCGTTTCGAGCCGCATCCTTACTATTTCGGTTTCGTCGATGATGTTCCGGGCCTGCTCGTCGCGGCGCTCGAACTTCGGCACGCGCTGCTTCTTGCGCTTCTTGGCCTCGGCCAGTATGGCCTCTTCTTCTTCGTCCGCGGGTGTGATCTTCCCGGAGATCTTCCTCGGCTTGCCCTTCTCGTCTACGGATATGAACGCCAGGTGCGCGAAGGTCGTGAACTTCTTCTCTCCCGTCCTCGGGTCTTCGGAATGCACGGCCACGGCGACTTCGAGCGAGCTCGAGCCTATGTATTCGATGGTGGTGTCCAGTGTAACGACCTCTCCGACCTTGACGGGGTTAACGAAATCGATGCTGTCGGTCGCGCCGAGGACCGTGATGCCCCGCGCCGTCCGGGAGGCGTTTATGCTCCCCGCGAGCATTATCCATTCCATGAGCCTCCCGCCGTGGAGCGTGCCGTGGGTGTTGGCGTGCTCGGGGGATACGAACTGTACCATCTGGTGCTGGGTTTCTTTTATAGAGGGCATAGGCCGGAAATTATATCATGCGGGATGTAATTACACTATCCCGTTTTTCGAGCCGCGCGGGCCATGAGTCAGCAAAGTTTCCCAATAATATCGGATGGATTTTTAGTTTCGGCCCGGCCCGGCGGGGACGATTTGCGTCACGTTTTCCTTTGCTTACAGGCCTTTTGTGACACTTTTTGCCTGGCATTGTGGAGGGAAAGACCGCGCGCGTAGGTGTCTAGCAGGAAAATTTCCCAATAGTCACAATGAATTAAATATCGAAAATTAGAATTGGCTTTTAGCGGCATGTTATTTGTATGTATTTATACAATCCAAGTGCAGAGAGGGCTGAAGGTTATCAGCGACGGATGGAAGGATGAGAAAGGTATCGCAGCGGCGAAGACAGGCTTGCCCGCTATGGCGGAGCTGCCCGATTGCGGCGGGAGGAACCACCGCTTGTTTCCTGTGGGCGCCGGGGCCGCCTCGTACGCCTCATTAGCGTCATTTTCCTCCATTACTCTCCAACCTAAACGCCCGTTTCCCGGATGCTCGGAGAAGAAGCCGGGAATGATGACTTTCTATTCCGAACCCCGGGAGAATCTTGTGGATCGGCTGCTATGAAATGTAGAAAATAAAATCGTAATGGAGTAGAATTTATCGCGATGTCGGACGAAACAATCAGAGTGCTACTCATAGAAGATAATCTGGATTATGCCCAGCTTATAAAACGAATTCTTACCAAGAAGTCACCTGCTTCCATGAAGGTAGAGCATTTCGATACCTTCACCGGCGGATTCGACAGGGTGCAAAAGGGCGAGATAGATCTTATTCTGCTCGACCTCGACCTTCCAGACAGCGGAAACATCGACACGCTCCAGGCCATCAAGGGCGCGACGGAAGTCCCGATCATAGTACTTACCGGTACGGACGACGAAAAGCTCGCTCTTAAGGCCGTGCAGATGGGGGCGCAGGATTACCTCATGAAGGGGCAGGTCGACGCCAGGCTTCTCGTCCGCGCGATAAGGTATGCGATCGAGAGAAAGAAGGCCGACGACGCCCTAAAAAGCACGGAAGAGCGTTTCAAGCTGATGATCGAAAACGTTTTGGACCTCATCGCGATACTCGACATCGACGGCACCATGAAATACGTAAGCCCGTCGCATCACCGCGTCCTCGGATACGAAGACGAGGAGCTCCTCGGAAGGCGTGCGTTCGACTTCGTTCACCCCGAAGACTTCCCGCGCGTCTTCGACGTGTTTACAGAAGGGCTCCAGAATCCGGACCGGCTCTATTCGGCGGAGTACCGCATAAGGCACAAGGAAGGCTACTGGCTTACGCTGGAGACTATCGGCAAGCTCTGCCCGAACGAGATGGGGCTTGGGGTAGTCATCAACTCGCGCGACGTAACCGAAAGGAAAAAAATGGAAGAGCGGCTACGGAGCCTGTCCATAACGGACGATCTCACCGGGCTTTATAACCGGAGAGGGTTCCTCACGTTCGCCGACCATCACATAAAGGCAGCAGAGCGGAGAAAGGAGCAGTCACTTCTTATACTCATCGACATCGACGGCTTAAAGCAGATAAACGACGCATTCGGGCACAACATCGGCGACCAGGCCATTATCGACGCCGCTAACGCCATAAAGCAGACGTTCCGGAATTCCGACGTGACGGCCAGGGTGAGCGGCGACGAGTTTGTCGCCATAACCTCGGACGCCGACGGGAACGGGGCGGAATCGATCAGGAAGAGGCTCCGCGAAAATATCGACGCGCATAACGCCAAGGGCATGAGGCCCTACAGGCTGTCGATGAGCGTCGGCATCGCCAGCCACGACCCCAGCACGAACGGCTGCATAGACAGGCTTCTTTTAAAGGCCGACGAGCTTATGTATTCGGAGAAAAACAAAAAATACGAAAGAACACCAAAGGGTAATGTTATAGATATGAGCAAGTATAGTTAGCGGTCGGTATTCATGGGCTTTTAATCATTCCGCCGGGCCTTTCTCCTTCTGATTTTCATTCACCAGATTTTCTCAGGCTTACTCAACCGTCCCCATTATTAATGATTACTCCGCCATTGCGGGCTAGGGATTGTCATTTAGCGGCACAGGAGTTACAGAATTTGTAATAATAAAATGCGCAAACAATGCGCGGAACGGCTGAAATATTTTTTGTTTTAAATTAGTTAGGGAATGGGTGGCACGGGTGGTATGATTCTTGCAATTAAATTTGATTGGCTTTGACTAGCAGTTGCGGGGTATTCAATAAGAGAAGCATAAGGGTGGGTGTACATGACTGCATTGCCAGTAGAATTACTGCTAATTGAGGATAACGAGAGCTACGCCAAGCTGGTTGTCAGGAACCTCAAGAATGCGAAGCACATAAAATTCAACACGAGGACTGCCGCAACACTCGTCGAGGGCATCGGACTGCTCGAAGAAAAGCCGGCGGACCTTATACTCCTGGATCTTCTTCTGCCGGATTCCGGCGGGCTCGATACATTCAAGAAAATCCACAGCCATTTTCCCGGGATCCCGGTAATAGTTCTCACCGCCGTCGCCGACGAGGACAGCGCCGTGAAGTCGCTCCAGCTGGGTGCGCAGGACTATCTCGTCAAGGGCGAGGTGGATAACGACCAGATTACGCGCGCGATAAGGTATGCGCTCGAACGCCAGAAGGACATAAATCAAAGGAAAAAAATCGAACGTGAGCTATTCGAGGAAAAGGAGCGCCTGGCCGTCACGCTGAGCTCCATTGGGGACGGCGTCATAGCCACGGACACCGAGGGCAGGGTGGTGCTCGTAAACGCCATCGCCGAGAGGCTGACAGGATGGCTCAGGACGGAGGCCATCGGAAGCCCCATAGACGAGGTGTTCTTCATAGTAAACGTCGAGACGGGAGAGATGAAGGAGAACCCCGTCAGCAAGGCCATAAGGGCCAACAATGTCGTCGGCCTCGAAAGCGGCACGGTTCTCGTCACGAAGCAAAGGGAAGGGTGCCGGTACGTTTCGGCGAGCAGCTCCCCCATAAGGGACAGGGACGGGATCATAATCGGCGTCGTTCTCGTGTTCAGGGATATCACCGAGCTTAAGAAGCTCGAAGAGGAGCTGCTCAAGGTTCAGAAGCTGGAATCGATAGGGGTTCTGGCGGGCGGGGTAGCGCACGACTTCAACAACCTGCTGACGTCCATCATGGGGAATATCTCGCTGAGCTCGCTCCCGGATATTTCGGACGAGAAGGTGAAGCAAAGACTTCTCGAAGCGCTTAAGGCATGCCACAAGGCCAAGGACCTTTCTTCACAGCTCCTCACGTTCTCTAAAGGAAAGTCGCTCGAAAACAAGGAGCCTACCAATCTCGAAAAATTGATAAAGGATACCGCCGGCTTTACCATGAGCGGCTCGAACGTCGATTTTCAGTTCGTCGTCAACGACAAGGTATGGGCCGTGGAGGTTGACGAGGCGCAGATAAGCCAGGTTATGAGCAACATGATAATAAACGCCGCCCAGGCCATGACGAACGAGGGAAAGATAACCATAACGATCGAGAATGTGGATGCGAAGAATGAAAAGGGCATCCCGCTTACAGAAGGATATTACGTAAAAACGACCATCGAAGACCAGGGGATCGGAATACCCAAGGAATATATATCGCGGATATTCGATCCTTACTTTACGACGAAGCAGGCCGGCAGCGGCCTTGGCCTCGCCACATCGTATTCGATTATAAAGAACCACGGGGGATATATAGCGGTCGAATCCGAGCTGCACGTCGGGACGAGATTCTTCGTATATCTTCCGGCAAAGGGGGACGCGGTGACGACGGAATCGAAGATAAATGCGGTTATCAAGCGCGGTAGCGGCAGGGTTCTCATAATGGACGACAAGATGGAGGTTCGCGAGGCCGCGGGCGAGATGCTGGCGCACATCGGATACGAAGTCGAATTCGCCAAGGACGGCGGCGAGCTTCTCAAGACCTACAAAAAGGCCAAGCAGGAGGGCCATCCGTTCGACACCGTGATCATGGACCTGACGGTCCCGGGCGGCATGGGCGGAAAGGAGGCCATAGAAAAGCTCCTCATGTTCGACCCCGAGGTGAGGGCCATCGTATCGAGCGGATATTCGAGCGATCCTATACTCGAAAAGTACGAGAAGTACGGGTTTAAGGGCGTCCTGCCCAAGCCCTACGAGATGGAAAAGCTGAGCGACGTGCTCTACTACGTCCTTTCGCAGCGGAATAACTAGTTTCCAAACACCCGGTTCTTATCTCTTACGCCTTCCGGATTTGAGCACCTGTCCCGAAAGCTCTATCGCCTGGTCCACCATGACCCTCAGAAGGTCGAGACCTCCCTGCCAGAATCCCGGGTCTTTTATGTCCACGCCGACCCTTTCGAGAAGGACGTCGGGCGATTCGCTCCCGCCCGAGGAAAGTAGCTCGACATATCGCGGTACGAATTTATTCCCTTCGTTTAAATACATGTTGTAGAGCGCCAGCACCAGCAGCTCGCCGAAAGAATATGCATAGCAGTAAAACGGCGAGTGTATGAAGTGCGGTATGTACATCCACCAGACCTTGTAGTTATTCGTCAGCTTTACGGACTTGCCGAACATCGGCTGGTTGGCGTTTATCCAGAGCTCGTTTACGTCGTCCTGCGTGAGCTCGCCTTTGGCCCTCCTGGCCGAGTGAAGGCTTTCCTCGAAGCGCGTCATAACCACCTGCCTGAACACCGTGGCGAATATGTCTTCGAGCTTGCTGCAGATAAGGGCGAGCCTCGTCTTCGGGTCCTCTTCGGTTTCGGTGAGCTTGTGGAAGACGAGCATCTCGGCGAAGACGCTCGCCGTCTCGGCGGTCGTGAGCGGGGTGTTCGACTGGAAGTAGCCCTGCCTGCGCGAGAGGTATTGATGTACGCCGTGGCCGAGCTCGTGGGCGAGCGTCATCACGTCGCGGAGCCTGCCGGTGTAGTTCATGAAGACGTAGGGGTGCGCGCTCGGGATCGTGCCGTGGCTGAACGCGCCGCCGCGCTTTCCGTCGCGTAGCTCGGCGTCGATCCAGCTCTTGTCAAAGAACTGCTTCGCTATGCCCGCCAACCTCGGCGAGAAATCGCCGAACGAGGACAGAATGACTTCGCGTCCCTTATCGTATTTTATGGTTTTCGATTCGCTGTATATCGGGGCGTAGCGGTCGTAGTCGTAAAAGTCTTTAAGGCCTAGGAGCTTCTTCTTGAGGCTGTAATACGTCTCGACCATGTCGTAGTTCTTTTCGCAGGATTCCATGAGCGCGTTTACAGTCTCGGCGTCTATTTCGTTGTCGAGGTGCCGCGACTGCATCGGGTTCGTAAAAGCCCTCAGGCGGTCGTTCACGTAGTGGTCCTGTACGAGCGTGTTGAATATGAAGGTGAGGACGTGCGCGTTGTCGAGGAGTCCCTTTGTCAGCCCCTCGGCGCCCGCCTTCCTCTTCTCGCGGTCCGGGTCGTAGAGAAGCGCCAGCGTCTCGGTCTCGGACAGGTCCTTTACCTTGCCCTTTAGCTTTACGCTGAAACGGACGTTGTTCAGCACCTCGTCGAATAGCCTTTTGAAAGCGCGCGAACCGGTGTTGGCCTTCTCGTCCAGGATCTTCTCCTCGGGCTCGGTGAGCCTGTGGGGCTTGTAGCGCCTCTCCTGCTCGAGGAAGTGGCGGTAGTGCTCGAGCTTCTTGTCGGCGAGGAGCTTCTTCATTTTCGTTTCGGGAATCGCCACGAGCTCGAGCTCGAAAAAGAAGAGATGCTTTCTCGCTTCGGTCGCCTTCTCCTGAATCTTCTGGAGGAAAGCGCCGTGCTCGGGGTTGCCCGTGTCGGCGGCGAAGACCAGATACGCGAAGGAGAGGAGCCTCCCCGAAAGCTCGCTCAGCTCTTCGAGCTCTTCCGTCGCCTTTAAGAGCGCCCCGGCTGTTACCGAGCGGGAGTTTATCTTGCCCCTGTATTTCTTTTCGTAGGCGCGTGATTTCGTGATGAGCGCCGAGAGGTCTCTCTCTATCCTCTTGTCGCCGAACCCCGAGTAGAGGTCCGAGAGGTCCCACGTGATTCCTTCAGAGCCTGTTTTAAGATGCTTCGCCGTTTCCGCCATTAATTATCTCCTGTTGGTTTGTTCGATGATTTTTCGCGCGCCGCAGCTTTTGCCGGCGTGGAAAGCGCCGTCAGCCGAGCTTGTCGAGCTCTTCCCGTACGATGCTGTTGACGAGCGCCCCGTCGGCCTTGCCCTTGACCGCGGGAATGATCAGCTTCATCACCTTGCCGAGGTCTTTTATCCCGGCCGCGCCTGACTCGCCGACGGCCTTTACGACCTCGGCCCGTATCTCGTCCTCGCTCATCTGGGCCGGCATGTACTTCATGAGGATTTCGATCTCTTTTTTCTCGGCGTCCGCAGCTTCCTGCCTGTTCACCTTTTCGAACTCGGCCGCCGCGTCGCGCCGCTTCTTCACCTCGGCCGCGATGACGCCGATTATCTGCTCGTCGCTGAGCGCCTGCTTGTTATTATCGATTTCCTTGTTCTTGATCGCGGCCTCAAGCATCCTCAAGACAGACAGCTCGAGGCTGTTCTTGCTCCTGAGGGCGTCCTTGATATCCTGCGGAATCTGCTCGCGTAAACTCATCGTGTTCTCCGTTGTGCTGCTGTGTAATCGTAATATCCGGGATTAATTATACCTATCCACGTAAGTATATCAGATGGGGCGGCGGGTCATTCGAGGACGTAGATACCGGGGAGGTTCCTCCCGGCCTCTGCGTAGTCGGTGCCGAAGCCGACGATGAATCCGCGCTCCAGGGTGAATCCGACGTAGTCTGCTTCTATAGACACCTCGCGCCTTTCCTTTTTATCCACGAGCGCGCACATAGCGAAGGACGCCGGGTTTTTCGAGAGGAGAAGTCTTTGCACGAAGCTGCACGTGACCCCTGTGTCGAGGAGGTCTTCGACGAGGATGACGTGCCTTCCCGAAGGCTGGATGGACGGGCCCATGAGGAGCTCGAGCGCGCCCGGAGTCATGCCCTCCCTGTAGCTCGACGTCTGGACGAAGTCTATTTCGACCTCGAAGTCCATCTCGCGGACGAGATCGGCGACGAAGATGAACGAGCCCTTCAGTATCCCGACGACGATGGGCTTTTTCCCCTCGTAGGCGGCGGAGAGCTCCGTTCCGAGCTCCTTTATTCGCGCGCGGATTTCTTCGGCGGATATTATGAGGCGGGGTTTCTTCCCTCCGATGTCGTAAGTCACGGCGTTTATTTTAGCTGATATTTCACGGCGCGTAATGGTGTGCCGGACAGTTTGCATTGCGGCCCCGGTTTTCGCCGGGGATTGACTAACCCCCCTGATATTCTATATTCTTGAGCCGTTTAGCCGTATACTGCGGCATCCGAAATAATCTTCAGGTATAGGAGCGTAAGCGTTTTGAGCTTTCAGGACCCCGAATCACAGCTTTCGATAATTAAAAGAGGGACGAGCGATATAATCTCCGAGGCGGAGCTTTTGGCGAAGCTTAAAAAATCGGCCGATAAGAATATCCCGCTCAGGATAAAGGCGGGCTTCGACCCGACGGCGCCCGACCTTCATCTCGGGCACTGCGTCCTTCTCCGGAAGCTCCGTGATTTCCAGGACCTCGGGCACACGGTCCTCTTCCTCATCGGCGACTTCACCGCGATGATAGGCGACCCTTCGGGGCGCTCGGAAACACGCCCCGCGCTAAGCGAGGACGAGGTGAAGGCCAACGCCCGGACGTACGAGAGACAGGTGTTCAAGGTACTCGACAGGGAGAAGACGGAGGTCGTCTTCAACTCGGACTGGCTAGGGAAGCTGAGCGCCGCCGACCTCATCAGGCTCTCGACGCTCGAAACCGTCGCCCGTATGCTCGAAAGGGACGACTTCAGCAACCGCTACGCCGCGGGGACGTCGATATACATAAGCGAGTTCATGTATCCGCTCATACAGGCATACGACTCGGTGCATATGAAATCAGACGTCGAGTTCGGCGGGACGGACCAGACGTTCAACATACTCCTCGGGCGGCAGCTCCAGAAGCACTTCGGGCAGGAGCCGCAGATAGCCATACTGCTCCCGATACTCCCCGGGCTCGACGGCGTCCGGAAGATGTCTAAGTCGTACGGCAACTACATCGCAGTCGACGACACCGCGGTCGATATGTACGGTAAGATCATGTCCCTGCCGGACGACGTGATGTGGCTTTACTACGAGCTTCTGACGAGAAGGCCCGAAGAAGAGATCGAGGCCCTAAAGAAGGGGCACCCGATGGACGCGAAGAAGTCGCTCGCGACGGAGCTTACCGCGTGGCTCCACGGGGACAAAAACGCGAAGGCCGCGGCGGAGGATTTCGATACCAAGTTCTCGGACAGGCAGTTCCCCGAGGACGCGCGCGAGCTCGTCCTTTCGGCCGGAGAGAACATAACCGTCCTCGACCTCGTCGTCAGGGCCTCCGAAAAGGTCCCCAGCAGGAAGGAAGCCAAGAGGCTCATAGCCCAGGGCGGCGTGAGCGTGGGCGGCGAAAAGCTCACCGACGCCAACGCCCCGGCGCCCGTACGCGGCGAGCTCCGGCTCAGGATAGGCAAGAAGGAATTCGTGAGGGTTATCTTTAAGGGGTAGAAGCAAGCCTGCCTGTAAGCCGAATTCTGTCTTGAGCAGCCATTCATCTGGGGCGTTCATTACTGAACGCCTCTAGCGACATACCCGGAAGCTTTGACGGGCCGCCATATTTTTCACGAGGAAAAGCGCTTCCCTATTTTGTCTTTCACCGAGCGGGGTTTACAATGCCGCCAGCCGTCACCGGCCGGCGCGGTAGTCTCTTACACTACCTTTTCACCCTTACCGTGCCCTCCGTGAGAAGGGCGTTGGCGGTATGTTTTCTGTTGCACTTTCCGTTGCCTCGCGGCACCTGGGCGTTACCCAGCGCTCTGCCCTGCGGAGTTCGGACTTTCCTCCAGCACGCGCCCGAAAGCGCGCGCCAGCGGCTGCCCGGCCTGCTTGCTTCTACTGCTTAAAGATATTCATCGATAGCCTCGTTAGCAAGTCTGTCCGCCTCGCGGTTGTACTCGCGCCTGACGTGGCTGATGGATATGGATGCGTACTCTTTCAGGAGACCCTTGGCCTTCTTGTGAAGCTCGGCTATGCCGGGGTGCTTCACCTTCCAGAGGCCGTTTATCTGGTTCGCGAGCAGCATGGAGTCGGTAAATATCTGAATCTGCCTGTTTTTAAGGTCTTTTACGGATTCGAGGGCCGTGATCAGCGCCGTGTATTCGGCCTGATTGTTCGTGGCCGTGCCTAGATATTTCTTTATCTCGCGGAGGGTCTTTCCGCCGTCGGTTATGAAAACACCGATGCCGGATTCACCCGGATTGCCCCTTGCCGCGCCGTCTATGAATATCTCCACGCGCCCGCCGGAGCCGTCTTTGAAAGGCAGGCTATTCTGGGGTTGCGGCACTATTGAGTTCGTCTTCCGTATAGAGGATTTTCTGGCAGTTGGGGCACTGTATGAACCGTGTGTGTGTGAGCACCTCGTTGAAAAGCTGGGACGGGATCTTCATGTTGCAGCCCGTACAGAGCTCCGCCTTGGCCAGCGCTATAACGCCGCCGTTTCTCTTGCCTATTTTTTGGTATATGGGCATGAGCTCGGGGCTGATGCGGGATGCTATTTTTTCCTTCTCTTCTTTCTTGGGCTCGTAGAGGCCCCTTGTCTCTTCGAGCTTTTCCTTGAATTCGCTTATCTTCTCGCCGTACTCGGCTTCCTTGGCCGCGAGGTCTTCCTTGCCCGTGGCTATCTCGGCCTCGACCTGCTCAAGCCTGGTCATGTGCTCGAGCACCCTGTCTTCGAGCTCGATGTTTTTTCTTTTCGTGTCGGCTATTTCTTTCTGAAGGGCTTCGTATTCTTTGTGGGTCTTGATCTCGAAGAGCTTCTGCTCGGCCTTTTTGACGAGCTCTTCGTTGCTCGAGATTTCGAGCTCGAGGTTCGCTTTGTTCTTCTGGAGTGTCTGACTTTCGCCCTGAAGGCCCTCAAGGCGTTTCTTCGCGGTTTCCAGTTCTGATTCGAAGTCCGAAATCTTCTTCGGGTAGTCGCTTAAATTTTGTTCCAGCTTACTCAGCTCCAAGTCAATGCGCTGGAGCGTATCGAGAACGACGAGTTGCTCCCTCATCTTTTTCTCCTTATTTTAGTGGGTTTGATCCTGAGTGGAATAAATGGAATGTATAAGGGTTGTACTATAGCGGGGACTTGGGTCGAGGCTGTTATTACGAAGTTGTGTATTATCTCGACTTCCATCTTGAGTCTGAAAACCAAAAGCTTTATGTGTGGGCCCACCCGGACTCGAACCAGGGACCAACGGATTATGAGTCCGTCGCTCTAACCAACTGAGCTATGGGCCCTCAAAAAATTGTTTAGTGAATTTAACATTCTAGATGAAAATAGCATTTTGTCAAATTAACTGCTCGTAAGCCTTTTAAAACGCTGGTTATAACGGTGAAAACAGTTTCTGCGTGAATTAATCGTCGTTCGGAATTTATGCTGGTGTCTCATTTTAGACGCCTTTTTTATCGCCGTGGCGGTTAATTTTTAGAGACATAATTCTTCGCCTTCATTATCTTGTAGTACCCGAGAACCTTCGTTATGTAGTCCGTCGTTTCGGGGTAGGGCGGGATGGTGAATCCGTGCTTTATGACCGACCCCTTGCCGGCGTTGTATGCCGCGAG
>JBFWTW010000033.1:0-18549 GCA_050247635.1 Candidatus Dadabacteria bacterium | reverse complement strand
GTGGCAGGCGTACGTAGAGATAAGACTCAAGAGCTATTTTCAGATGATATCCGATCCTGAAATTTTAAAAGAGCATTTATGTCCCTATAACTATGGACTACTTAAAAAAGTGAAGGATGAAGGTTACCCCACCGGCCTCGGGACGATGTCACACAGGGAAGAGGCGTACCGTGTGATGGACGTCCTCGGCATTGCGGACGATTTCGATTTCATCGCAACGATAGAGGACGTGGATAGAGGAAAACCCGATCCCGAGATATATAACCTCCTGGCCGGGGAGCTCGGGACGGAGCACGACGAGTGTCTCGTCATAGAGGATTCGGCCTCAGGCGTGAAAGCGGCGCTCGCGGCCAAAATGTACTGCATGGTGGTGACGACGGACTACACGCGCGCCGGGGTTCACGCCCTGCCGCCGTCGCCCGAAATGAGAGTACTCGACGATGCAACGCGCCTCATTCCGGCGGTAGACGAGTTCGTGCGCGAGCTCAGCGGCGCGAGGGAGAGTGCGGGTTGAGCGGATCGCCGGGCAAGGACGAAAAGGCACTTCAGGACAGGCTCAAGAAGGAGGCCGGGATAAGCGCCGTCGATCTCGTATCCCCGGGCATGATACTCGGACTCGGCACGGGAAGCACCACTCATTTCGCCCTCGAAGAGCTCGGCAAGAGGCTCGCCGACGGCAGGCTCAAGGATATAGTCGGCATACCAAGCTCTCTGGACACTGAGAAAAGCGCCAGGGAATTCGGTATACCGCTTATAACGTTCGACGACAAGCAGACGATTGACCTCACTATAGACGGGGCCGACGAAGTAGACCCAAACCTTAACCTCATAAAAGGGGGCGGGGGGGCGCTCCTGCGCGAGAAGGTGCTCGCCCAGGCGAGCAGGCGGAACGTTATGGTCGTCGACGAAAGCAAGATGTCGCCAAGGCTCGGGACACATTTCCCCGTACCGATAGAGGTAATACCGTTCGCGTGGCGGCCCGTGGCCGAGTTCCTGAAATCGCTCGGCGGAGAGCCTGTTCTCCGGATGAAGGACAACGGGCAAACATACGAGACCGACCAGTCGAACTACATACTCGACTGCAGGTTCGGCCCGATAGAGAACCTCGACGAGCTGGCTTCGAAACTGGGGCAGAAGGCCGGGATAGCCGAGTTCGGGATTTTCATCGGGACCGCGAGCGAGATTATAGTAGCCACGTCTCACGGGATTAGATATCGAAAGCGGAATGATTCTTAAAAGCATCGGGAGGTGAAGGCACAGGTGGTTATTGTAGAGCCGTCCATACTCTCGGCCGATTTCACTCGGCTCGGCGAGGCCGTTCTCGAGGCCGAAAAGGCCGGGGTCTCGTGGATACAGATAGACGTCATGGACGGGCGCTTCGTGCCGAACCTGAACTTCGGCCCGGGCACGGTGGCCGCCATAAGACCTCTCGTGAAACTGAAGCTCGACGTCCATCTCATGATCGTCGAGCCTGAAAAGTACATAGCCGATTTCGTAAAAGCCGGCGCCGACCGCATCATCGTTCACCAGGAAGTCTGCCCGCATATTCACCGCGTCCTCGAATCGATAAGGGAGCACGGCATTCAGGCGGGCGTGACTCTCAACCCCGGGACCGCTCCCTACGCAATAGAGGAGGTGCTGGAGCTTGCGGATTTTATCCAGGTGATGGGGGTCAACCCGGGATTCGGCGGCCAGAAGTTCATACGCACGCAGCTCGACAAGATACGGATACTTAAGGAGATGCTGAGCACGAGGGGGCTCGATGTGCCGATCGGTGTTGACGGCGGGATAGACCTCGAGAACGTGCGCGATATCGTAGAGGCGGGGACGAGCGTGCTGGTAGCCGGCTCGAGCGTCTACAACACCCGCGGCTCGGTGAAGGAGAACGTCTCGGGCCTTCTGGCGAGGGTCGCCTGACATAAGATTGATTCAGAGGGAACAAGAAGGATAAAACTCGATCCAATTATACAGGAGGTTGATATGAAAATAGCGATGGTAGGACTTGGAAAAATGGGCGGCAATATGACGGAGCGCCTGATGCAGGACGGTCACGAGGTCGTCGTATGGAACCTCACGCCGGAACCGGTAGAGGAATACGCGAAGAAGGGCGCAATACCGTCGAGCTCGATAGCGGACATGGTCAAGAAGCTGCCCAAGCCAAGGGTGGTTTGGCTGATGGTCCCCTCGGGAAAGCCTGTCGACCAGAATATAAGGGAGCTTAAAAAACACCTCAAGAAAGGCGACATAATAATCGACGGGGGAAACTCCGAGTGGCAGGATTCGCAAAAGCGCGCCAAGGGCCTGCAGTCCTCGGGCATCGAATTCATCGACTGCGGGACGAGCGGCGGCGTATGGGGGCTTAAGGAAGGCTACTGCCTCATGTACGGTGGGAATAAAGCGGCCGTCGATCATGTGGAGCCTATATTCAAGACTCTCGCGCCGAGGTACGGCTACCTTCACTGCGGCCCTGTGGGTTCCGGGCATTACGTGAAGATGGTACATAACGGCATTGAGTACGGCCTCCTTCAGGCGTACGCCGAGGGGTTCGCAGTTCTCCACAGCTCGCCGTTCGACATCGACCTTCAGGCCGTAAGCAAGGTTTGGAAGCACGGGAGCGTTATACGCTCGTGGCTCCTCGACCTGGCCGAGCGCGTGTTCAAGGCCGATCCTACCCTTTCGGACCTCGATCCCTATGTCTGGGACAGCGGCGAGGGCAGGTGGACCGTCGAAGCGGCGCTTCATCAGAATGTGCCCGCTCCGATAATCACGGCGTCGCTCATAGCAAGGATTCAGTCGAGGGATAGCGATTCCTTCGCCATGAAGACAATCGCCGCGCTCAGGAACCAGTTCGGCGGACACGCGGTCAAGAAGAAGGCCGACGACGGTAAGTAAGGGATCCGAACGTATGTTCGGGGCTCTAAAAATCGAATTATATAAAAGGGGACGCATATGGCACAGGTAAACGACTGCGTAATCGTAATATTCGGCGCTTCGGGCGACCTCACGAAGAGAAAGCTCCTGCCGGCGCTTTACGCACTGTTCAGGCAGGGGCTTCTTCCGGACAATTTCGCCATACTGGGCACCAGCAGGTCGCCGTTTACGGACGACGCCTACAGGCAGAAGACGGTCGAGGACATTTCCACCTACGGTGGGCTCAAGGACCCGGACAAGGGCAAGCTCGGGGACTTCGCGAAGCACGTCTACTATCAGGCCATGGATGCGACCGATATCAATCATTACGCCGACCTGAAGAAGAAGCTCGCCTCCATAGATTCGGAGGCCAAGACCGGCGGGGATTACATTTTCTATCTCTCGACATCGCCGAGTCTCTATTCCTCCATAGCGGGGAATCTCGGCGACAGCGGCCTTTCGAAACAAGGAGACGGCGGCACGCCGTGGCGGCGCATAATAGTCGAGAAGCCGTTCGGGCGCGACCTCGATTCGGCGAAGAAGCTGAACGCCGACCTCCAGAGCAAATTCGAAGAGGAGCAGATCTACAGGATAGACCACTACCTCGGTAAAGAGACCGTCCAGGACATCTTCGCGCTAAGGTTCGCGAACGGCATATTCGAGCCGCACTGGAACAGGAACTACATCAACCGCATCGAGATCACGGCTGCCGAGTCCATCGGCGTAGAAGAGAGGGGCGGGTACTACGACCACTACGGCGCGCTCAGGGATATGATACAGAACCATCTGCTGCAGGTTTTGGGGACGGTCACGATAGAGCCGCCTTCGATCTTCGACGCGACCGACGTCAGGAACGAGACGATAAAGATATTCAGGTCTCTCCGCCCGATAAAGCCCGAGGACGTGGCGAAACAGGTAGTTAGGGGCCAGTACACGGAATCGATCATCGACGGGAAGAAAGTCGCAGGCTACAGGCAGGAAAAGGACGTCGCTCCGGACTCGCGCACCGAGACGTTCGTGGCGATGAAGCTCTACATCGACAACTGGCGCTGGGGGGATGTGCCGATCTATCTCCGGACGGGAAAATGCCTGCCGACGCGCGTGAGCGAAGTGGTCATCGATTTCAAGAAGACCCCGCATCGCCTCTTCTCGGAGGAGATACTCTGCGCCGCGACGCCGAACCAGCTCATAATACGCATTCAGCCCGACGAGGGCATACTCCTAAAATTCGGCATGAAGAAGCCGGGAGCCGGGTTCGAGATAAAAGAGGTCGGGATGGATTTCCATTACTCGGACCTCTCCGACGCATACATACCCGAAGCGTACGAAAGGCTCCTTCTCGACTGTATGCTGGGCGATGCAACGCACTACGCACGCGCCGACGCCGTGGAAGCGTGCTGGACGTTTGTCGATCCGATCCTGAACGCCTGGGAGAATGACCACACTGTGCCGCTATACGGTTACCCGGTCGGCTCCTGGGGCCCGGAGGAGGCGAAGTATATATTCAACGCTCCGGATGAGGACTGGCGCTACCCGTGCAAGAACCTTTCGACCGACGGCGAGTTCTGCGAGCTTTAGGAGGCAGGCCTATGAAACGCGAGATATATAAATTCCCGGGGATTGCCGAATTGGCAGCGCAGCTTGCGGCCGATTTCAAGGCGGCGGCTGAGGAAAAGGCTGCAGCAGGGGAGCGGCTTATTGTCGCGCTCTCGGGCGGGCATACCCCGAAATCGTTTTTCGAGGTTCTAGCGCAGCCACCATACAAGGACGGCGTGCCGTGGGACAACGTGATATTTTTCTGGGGCGACGAGAGGTGTGTTCCCCCGGACAACGACGAGAGCAACTTCAAGATGACCGACCTCGCGCTCCTGTCTCACATAACTATCCCGGAGCAAAACGTTCACCGGGTACTCGGCGAGAATCCGCCCGAGGAAGAGGCAGAGCGCTACGCCGGGGTGATAAAGAACTTCGTTCCCTCCGCGGGGAACGGATTCCCGCGCTTCGACTGGATATTCCTCGGCATGGGGGACGACGGCCACACGGCTTCGCTTTTCCCGGGAGCTCCGACGCTTCAAGAAAAGGAGAAGATTTGCGTGGTGGCGACGCATCCCCAGACGGGCCAGAAGAGGGTGAGCGTAACGTTCCCCGTGCTAGACAATGGGGCGAGGGTTTCGTTCCTCGTGGCGGGGGCGGACAAGGAGCCTGTTCTCAGGCAGATACTCGAAGGGGAGGGCCAGCAGCTTCCCTACCCCTCCTCGATGGTGAACCCCGTGGACGGCGTCCTGGAATGGTACGTGGATAGTGCGGCGGCGCCCTGGCTCAGCGCCTGAGCGCCCCGATAGCTTAAAGCATCTTCGAGAAGTTTCTCGCCTTTCTCTTTTTCCACTTTCCGGTCTGGTAGGCGTTAGCGACGATGAGCGGCACGACGGTCGTCGCCTCGGCGTAGACCATTTGCTCGTACACTGTGCTCACCTTGCCCCAGGAGGAAGCTTCCTTTAGAGTCGAGGAGCTGCAGGCCCCGTCCCTCACGTCGGCGACGGTGATCTGGACAGCGTACTTGTGGACGGGCACATCCTTCCCGAGCACCTCCGCCGCGACGACGGTATCCTGCGCGAAGTTCTTGGGCACGCCGCCGCCGACCATGAATAACCCGCTTTCCTTTGAGGACATCTTTATCTTCGTAAGCTCCAAAAAGTCCTTCACGCTGTCGATGGAGACGTGCGAGTCGGGGTTATGCCACTGGTGGTAGACGAGGCCGAACCCTGCCGATGAATCCGAAAACGCCGGGCAGAATATCGGCACGTTATGCTCGTATGCTGCCTGTATTAGGGAGTTCTTGTTCTTCGCATTCTTCGTGAGCCACTTGCCCATTTCGCGTATGAACTCGCGCGAGGAATAGGGGCGGTGCTCAAGTGTGTCCGCTATCTCGGCAATCGTTTTGTCGCAGACCTGGAGCTCTTCCTCGTCGATGAATGTGTCGTATATGCGGTCGATGTAGAGAGACCTCAGCATGCCGTCGTCTATGAACGGAGTGCCGACGTAGTGCTTGAATCCCAAGGCTTCGAAGAAGTCCATATCGACTATCGACGCGCCTGTGGCGACGATGACGTCTATCATGTTGAGCCTTACCATGTCGGCGTAGACCTGCATGCATCCGCCGGCGGACGTCGAGCCCGCGAGGGTGAGCCACACGGAGGCGTTCCTGTCGGCGAGGTTCATGTTGAAGATGTCCGCCGCCCTTGCCGTGTCGCGCGAGGAGAACGACATCCCGCGGTAGGCGTCGATTATCTTCTTGCCGTCGATCTTCTTGATGTCAATGTGCTTTACCGTCTCTTTCAGAAGCTGTTTTTTCGTAACTTTCGCCATCTTGCTGCTCTCCTTGTTTTCTCTCCGGCCGGGGGTTCTGGCCCCGGTTTTTTGTTATGGTCCGCGCCGGAACGGTTTTAGTTTTCCATAGATGAAACGTGCATAAAAAGGGGCTTTTTGCGGCCCTCAACTATTGTATAACCGGTTCTAATGAAGTCAAAGCTAAAGGGGCTCCTGCTGCGTCATGCAGTGGACCGCGCCCCCGCCGTAAATAATATCGCTGCAATCGATCGGGACGAGCTTCCGCCCGGGGAAGCATTGCGCCAGGATTTCGAGCGCCTGCCTGTCGTTCTCGTCGTTAAATACAGGCGCGAGCACGACTGTGTTGCCTATGTAAAAATTGGTATACGAGACAGGGGCCTTTTCGCCGTCGTCGTATGTGACGTGGGGCATGGGGAGCTTGATTATGTTAAAGGGCTTCCCGTCCAGATCAGTTGCAGCCGATAGTCTCTCGTAGTTGGCCCGGAGCGTGGCATAGTTCTCATCGTCCTCATCGTCCTCGAAGGCGCACACGATCGTGCCCGGCGAGACGAAGCGGGCCAGCTCGTCTATGTGCCCGTCGGTATGGTCGTTGAGGAGCCCCTCGCCGAGCCATATCGTTTTACTGACGCCGAGGTAGTCCCCGAGGAATTTCTCGACGTCGGCCTTTGTCATTCCAGGGTTCCTGTTTTCGTTAAGGAGGCACTGCTCCGTCGTGAGGCACACGCCGGCCCCGTTCACGTCTATCGCGCCGCCCTCGACGATAGCTTCGGCGTTTACGAGCGGGAGATTCTTCCATCGCGCTATCTTCCCCGGTATCTCGCCGTCCTTTAAAAGCTCTGGGAACTTTCCTCCCCAGGAGTTGAATATCCATTTGGTAAGGACCTTCCCGCCGCTGCCGTTCCTTACGAAGATCGGGCCGGTGTCTCGAAGCCATACGTCGGCGTAATCGGTCTCGCGGAATATTACGGCGTCTTCCCCGACACCGCCCGCGGCGAGCTTCTCCCTCGCCCTCTTCTTCATCTCTTCGTCCAGGACGAGGAGCTCTACCCTCTCGCTTCCTTCGAGCGCCTTTATCATCTCGACGAATACGTCCTCGGCCTGTTCAACCCTGTCGGGGAACGTGATTTCGTCGTAGGGCCACGCGAGCCATATAGCTTCGTGCGGCTCCCATTCGGCGGGCATCATGTAATTCGGATTTTTCTCGTTCATGGTGGGGTTACTTCTGTTTGAGCGCCTTCTTCATGTCTTTATAGTGCGCGACGTTTTCGAGCTTCTTCGATTTCTTAACGAGCTTTCCGGTCGTGAGACCCTTGTAAGTATCGGGCCTACGGTTCCGGAGGAATCCCCACCCCTCGGCGTAAAAGTCGTTCCTTTCGAGGTCGAGCTCTGCCGTGACAATCTCCTCTTTCGTCCCCGAGCCGCGCTTTATCACCTTTCCGAACGGGTCCGATATGAAGGATTTGCCCCAGAACATCATCCTGCCTTCCCGGCCGACGCGGTTAATGGCGGCGACGTAGACGCTGTTGGCTATGGCGTGCCCCCTCTGGACAGTCTCCCAGGCGTCGTGCCAGTCGCCCTCTTCGTCGTACCCGACGATTCTCCCTATCGCGGTCGGGTAGAAAATTATCTCGGCGCCGGCGAGCCTCGCCATGCGGGCGGCCTCGGGGAACCACTGGTCGTAGCAGATGAGGACGGCGAACTTCACGTCGCCCGATTTGAATATGACGTACCCGCCGCTTCCTTCCTCGAAGTATTCCTTCTCATAAAAGCCCGGGTCGTGGGGGATGTGAATCTTGTGGTATCGTCCTGCGAGCCTGCCGTTCTTGCCTATGACTGCGGCTGTGTTGAAGTACTTACCGTTCTTCTTCTCGTAAAATGGCACGACGATGGTCACGCCGCGCCGCGCCGCGGCCTTTTTCATCTCGGAGACCGTGTAGCCGCCTACGTCCTCGGCGTAGTCGTCCCTATCGAGGTTCTCTTGCTGCGGAAAATACGGAGTCTGAAAGAGCTCCTGGAGGGCTATTATCTCCGCCCCGTTTTTCGCCGCCTCTTCCACCATTTTGACGGTCTTCTCGACGTTCTTCCGGACGTCGTCTGAAACCTTCGTCTGGATGAGGGCTATCTTAACTTTTTTCACACTGTTATTGTATGGAAACGCAGGGATTATACAACTCGTCTTAATATGTTCTGAACAATATTTTCGGGGGTGGACACGTGAGCGGACTCGTCAGCGCTAAAGCCATATATATCGCGCGATGAAGAGGACGGCGAAGAGGTAGATGAGCCAGTGTACCTTTTTTCCCTTGCCGCTGAGGAGCTTTAAGAGAACGTACGAAATGACGCCGAACGAGATGCCTTCCGTGATGCTGAAGGTGAGCGGCATCATTATGAGCGTGAGGAATGCCGGGATCGATTCGGTGTAGTCCTCCCACTCTACATGAATCACGTTTTTGAACATCATGCTGCCGACTATAATCAGCGCGGGCGCTATGACGGGATAGAGGGTGACTCCATCGACACTTATCCCTGCGCCTATCATGTGAACGAGCGGGCTAAGGAATATCGCCAGGAGGAAGAGCGCCGCTACGACTATGCCCGTGAGCCCTGTCCTCCCGCCGGCGGAGATGCCGGCCGCGCTCTCTACGTAGCTCGTCACCGTAGACGTCCCCAGTAGCGCGCCGCTCGATGTTGCGATAGCGTCCGACAGTAGCGCCTGCCGCGCCCTCGGGAGCTTCCCGTCCTTCATAAGCCCGCCCTGCTGGCTTACGCCGATCAGCGTCCCTATGGTATCGAACAGGTCGAGGAAGAGGAACACGAATATGACGGTTATCAGATGCGGATCCTTGAAGACATTGGGGATGGAGAGCTTGAACAGAGTCGGGTCGAGGGACGGGGGCGCGGCAGCGATACCGCCGAATTCTATCACCCCGAATGCGAGCCCGGCCGCCGCCGTCGCGAGTATGCCGATGAGTACGGCTCCCCTAACCCTGAGCGCGAGGAGCGCGGCCATTACGACGAGGCCGAGTATCGACACGAGGGTCGGCGTCGATTTCAGCTTCCCGAGCGTGACGTACGTCACGGGGTGCGCGGCCACGATGCCCGACCATTCAAGGCCGACGAGCGTGATGAGAAGGCCTATGCCGACGGGTATGCCGTTCTTGAGGCACCCGGGGAGGACGTTCATCAGCGTTTCCCGGAGCCCGACGGTCGAGAGCAGTATGAATATAAGCCCGGCGACGAATACGGCTCCCAATGCCTCCTGCCATGTATAGCCGAGCGTGAGGACGACTATATACGTGAAGTAGAAGTTGTGCCCCATCGCGGGGGCCATGGCTATCGGGTAGTTCGCGAGAAACGCCATTAGCAGGGTACCGACGGCGCTCGCCAGGCACGTCGCCACCATGACCGCGCCCGGGTCCATCCCGGCCGCGCCCAGCACTGCGGGCTGGACGAAGATAATGTACGACATGGTCATGAACGTCGTCAGACCTGCCGTGATCTCTCGTCCGGGGGTCGTCCCCTGCTCTTTTAGTCCGAATAGTCTTTCGATCATTTGGGCGGATGTCGGTGCCGAGTTAGATATTCGCTGACATTATCTCCCCCGAGGCGGCGTTTTGTCAATCGATAAATGACGTTTATACTAAATCAATTTCGTATATTCCCGCCCATGCCCGGGCAGTTCGAATGCGCGGTATTTATGCCTGAATACTTGGAAATTCTGATTCTTTTCGGAGTAGGGGTCCTGTCGGGAGTTATAAACGTCATGGCCGGGGGAGGCTCCAGCCTGACGCTCCCCGCTCTTATATTCATCGGCCTCGACAGCGCCGCCGCGAACGGCACGAACCGCGTCGGCATACTCGTCCAGGGCATACTCGCAACGCTCTCCTTCCGGAACGAAAAGGTCTCGGCCCTGGAGAAGAGCCTTAAGCTGGCCGCTTTCACGGTCCCCGGGGCCATCATCGGCGCGCTGGTCGCAGTCAATATCAGTAACGATTGGTTCGACCGCATACTGGGCATCGTCATGATAGGAATCATAATCACGATGCTCATACCCCAGAAGAAACTGAGTGCGGATGCCCTCGTTGAGAGGAACACGTGGCTCGTTTACCCGGCCATGCTTGCCGTCGGATTTTACGGCGGGTTCATACAGGTCGGCGTCGGGTTTCTCATCATGGCCGCGCTCTATCATCTCATGAGGATGAATCTCGTCTACGTGAACATGCACAAGATGTTCCTTACGATGGTGTTCACCATACCGGCGCTAATAATATTCATCTGGACGGGCAACGTGGACTGGGTCCTCGGCCTTACGCTCGCGGCAGGGAACGGGCTCGGCGGATGGTGGGCGGCGAGGTACTCTGTGAAGGGCGGCGAAAAGGTCATCCGGCGCATCATGGTGGTCGCCATATTCATCATTGCGCTCAAGTTGCTCGGGGTGTTCTAGGGCATTATAATTGCCATATCGACCTCAAGGAAATTGCACAAAGTATTGTCGAGCGGGCGGATGATTTCCCCGCCATAATCGCCGTCGACGGCTCTATCGGAAGCGGCAAGAGCTACTTCGGAGAGAAGCTGCGGGAGGAGCTGTCGCCGCATTCTCTTCTCCTCGCGATGGACCTCTTCGTCTGCCTCTGCCGCCACGAGTGGGAGGACAAGGCGATGGAGGGGGACGTCGATCTCCGCCGCTGGTACGACATAGATAAAGTGCGGGACGCCCTCAGGTCCATTAAAAACGGGAAAGCCGTCGAGCTTGCAGGGCTTTACAGGAACGAAGACGGCCTTCTCGAAGGGAGCCTCACGCTA
Organism: Candidatus Dadabacteria bacterium; assembly: GCA_050247635.1. Classification (GTDB taxonomy): domain Bacteria; phylum Desulfobacterota_D; class UBA1144; order Nemesobacterales; family UBA2774; genus JADLGH01. The sequence goes on along the minus strand of JBFWTW010000033.1, from coordinate 7,488 downwards.
GACCCATCCGGGTGCAAGTATTTCATACTTGAAGGGCTCTTTTCCTTCGATGAAGAGCTCAGCAGATACGTTGACTTCAAGGTGTTCGTGGATGTCCCGCCGGACGTCGCCCTGGGCAGGGCCGAGCCGAGGGACGAGTCGGTGCGTCACATGACCCACGAAGACTGGCTCATAAAGAAGAGGGCGTTTTTCGACGGCTACCTCGACTACGCCGCCGAGCATAGAGAGAAAGCCGATTTCCTCCTCCACCCGGACCCCTAGCTTTTGAAACCGGGCTCAGACTTTCCGAGATAGATCGACATCGCGCCGCCCTCGACGAATATAGTCTGTCCGGTGATGTACGCGGCCTCGTCCGTAGCGAACATCACGGCCGGTGGCACCATGTCCTCGGGCTGGCCGCGCCTCCCCTCGGGTATCCCGCTCGTCATGTATTCGTCGTATTCGGGATTCGAGGATGCGGACAGCGGGGTTATCGTCGAGCCGGGGCCTATGCAGTTTACGGTTATGTTGCTGAGCGCGAGGTCCACCGCCATGACCCTCGTAAGCTGCATGACGGCGCTCTTGGCGGCATGATAAGCTACGGATATAGGGTGCATGTCCATAGCCCCCGCGACCGAGCCTATGTTTATTATCCTCCCCGAAGTTCCCTGGCTCATTACCTGTTTTGCGAAGGCCTGCGACAGAAAGAAGACGCTCTTTAGGTTGATGTCCATCATCTTGTCCCAGTTCTCGGGGGTGACGTCGAAGATGCCCTCGCGCCGGGCGTAGCCGGCGTCGTTGACCAGTATGTCGGCCTTGCCGAATTTGTCTACGGTGAAGTCTATGAGCTCCTTATGCCTTCCGAGGTCGGAGACGTCCATCACGAAATAAGCCGCATCTCCTCCCAGAGCTTCGGCCTCATTTACGGTCTCGACGCACTGGGGTTCTCTCAGTGCGGAGATAACGACCTTCGCGCCTTCGCGGAGGTATCCGAGCGTTATCGCTTTTCCGATGCCGGACGATCCGCCCGTTATTATGGCCACTTTATCTTTGAGTCTCATTTCGTTTGCCTCGCCTGTAGATCCGCTTCGCCGGCGTGGGATTAAAAGCACGTATACGCGGGTACAGGATTTTGAATGAAAAGCTGGGAATTCCGTTAACTCAATTCATAATATAACAGCGCCGTGAATAGAAGGGCAAATCATCCGGTTATCCCGACCTTGGTAATACCGTGACTGAAACGGAGGGGACGTCGTGAAAGCTGAAATTATAAACCTGCTCGGGTTCGATATATTCGTCAGGCACAGGATTAAAGACGGGGGAGGGCCGCCCGTACTTTTCATACACGGCCTCGGCGAATCCGGCAGATGTTTCTTCGACGCGTTCGGTTTGCTGAAGAACCGCTCGCTTATCGTCCCGGATCTTCTCGGCTTCGGGAAGAGCCAGAAAGTAGAGACCGATAAGGATGTGAATTATTCACTTCCTCACCAGGTGGAAATCATGTTCGAGCTCATCGGACATTTAGGGCTCGGTGAGGTCTTTATAGTCGGCCATTCCTACGGCGGAGTCGTCGGCACATACATTTGCAGGAAAGACGACGCCGGAATAATAAAAAAGCTCGTCAACGCCGAAGGGTGCATCGCCCGGGAAACGCTTCTCGAATCCTCGAACGCCATGAATGCGCTCAAGGCCTGCGGCGGCGATATGGCGGAATTCGGACACTGGCTCCGCGAGGGAGGATTCAAAAAGCGCGTCCTCGAAGATTTCGAAAGCGCCTCGACGATAAAATATTACGATTCAGTTATCGAGTGCGACCCCGCGGCGTTCGCCAAAACGGCGATGGAGCTCACAAGCCGGGCCGAGGGGGAGGACGATGAGGGGAACAACGAGATTTCCGAGGCCTACCGCGATCTCGAAGTCGAGAGAGTCTACTGCGCGGGGGCGAGGCCTGTGATGAATTCGACCAAGGGATATATCACGGCGAACGGGCTCGAACTCAGGGAATTCGGCGCCGTTTCTCACTGGATCATGCTCGACAACAGGGAAGAATTCTATGCGTTCGTGGACGGTTACCTGGGCCCCTGACGGATTCGGCGTTTGCCAGTGTTATGAACCCGACGCCTAAGCGTGTATTATTATGAAAGGAGAATTTGTATGCGTGTCATAGTAGCCAAGCCGAGAGGATTCTGCGCCGGGGTGGACCGCGCCATAGAGATGGTGGAGCGCGCGCTCGAAACCTACGGGCCGCCGATTTACGTCCGCCACGCCATTGTGCATAACAAGCGCGTCGTCGAAACCCTGAAGCAAAAAGGGGTCAAATTCGTCGAAGATCTGAGCGAGATAAGCGACGAGGGCGCGAAGGTCATATTCAGCGCGCACGGGGTGAGCCCAGCTGTGTGGAACGAAGCCCTAGACGACGGGCTCGAAGTCGTGGACGCCGTATGCCCGCTGGTCACGAAGGTGCATAACGAAGTCAGGAACTATGCGGAGCTCGGCTATACGATAGTCATGATAGGGCACAGGAACCATGTCGAGGTCATAGGCACTAGCGGCGAGGCCCCGGACAAGGTCGTGGTGGTCGAATCCGTCGAAGAGGCTGAGAGCCTCGAAATAGAGGATCCGGACAAGGTAGCCTACGTTACTCAGACAACCCTCAGCGTGGACGATACGAGGGACATACTCGAAGCCCTGAAGCACAGGTTCCCGAATATAGTCAGCCCTTCCAAGCTCGACATATGCTACGCCACACAGAACAGGCAGGACGCCGTGAAGGCGCTGGCGAAACAGGCTGATATTATTTTTATCATGGGGTCTCCCGAAAGCTCGAACTCGAACCGGCTCGTCGAAGTCGCGAAGGCCAGCGGCGTGAAGGACTCATATCTGATCGAAGGCGCGGATAACCTGGACAGGAGCATGTTCAGGGAAGGCATGGTCGTCGGGCTGAGCTCCGGGGCTTCAACGCCGGAGACGGTCGTCCTGGAAGTGATAGCGCGGCTGAAGGAGTTCGGCGCACGGGATGTGGAAGAGCTCGACGGCAAGGAAGAGCATACGAGATTTCCCTTCCCCGATGCAATACAGTTCAAGAGCGCGTCGAATAACTGACGGCGAGCGGCTGTTTCCGATTCATTCCCGCGAAGTAAATCCGCTTAGTTAAGAAAGCCTTTCAGCACGCGTCCGTGCTCGGAATCCGCAAGCTTCGTAAGCGCTTCCTTTTCTATCTGCCTGACGCGCTCACGGCTTAGGCCGTACTTGCCCGCTATCTGATCGAGCTTGTGGTCTTCGTTGTATCCTATTCCGAACCTCATCTTGATGATGTCCCTTTCGCGCTCGGATAGAAGCCCGAGCGAGCTTCTGACCTCATCCGTGATGGACCTCGTCGTGATGAAGTATTCCGGCATCTTGGCGTCGGGGTCGGGAGTGATGTCGAGATAGGTCTTGGAGTCCTCGTCACCGGGGGCGAATTCGAGTGGTATGACCAGATCGCTCCCCTTTAGTATCGCGCTCACGGCGTCCGTAGGCAAACCCGTGGCCTCGGCAATCTGCTCTGGGTGCGGGCGCTCGACGCCGCCCCGCTCGAGCCGGGTCTTGGCCTTGTACACCTTGGCCGAGAGCTCCTGGAGGTAAACCGGTATGGGGATGATGTGGGTCTGCTCCATCACAGCCCGCGACAACGACTGGTTTATCCACCACGATGCGTAAGTCGAGAACTTGAATCCCTTCGTATGATCGAACTTCTTGACGGCCTTCATGAGGCCGATGTTGCCTTCCTGTATGAGGTCGGTCAGGGGGAGGCCCCTTCCCGTAAATCTGTTGGCGAGCTCGATCACGAGCCTGAGGTTGGACTTGATGAACTTATCCTGAACGTGCCGCGACATGGATTTGTAAGAAGAGTAAAGCGCCTCTAAAATCTCCGGGCTTCTCGTCTCGCCGCGCTTTCCGCGCCGCCCGGGATTGAGGAGCTTGTATATCCTTTCGACGCCGGCCTCCGCTGCCTTAATCTTCGCCGCGAGAACAGCCTCGCCGCGCCTGTTGAGGAGCGTCTCGTTGTTGAGGTCGGAGAAATAGGCGAAGAGGAGCCTGTAGTTCCTGTCCGCAGCCGCGCTTCCGCGCCCGGGGTTTTCTTCTCTGTCCTCTTCCTCGGAAAGCTCTTCGTCGTCCGTATCAAGATCGTAATCGACGGAAGACTCTTCCTCGTCAAGCGAGTGGTCTATGCCAAACTCCTCTTCTTCAAGGTAAGAATGTTGTCTCAGCTTCATGGCACGCCCTGAAATGCTTGGTTTATGTTCATTAGTATACCTAATATTTAGGAATCCTAAATATTAGAGGTAAAAAATTTTTTGGTTATTAATTGAAGGTTTTTTTATAGTGCGGACACTCTTTGCAGGTGTCCTCTTCGCTCAGCATTATGTGAAGGTTTTCACAGTAATGTGGTTTGGAGTTGCCGCGGTTCGTGTCCTTCTTGAAGAAGCAGCAATCCGTGCATATGTCGGAGGATAGTATCAAGCCTTTTTCCATCAGTTTTTCGGTTATTGTGACAAGGAGCCTTTCTAGAACCTTCTGCTCCTCGAGGGTAAACGAGGATATGATTTCCTCTATTTCGTTACCTATATTTTCGACTTCGCCCGCGACCCTCTCCCCGTCAGGGGTTAGCGAAAGATGCACCCTCCGCCTGTCCTCGGGGTCGCGGTTTCGCATTATGAGCCCCTTCTTTTCGAGGGAATCTATAACGCCGCTCGCCGTGGCAGGGGTGCAGCTCAGGTACTTCGCCATGTTGCCTATGGTTATCGCGTCGCGCCTGGTGTAGTTGATAAAGAGGAGGGATTTTACCTGCGCCGGGGTGAGGTGCTCTAGCCTGCTCTTGTCCCAAAACATCCCTTTTACGGCCTGACCGATGTGGAATAATGTTCGGGCTATCTGGCCCCCAATGTTCTTCTGCCTGTATACAGGATCGAATATCGACATCAGCCTCTACCACTTTGTTTAAGGTATCTTCCGGGAATTAGGATACCTAAACTTTTTTAAAATTCACGACAGCTCTATATGCGTGGGACAATTTCGTCGTTTAATATCGGGATATTGTTCAATTGATGTGGGTACATTCATAGGGGCCGGAGGCGGATTCTCTATACGATCCTGAGGCCGTCGCCGGTGCCGGAAAAATAAACGGCGGCTTTATCTCCGGGCTCCGGGTGCCTCTCGGCGAAGCTCTTGAGAATCTCCTTTCCGGCCTCTTCGGGGAAGTCTTTATCGACGAGCGTCGTGAGCGAAACGCCGCCGTCATAGGCGCATCCGTGCACTCCATCCATGCGGCATATGATCTCGGCGAGTGATCTGACAGCCGGATCGCCCGCCTCGTAATTATTAAACGCGCTCTCCGTCGATTCGTTCATGAGCCTCCCGAGCTTCCCGAGGTCCCCCGTCTTCCATGCGGCGGTTCCTTCGGCTGCCCTCGACGATTCGGCGTAGAAGTGTGCCGCCTTCTGTCTGAGCTCCTGGGGCAGCTTTCCGGATCTTTCGATGAAGACCTTCTCCGGGACGTGAGACAGCGCCGGCGCGGATCTGAGCCCTCCCAATATCCCGAGGAGCCCAGCAGCTTTCCTGCATTCATCGGCGCGCGCTCTGAGCACGTCCTTGAGCGCGCCGGCGGGCAATCCGGAATAGACGGTCATTATCCGAAACGCATCCTCTCCCTGCTGGCCAGGATATGGGATAGCGTTACCGCTCGCCGTATCGACGTAAAGGAGCGAGCCCTTCCGTCCGTGGGCGGCAATCGCCCTCAACGCCGGGTTCTCGAAGGACTTGGAATACTCGCTGTCCACCTCTTTTGCGAGCCCGGCCGCGTCCTTCGGCGAAAGATCGATACCGTTTACCGCCGCCGAGGCAGTGAGCAAAAGGAGCGATTCTGCAGCGTGCCCACCGGCCTCGACGGAAATCTTCGGCAGGCTGAGTACCCCCGTGAATCCCGCTTCTATTCCATAGCTATCTCTGAGTGTCCGGGCGGCCCAGACGGCGTACCTCCCCCAGTCCCCGCGGGCGGGGGTCTTGAGGTTGCCGAGTGAAAATTCCGTTATGCCGGGGTAGTCCGTGCTGTAGAGCCTGACCTTGCCCTCGCCGTTCGGCATGAAGGCCAGGAGCGCCCAGTCGCCCGAGCCGAAGCCGAGCGCGGGGCCGCCCTCGAGCCCGGTGAGCCCTCCGACGATCGTCACGGGCAGCGGGCAGACGGCCATGCGGAGCCCTTCGGCGGGCAGCTCCTCTCGCATGCCGAGGTGTGCGGTGAGTTTCTTTTTCCGGCCGGAAAGCTGATGGCTCTCTATGAATGTGATCCCCGGCCCTCCCTTCTCCTAGTCTGCCAGAAGCGAGAAGCGCTGCATCTCGCTCTGGAGCTCGTAGAGGTTGTAGTAGATTCCCTTGTGTGAAATGAGGCTCGCGTGTGTTCCGGTTTCGGATATCTCGCCCTTATGGAGGACGATTATCCTGTCGGCGTGCCTGACGTTGGACAGCCTGTGGGCGATTATGAGAGTCGTCCTCTCGTGTTTCCCGTTCCGGAGCGCCTTTTGAATGTTCCTTTCGATGCGGGCGTCTATGCTCGAAGTCGCCTCGTCGAGGATGAGTATGCCGGCGTCCCTCGAAAGGGCGTGCCCGAGTGATACGAGCTGCTTTTCTCCGGAGGATATTCCGCCGCCGTTATTTTTTATCTCTTCTATTTCTATCGAGCGCGAGAACTCGTCCTGCCCGTCCCGGGACAGCTTCTTCCCGAAGAGGAAGAGGTCCTGGAATACGGCGGTTATCTTGCTCCTCAAAAAGTCGGGGTCTAGCTCTTTTATGTCCACGCCGTCGAGATAGATATGCCCCCTGTCCGGGTCGTAGAACCGGAGTATCAGATTTACTATCGTGGTTTTCCCCGAGCCCGTAAGGCCGACGAGCGCGACGGTTTCGCCGGGCTCGATCGCGAACGAGATATCCTTCAGCACCCAGTCGGCCCCGTTATACGAGAACCAGACGTTTCTGAATTCCAGTCTGCCTTTAACCGGCCCCTCGATAACGCCGCCGGAGGGCTCCGCAGCTTCCTGAGAGAGGTCGTAGAGATTTTCGGACGCAGCAGCCGCCGACTGGAAGATGTTGTACTTTTCCGCGAGCTCCATAATGGGCCTGAACAGCATCCTGACGTAGTAGAGATATGCGATGAGCGCCCCGAGCGTGATGTCGAGCGCGAGCACCCGGAGGCCGCCGTACCAGATTATAAACGCCACTGTGAATACGCTCGTGAACTCGATGAACGGCCTGAACGTCGCGTAGACCCAGAGCTGGTCCATGTTCGCCTTGAAATTTTCCCTGTTTGTGTCCTTAAACCTCTCGAAGTTCTGCATCTCGCGGTTGTAGAGCTTTATAAGCACGATGCCGCGTACGCTCTCCTGAACGAAGGCGTTGAGCTTGGCTATGGAGCGTCTTACGTCCCTGTAGACGGTCTTGAGCCTCATCCTGAATAGCCCTGCGAAGAAGCAGAGGAAA
>JBFWTW010000032.1:0-18959 GCA_050247635.1 Candidatus Dadabacteria bacterium | reverse complement strand
GCGAAGGCTATTGATATACCCATCGGCGAGATAGCGAATGCGCTCATATCGTCTGAGCCGAGCTCCTTAAGCTGGCCGTCGACGACCCATCCGGCTTCCTGCTTCCTGAGGTCGTTCATGCAGTAATCGGAAAGAGCTTTCAGGTAATTCGAGTCCTGGAGAAAAAGGTCCGACAGTTTTAAGAGATAGGGCTTTCCATCCTTGATCCAATAGTTAGACGACATGTACTCCGTGTTGCCGTGCGCACCGCCGCCGTAAACGTATATCTCACCCGAAAGGCTTACGACCTCGGGGGAGTAATACTCTATGGCGTAGTTATATCTCTCCTGCCACTCGGCCCTCGGCTCCGATTCCTCGGACTTGAAGAATTCCTCGGCCTCTTTCATGAACTTCGCCTGCTCGGCGAGCGCGTTCTTTTCGAGCTCCTGCGAAATTTCCTGATACGGCTTTAGCCCGGAAATGAAATCGGGATACATGTAGGACATTTCGTATTTCCCGCCAGCCTTGGTTTCGGACGTAATGTAATAGGCTATCTTGTTTAGCTTGAACGGGATCTTGTCGCCGCCACCGGCCTTCATCCATTTTCCTTCTATCGTCTTCGCGTAATTGGTCCCCTCGGATTCGAGCTTCCCCACAAAGGTTCCAGTCCTGTTGCCTTTCTCGTCCTGCTCGACGATCGTGATTATAGAGGTCTCTTTATCTATGCTGCCCGACAGAGAAAGCGGGCTTCCAATTTTATCGTACATGTAGGAACCCGTGACTCCGGAAGAATCCATTACGAGCTCCATCTGTATGCCGATGCCGTCACCGAGTATCCCGGTGTAGTAGTACCTCGATTCCGGACGGTCGTCGTTTTCCTGGCTGAAAACACCTACAGGCATGACGATAGCCGAGAAAACCAGCATCAGAGCTATAACACCTTGAACCCTGTTCCATGTATTCATAGATTGGCTCCCTTCGAATCTCCGAACTGACCCATGCTAAGAATATAAAATATAATACGAGACAGTGCTCTCCGAAATACCGCCCCACCGACTATTTTGGTGCCCCGAAATTACGTTTTTTTGTCAAAAAGGTGTCGTAAATTTTCACATTCCAGCCAATACACGTGAGAACGAAACAACTCCCCTGACAAATATTACTGTATTTCGAGCATGTTACGGCACTCTTTAAGAACGGCACGCAATTTGCACTATCTTGAAGCGAAAGCAACGCACTTATTTCCCCATCCTCTAAAGGGCGGATACCGAAGAGATTCGCGATCCGCCCTTGAATTCCCAAGGGCAGGTAAAAATCAGCGTCATGTGAGCGCGAGGACTCCCATCATATCCTTTTGTACGCCGGGGGTGCATGCGAGGATCTCCTTCACGTATATGCTATAGGGCTCTCCGTTAAATTTCGTAACGACTCCCCCCGCCTCCTCGACTATCAACACCCCGGCAGCGGTATCCCATGGGTTGAGGCCCAGCTCCCAAAACCCGTCGAACCGCCCGCATGCGAGGTAGCAGAGGTCGAGCGCGGCCGAGCCGTCGCGCCTTACGGCGCGCGCCGACCGGATAAAATTCGCGAAGTTCCTGAGGTTGTCCTCGACTATCTTCGGATTCTCGTGGACGAAGCCCGTAACCAGGTGGCTCTCGTCGAGCCGCTCCGTCTTCGTTACGTGTATGGGATCTCCGTTAAGGAACGCTCCCTTCCCGAGCTCGGCCGTGAACATTTCGTCCTTTACCGGGTCGTATACGAGCCCGGCCTTTAGCTGTCCCTTGATTTCGAGAGCGATGGAAACGGCGAAGAATGGATAAGCGTGTGCGTAATTGGTGGTGCCGTCGAGCGGGTCTATTAGCCATAGATGATCCGAGCCGTTCGAATGCCTCCCCGACTCTTCGGCGAATATGTCGTGCGTATGGAACGTCTCTTTTATCCGGCTGACAATGAGGTCTTCCGACATCTTGTCTACCTCGGTTACGAGGTTATTCTTGCCCTTGTAATCGATGTCCCTCACTTTCCCCAGATGCTCGATCAGGATTTCGCCGGCTTCCCTCGCCGCCTTTTCAGCAACTTCCAGGTATCTCAAGTTAGGCTCCCAAAATGTTCGTTTTTATTGCACAAACGCGCGTAGAGGGCTTTATTGTACACGATTTACGGATAGCCGTGTCTATGGGCAAAATACAGGCCTCAACTAACCGGAAGAGGAGCGGCAAGCGTGCGCCCGGGAGAGTTATTCCGCCGGAGCCTCGGGAATGATTATCCATCCGAGCACGTATACCAGAACCGCGGTCCCGACAGTAAACAAGGCGATAAGAGCTGCTATCAGCCTTATCAGCGTGGGATCTATAGAAAACATCTCGCCCAGCCCGCCGCAGATGCCTGCTATCATCCTGTCCTTTCTGGAACGATGGAGCTTTTTAATCTCATCAGCCATCTTGCACCCCCGATTGAATGATTTCTGATATTGAGTATACCTAAAGCCCGGGGGCTGCCCGAGAGTTTTTTGAGACTGTTCTAAGCCGATCGCCTAGGCCCGGGACGTGTAGACTCCGGGCCTTACGTGGTGAAAAACCTTCACTTAGCTATAATTATGAAACCTCACGCCGAGGCTAGGGTACGCAGCCCGGCTGAAACGACATACGGAGGAAGCCAATGAAAGACACTCTCAAGCCGGGACTTAAATTCGAATTTGACTTCAAGGTGCCCGAATCGAAAACCGTTCCCTACATATACCCCGAATCCGAGGAGTTCCAGATGATGCCCAAAGTGTTTTCTACGGGCTTCATGGTGGGGCTCATCGAATGGGCGTGCGTAAGATTCGTAAACGAGCACATCGACTGGCCGAGGGAGCAGTCGGTCGGAATCGACGTCAGGCTTAACCACCTCGCAGCGACCCCACCCGGGCTCACGGTGAAGGTAAACGGTGAGCTCACGGGCGTCGAGGGCAGGAAGCTCTCGTTCGCCGTGTCTGCCCACGACGGGGTGGATCTCATAACCGAGGGGACACACGAGAGATTCGTGGTGAACGCCGAGAAGTTCACTGCCAAAGCCGACGAGAAGGCCAAACAGGCAGGGGCCTGACGGGGAGGCGCACGGATGACAAAAGATGCTCCACGCATAAAGGCGCTCACGTTCGACGTCTTCGGAACGGTCGTAGACTGGCGGAGCTCTGTGATCAGGGAGTGCGAAGCCCTTGGCGAGCGAAGGGGCGTGACGCGCGACTGGGCCCGCTTCGCCGACGAGTGGCGAGGCGGCTACGCCCCGGCTATGGACCGCGTAAGGAAGGGCGGGCTACCGTGGACTAATATAGACACCCTCCACAGGATGGTTCTCGACAGGCTGCTCACGGAATTCGAGATAGACGGCCTTACGGAAGAAGAAAAGGATGATCTTAACCGTGCGTGGCACAGGCTGAGCCCGTGGCCCGATTCTATCAGGGGCATAGAGAGGCTGAGAACGCGCTACGTCGTGGCGACGCTCTCGAACGGCAACGTCTCTCTTCTGGTGGATATGGCCAAGAACGCGGGGATCGTCTGGGACTGTGTCCTGTCGTCCGAGCTCGCCGGGCATTACAAACCCGACAGGGAAGTCTATCTCACTGCGGCATCTCTCCTGGGTCTCCGGCCGGGCGAGATCATGATGGCCGCCGCGCACAGGGACGACCTCGAAGCCGCCCGCAGCTTCGGCCTCGGTACGGCTTTCATATCGCGCCCGCTGGAATTCGGCCTGGAAGGCAAGCCAGACACTGCCTCCGAAGGCGAATTCGATATAGTGGCCGAGAATATAATCGACCTCGCCGAAAAGCTCGGCGCGTAAGCAGCAGAGGGCGGTTAAATCGTCTCGAAGGTCTGTATGCGGTAGAGCCCGGCATATATGCCGTTTTTGTGCATGAGCTCACCGTGTCCGCCGTGCTCGACGAGCCGCCCCCTTTCGAATACGGCCACGAAGTCAAAGCCGCTTATGGACGGCACCCTGCTCGATATGGCAAGGAGCGTCCTTCCCTTCATCTCCTTCCTGAGGTTCCTCAAAACCAGGCTCTCGGTCTGAAGGTCTAGTGACGAAAAAACGTCGTCCAGTATCAGCACCGCGGGCTTTAGGAGTATCGCCCTTGCGAGCGCCAGCCTCTGCCTCTGCCCGCCAGAGAGCGTAAGCCCCCTTTCGCCGACCCTCGTGTCGAACCCCTCCGGGAATTCCATTATGTCGTCGTATATTTCCGCTATCCTGGCTGCGTTCTCTATCTCCTCGTCGGTGAGAGCGGGGTTCATGAACGATATGTTATCCCTCACCGTGCCGCTGAAAACGGTCGTCTCCTGCGGGACGTAAACGACCCCTTTCCGGAGGCTCTCTTTTTTTATGTCGCGCACGTCCACGCCGTCTATGAACACAGTCCCGAAGGGCGGCTCCTCGACCCTAGTCAAAAGCTGAAAGAGCGTGCTCTTCCCCGAGCCCGTGGCCCCCGTAATACCCACGGCTGAGCCTGCCGGGATCTCGAGCGACACGTCCTTTAGGACCCTCTTCCCGTTATACGAGAAGCTGAGATTCCTGAACTCGATGTCGCCCCTGATGTCCACGTCGAGTGTTCCGGTCTCGGTGACCGACTGCGGGGTTTCGAGGAGTATGTCGTTAATCCTGTTAAGCGAGGCGTTCCCCCGCTTTATTATGTCCACCGCCCATCCCATTGCCATCATCGGCCAGGTGAGCATAGTCAGGTAAAGGAGAATTGCGGCGAAGTCGCCGAGCGTTATGTCGAGCGTGATGGTCCTCACCCCGCCGAGCCAGAGGAATATGGCCGTCGCCGTCCCCGCGAGGAACGTTATTATTGGCTGGTAGACGCCCCATATTTTTATCAGCCTCAGGTTCCTGGCGAGGTAATCGGAGCTCGCGGCGCTGAAGTCCCTCACTTCCTCGTCTTCTCTGACAAAAGCCTTTACGACCTTTATGCCCGATATAGACGTCCGCGCGCTCTCCGTAAGCTCCGAGAAGGCATCCTGAACCCTCTGGAACCTCTTCTCTATCATGTTGCCGAATTTAATGATCAGAAAGGCGAGTATCGGGAACGGGATGAAGGCATAAAGCGTCAGCAGGGGCGAGATATAAAGCATCGCGCCGAATATGAATATAAGAAGGAAGACGCCGTCGTAGGCTACCAGTATCCCGAGCCCGCAGGCGAATTTAAGCGTCTCGATGTCGTTCACCGTATGGGCCATGAGGTCCCCGACCTTCTTTCGGGAGAAGAAGTCGAACTGAAGCCCCTGGAGATGATCGAAAAATTCGTTTCGGAGGGACTGTTCTATCTTCCTCGCCGCCCCCATTATGAAATACCGCCAGAAGAACCTGAACACCGACATCGTGACGGCTATACCGACCATTATCAGCCCGTACTTTGAAATGTCTTTATAGCCCGCCCCTTCTAGCGTCAGCGCGTCCACGACGCGCTCTATGACAAGCGGTATCGAAAGCTGGCAGAGGTCCACGAGCGAGAGCGCCAAAAGCCCGGCGAGAAACGAATACTTGTAGCTTATAAGGAGGGAAAAAATGGTCTTTTTTTTGTTCATATAGCTCTGCTGGATAATGCCGGGTCTGCCGCCTCGAAAAGGCCTGTCTCAGGGCTTTAGTATACCAGAACGATGGGGAGAAAATTGTGGCCCGGCAGGGCCGCCGGGCCGCATTCGAAATGTAATTTCAGTATAAATTCCCCGGGCCGGGAGCGGCGCATGTCCCCCTGTGCATACGCCGTTTATGACGGACCGAACCTAACCGGCCCCCGGGGCATCATTATTCCGTGGCGTTTATGCTTTCGCCCTTCTGCTCGGATTTAAGGATTTTTCCATCCGGGGAATACTGGGCGTAGAACCATCCGCCTTCGGGCTTCTCGCCGCCGAGATTAATCACGGCGTTTATGGTCTCGAGCTGCTGTGACTCGTCATAATCCTCCTCGACGATAATCGAGCCCGGGGGAAGAGGGGTCACTTTATTATCTAGAGCCTCCTGGGCTATAGGATTCAGATAAGTGACCGGAGTATCGGCAGTGGCCCCCTCGGGCTTATGCTGCTTCCAGTTTATCTTGTACTCTTCCGTGTTAATGAGTTTCCAAAGCTCCTGCGCTACTTCCTCGGGTGATTTTTTTTCGAGCTCCGAGAGCTGCTCCTGATGAAGCTCTTGTGTCTTGTCCACTACATCGGTCTCTGCCTCTTCGACTTTCTCTTCGGCTTCCTTGACCGCGGACGTGCTTTCCGTCGCTGTGTCTTCTTTCTTTTCTCCGGACTGGCTGCATGCGGCCAGTCCCGCGCTTATAACCATCAACAATATCAATAGAAAACTGGTTGTTCTCATTTTCTCCTCCGGCTTTTTTTTGAGTGTTAATTCTATCATTACACCGCAAAAAAATCCAAGCCTGTGAGGACTTGAAACGCACCCCCGAGTCCGGCGAACCACAGCGCCACGCCGGATCCGGCCCCGGCAGGAACCGGATGGAATTTTTTTCGGACGCTGAAAAAAGCGCTTGACAAAAAATTTTAGATATACTAATATCCTAATGACTGACTAGTCAGTTCAGTCTCGGGGTTAGGGTCTCAACAATGGCTAAAGCGCAGAAATCAACAAAAGGACGGGTTCGTATGGCAAAAACTCAGGTAGCAAAAACTACTCGCAAAGAAGAGATTATCAGAGTAGCGGCAAATCTTTTCTCACAGAAGAGCTACCATGACGTAACCATGGACCAGATCGCGGAAAAGGTAGGCGTCGCCAAGGGCACGATCTACCTCTACTTCGAATCGAAGGAAAATCTTTACCTCGAAATACTGGAAGAAACCTACGAAGAAATAGAGACGATCCTCGAGAGGGAAATAGCCAAGAAGGATCCGGCTCCGAAAAAACTCAGAAAAATGCTCATGCTCATATTCAAGTTCTATTTGGAGAATCTCGACGTCCTCAGAATACTCAGCAGGGACGAGACTCACCTCATCAGAGAGCACTACGAATTCACAGAGCATTGGCGCGTGAAAGGCGTCAGGTTTTATCAAAAAATATTGGAAAAAGGTATCAACGAAGGATCGTTCCGGCCGGTCAACACCGAGCTTACCGCACTCATCATCTTCGGGCTCGTGCGGTCGGTAATGTTCTTCTACCATACCGATAAAAGCGCAGCGGAAATTGCCGAAGAGGTTTTTTCGATGATATCAGAGGGCATCCTGGACCCTCGTTACGAAGATACCGCTACGGAGACCGCATAAGCAGTGTGTAAATCATTCACCAATTTTTTTAAGGAGGTATTACAATGGCAGTTTCATACCCGTTCAGTTCCAAGATAAGCCACTTTGTGCCGCCCAAACAGTGGGCCAGCATGAGAATCGCCCGCGATCTCGAAAAGAAGACAGGCACGAAGATCATTCACTTCGAGAAAGGCGACTATCAGGGTCCGGACTTCTACACCCCAGATCACGTACTCGAAGCCACGATTCAGGCGCTTAAGGATGGATACGTAAGGTACGACCCGGGGCCGGGCCTGCCCGAGCTCAGGGAGGCCATAGCGGCCGAAACCTCCAAGTTTGGAAGGAAGACGAAGCCCGAAGAGGTAATAGTCACGGCAGGGGCGAAGCACGCACTCACAATGTCGCTCCTAACCTTCCTCGAAGAAGGGGACGAAGTTATTTTCCCGAACCCCGGTTATCCGCCGGACGAAGTTTGGGCTAAATACGTAAGGGCGAACATCAAGCATGTACCGCTGACGAAGCCCGACTGGCAGTTCGACCTCGAGAAGCTCGAAGCGATGATAACGCCGAAAACGAAGCTCCTCATCATCAACACCCCGCAGAGGCCGAACGGACACCTCGTCGAGAACCCCGAGGCGATAGCCGAGATGTGCTTCAGGCATCCGAACCTCATGGTCATATCCGACGAAATATTCTCTCACGTAACGTTCGGCAAGCCGCACAAGACGATCGCTGCGGTCCCTGGAATGGAAGACCGAACCATCGTGATAGACACGTTCTCCAAAACATACGCTATGACCGGGTGGAGGATAGGCTGGGCAGTAGCTCCTGTACCGGTTATCGACAAGCTCTCGATATTCCTCCAGGATTCGATAACGAACGTCGCCGCTTTCATACAGAAGGCCGCGTACGCCGCCATGAGCGGGCCCCAGGACTGGACCGTCGAGAAGACCGCTCTTCTCAAGAAGAAGCGCGACAGAATGGTCGCCGGCCTGAACACCGTTCCGGGCGTCAAGTGCGACTCTCCCGACGGCGCGTTCTACGCTTTTGCCGACATCACCGGCACGGGCTACACGTCGCAGGAATACACCGACAAGCTCGTTGAAAGCGCGGGCGTCGCTGTAGTCGCGGGTACCGCCTTCGGCAGCCAGGGTGAGGGATACATAAGGGTAACGTATGCCTGCTCCGACGAGGATATCGACGAGGGCGTAAACAGAATGAAAGAAGCCAACCTCGTAAAGTGAGGCTGGTTACAAATAAAGATTGACCGAAGACGAGCTTTTGTCTCCTTCCGGTTTTTATCGGCCGGAACGGGGGCAAGAGCTCGTCTTCTTTTTTAGCACATTCCGAATAGCTATCAGTTTTCATCGATGTGTCGGGACATCGTTGTCCATGAAGCATGACCCTGTTATTCATTTAAATATTTATTGCAAATCCGCATCGAATCGATAAAACTAATTTAATCATGATCCGAAAAAAATCGTCTTTTACGAGGGACTATATAGTAAGGCCGCTCCTCGTGCTGCTCCTTCTGGCCGTACAAGGAGCGGTGCTCCTTTCCTGCTACACCGCCCCCGTCACGGGAAGGTCGCAGTTCATTCTCCTCTCCCAGTCCGAAGAAAACCAGATGGGCGTGGCGGCGTTCAATGAAGTCCTCGAAACCGAGAAGATATCCACGAACGCGAAGTATAACCAGGCCGTAACCGACGTAGGCACGCGCATCGCGGCCGTCGCCGACACCCCCGCTTACAAATGGGATTTTAAGGTTATAGAAGACAACGAGCAGATAAACGCCTTCGCCCTTCCGGGCGGTAAGGTCGCCGTTTACACCGGCCTCCTGCCCGTAGCGCAAACCGAGGCTGGGCTTGCGACCGTCATGGCCCACGAGGTTGCGCACGTGGCGGCGCGCCACGGAGGCGAGAGGATTTCGACCGACATACTTGCGCAGATAGGGGCCATGGGCGTGAGCGCCGCGCTCGGCGGGAGCGACCCCTACATATCCGAGGCCGTCATGCAGGCCTACGGCGTTGGCGTCACTGTCGGCGGCATCCTCCCGTTCACGCGCGGGCAGGAGGCCGAAGCCGACCACATAGGCCTCATATACATGGCCAAGGCCGGCTACGATCCCAGGGAGGCAATAGCCTTCTGGGAACGCATGGATGCCGCGCATAAGGGTAAGCCCCAGCCGCCTGAATTCCTTTCGACGCACCCGGGATACGGAACGAGGGTAAACAACCTAAAGCAGTGGCTGCCCGAGGCTATCCCCTATTACGAGAAGGCCCAGAAGGCGCCTAACAATCCAATAACAAAGTAGCCGTGGAGTTACGCGCGGCTTGCCATTATATTAAGTGACGGTAGGTAAAACCGCCGCGAGGAGAATTCTTTGTCCAGGTCCGAGAGGATACGGAGATTCTACGACGAGCTTCATAAAAAATACGGCCCACAGGGATGGTGGCCGGGCGACTCCCCGCTAGAATGCATCGTAGGGGCGATACTCACACAGAGCACGTCGTGGAAGAACGTCGAAAAAGCGATTTCGAACCTTAAAAACGCCGGCCTTCTTACAGTCGAAAGGCTTGGTCTCGTTACGCCGGAAGAGCTGGCCGCCCTCGTCCGCCCCTCGGGCTACTACAACCAGAAGGCGGTCAAGATCAAGAACTTCATATCGTTTTTAAGGGCCGACTATGGCGGCAGCCTCGAAAAAATGTTCGCCGAAGATAAATCCGTTTTGAGAGAAAAACTCCTATCTATAAAGGGCATAGGCCCCGAGACTGCGGACAGCATCTTGCTCTACGCGGGCGGCATGCCGGTATTCGTCGTGGATGCGTATACCTGGAGGGTCTTGTCACGGCACGGTATCGTGCCCGCCGAGACTACCTACGCAGAGATGCAGGAAGTCTTCACAGGCTCCCTCGACGAGGACCCCGGGCTTTACAACGAATACCACGCCCTGATTGTTAGATTGGGAAAAGAGCACTGCAGGAAAAGCTCGCCGGTCTGCAAAGGGTGCCCGCTCGAATTCGACCCCCACTTCGTATAATGGGGTAGCTCGGGCGGCCATGGAGTTTTTCAGCCGGCGCGTCCCGGAGGATATCGCTTTTGGAGCCGGCTCCTCGCCCCCAAACAGCAAAGCCGCCCGAAGGCGGCCTTTGTGTTCTATGTTGTGAAATGCGTTTTCTCAGTTAAGCCCGCTTCTGGCCACGTCTACCACGGCCTTAAAGCTCTCGGGCTCCCTGATAGCCATCTCGGAAAGGGACTTTCTGTCGAGCTCGATTCCGGCTTTCTTGAGTCCGCCCATGAAGCTGCTGTACGAAAGACCGTAAGGCCTTACCGCAGCGTTAATCCTCACTATCCAGAGCTTACGGAACTCCCTCTTCTTGAGACGCCTGTGCCTGAAGGCAAAGGCCATTGCCCGGAGAACGGTTTCCTTGGCGCGCCTTATGTTGTTCTTTCTTCTTCCCCAGTACCCCTTGGCGCTCTTAAGGACCCTCTTTCTCCTCTTCCTGGATGCTACCCCTCTTTTTATTCTCATTTCCTGCTCCCTTTCGAGATATTATACCGCTCTAGTTTATGACTGCCGATTCAAGAATATGCCGGGTTATTTATAAGGTATGTAAGACCTTATTCTTAACGCCGCCGTCCCTTCGATAAAGTCTGCGGAGACCAGCCTTCTCATGCGCTTCCGGCCCTTCTTGGCGTTCGAGTGGCTCTTCCCGCCGTGATACCTCTTTATCTTCCCCGAGCCGGTAACCTTAAACCTCTTCGCGGCGCCTCTGTTAGTCTTTACTTTCATTTTTGGCATTGTCTTTCCCACCTTGTCCAGTGCTTTTCTTCGGTGAAATCACCATTATCAAATTCTTGCCTTCGAGCCTCGGGGGCATGTCGATTCCGCCTATATCCGCAACGCGCTCGAGTATCTTGTTCGCGAGCGCCCGGCCGATTTCAGGATGAACGATTTCCCTGCCCCTGAAGAATATCCTTATTTTCGCTTTGTTCTCGTCCTCTAAAAATTCCCTTATGCGGCTGACCTTCACATCGAGGTCGTGGCCGCCGATGTTTGGACGAAACTTTATTTCCTTTATCGTATGTACTTTCTGCTTTTTGGCATTTGCCTGTTTCTTGAGCTCGTACTTATATTTGCCAAAGTCCATCATCCGGCAAACCGGAGGATTGGCATTGGCCGCGACTTCGACGAGGTCCACGCCCCTTTCCTCGGACATCGCAAGCGCTTCTCTTATGGGTACCACACCGAGCTGCTGGCCGGTTTCGTCGATTAGACGCACTTCACGGGCCCTTATCCTCTGGTTAATCCTGACTTCGGGCTCTCTGCTGCTTCCTCTTGAACCCCTCACGAACGACTACCCGCCTCCCTCCAGGTGCCGGGATCGAGCTCGCCGGCAATTTGTGCGAGGAATTCGTCTATCGTCACCGAGGGCATATTAGCTCCCCCGAGTTTTCTCGGGGCAACAGTGCGCGTCTCCATTTCGTTCCTGCCGACCACAAGCAAATACGGAATCTTTTCTAACTGCGCCTCCCTTACTTTCAAACCCAGTTTTTCGTTCCTTATATCTGTTTCTACTCTGATACCTTTCTCCTTTATTATCTGATAAAGCTCTTCGGCGTACCCGGCCTGCTCATCCCCTATGGTCGCTATCCTGACCTGTACCGGGCTGAGCCAAAGCGGGAATGCGCCGCCATAATGCTCTATCAGCACTCCAAAAAAACGCTCCATCGAGCCGAATATGGCCCTGTGGATCATAATCGGTCTGTGCCGGGCGTTATCCTCCCCGACGTAGGTCATACCGAACCTTTCGGGAAGGTTAAAATCTACCTGAACTGTTGAGCACTGCCAAGCTCTGCCCAAAACATCTTTAATTTTAAGGTCGATCTTCGGTCCGTAGAAGGCCCCGCCCCCCTCGTCTACTTCATAGGGGAGCCCCTTGGCGTCGAGAGCGTCGCGTAGGGCCTCGGTCGCCCTGTCCCATCCGTCCACTTCCCCGACGAACTTTTCTGGCCTCGTCGATAAATATACCTCATAATCGTCAAAGCCGAAGGTCTTTAAGAACAGCATCGTAAGGTCGAGCACTCCAATGACCTCGCTCTCCATCTGGTCCGGCCTGCAGAATATGTGCGCGTCGTCCTGCGAGAAGCCCCTCACTCTCAGAAGCCCGTGGAGAACGCCCGAGCGCTCGTAGCGGTAGACTGTACCGATCTCGGCCCATCTGAGTGGCAAATCCCGGTAGCTCCTGACGCCGGTCTTATAGATCATTATATGGAAAGGGCAGTTCATCGGCTTTAACTGATATTCCGTGTTCTCCATTTCCATGCGGGGGTACATGTTCTCTTTGTAAAAGTCTATGTGTCCGCTGGTCTTCCAGAGGTCTATTTTCGCTATGTGCGGCGTGTAGAGAAGGTCGTACCCCGCCCTCTCGTGCTCCTTCCGCCAGAAGTCCTCGACGACCCGTCTTACACGGGACCCTTTCGGGTGCCAGAGCACGAGGCCAGCGCCCGTCTCGTCCTGTATCGAGAAAAGGTCTAGCTCTTTTCCGAGCTTTCGGTGGTCGCGCTTTTTAGCCTCTTCGAGCTTGTCGAGGTATGCCTTAAGCTCCTTTCTGTCCCAGAACGCCGTGCCGTATATGCGCTGGAGCATCGGGTTCTTCTCGTTCCCCCTCCAGTATGCGCCGGCCGAGCTAAGGAGCTTGAACGCCTTTACTTCCCCCGTAGACGGGGCGTGTGGCCCCCGGCAGAGGTCGTGCCAGCTCTCCTGATCGTATATCGTTATCTGGTCTGCCTCGGGGAGGTCGTTTATTATTTCGACTTTATAGTTTTCGCCCTCGTCCGTGAAGATCTTTATCGCCTCGTCCCTCGAAACCTTCTTTCTTACGAGGGGCTTCTTCCGGCCTACTATCTCCTTCATCTTCTCCTCGATCTTTTCGAGGTCCTCGGGCGTAAAGCCGCGCGGGAAGTCGAAGTCGTAGTAAAAGCCGTTCTCTATGACGGGGCCTATGGTGACCTTCGCTTCGGGGAAAAGGGACTGCACAGCCTCGGCCATTACGTGCGCCGCCGTGTGTCTTATGAGTGCAAGGCCGTCCTCCGAGCCTTCTTTCACAGGCTCGAGCGCAGCGTCGGAATCGACTTCATGCCAGAAGTCTGCCAGCTTTCCGTTCACCTTGGCGCCGATGGCGGCTTTCGCAATCCCGGTCGAGTTTATTATCTCCCCTACAGTAGTGCCTTTTGGAAAGGCCTTTTCCGACCCGTCGGGGAGGGTTATTCGAACTTCTTCCATAATCTCCAATAAT
Source organism: Candidatus Dadabacteria bacterium (assembly GCA_050247635.1). Lineage (GTDB taxonomy): Bacteria > Desulfobacterota_D > UBA1144 > Nemesobacterales > UBA2774 > JADLGH01. The sequence continues at coordinate 5,464 of JBFWTW010000032.1, read as the reverse complement.
GTGTGGTGAGCACGGCAGGATTTGAACCTGCGACCTCTTGCGTGTCAAGCAAGCGCTCTCCCCCTGAGCTACGCGCTCCGAATTCAAAGAAGAGTGATATTTTCTTATATAATACCACGCCTGTCAAGCCGAGCCGAGCCGCGAATTTTGCCACAACACCCAAATTTTGGTAACCTTAGGCCCTATGTGTTGGGGCGTCGTCTAATTGGCAGGACTCAGGCCTTTGGAGCCTGCTGTGGTGGTTCGAGTCCACCCGCCCCAGCCATTAAATCGTAGGCTTTTTCACTCCGCACAAACTCTCAAGAGCACACATGACTACAGCGAAAAAAGATACCCTGAATCCGTCCCAGCACGCCGCTGTTACGCACCCCGGGGGGCCGCTTCTGGTCCTCGCAGGCGCAGGCTCGGGCAAGACGAAAATAATAACCGAACGAATCTCGCACCTCGTTACGAAAGAGGACGTGAGCCCGCACCGGATACTCGCCGTAACGTTCACGAACAAGGCCGCGAACGAAATGCGCGAGCGCGTCTCACACCTCATTCCCGGTAGCGCGAAGGGCCTCTGGATAGGGACGTTCCATTCCACCGCGCTCAGGATTTTAAAGCGCGACATCGACAAGCTCCCCGGCTTCGACCGTAACTTCGCTATATACGACGACGCCGATCAGATACGCCTCATCAAGGACTGCATGGCGCGGCTCAACATCGGGGAGAGAGGGATCGAGCCCCGGTTCGTAAGGACGCGCATCGACCGCGCGAAGAACCGCGGCGGCAAACCCGGCGACACGGGGAATGACGAGCTTGACGAGGACATCACGAACATATTCGAGCTCTACGAAAAGGAGATGCGGAAGTTAAACGCGCTCGACTTCGGCGACCTTCTCCATGTTACGGCCAGGCTCTTCGAGGAAAGGCCGGAGGTGCTGGAGGCGTACCAGGAGCAGTTCCGCCACATACTCGTGGACGAGTATCAGGATACGAACAACGTGCAGTACCGGATAGTCGAGATGCTGTCTCGGAAGCACAAGAATATCTTCGTCGTCGGTGACGACAACCAGTCGATCTACGGCTGGCGAGGTGCCGACATCACGAACATACTCAACTTCGAGAAGGACTTCCCGAGTGCGAGCATAATCAAGCTCGAAAAGAACTACAGATCGACGAAAAACATCCTGAACGCCGCGAACGGCCTCATAACGAAGAACAGGAACAGGCACGAGAAGAACCTCTGGACGGATAACCCCGAGGGCGAGAAGCTCTCGTATTTCGAGGCCGTGGACGAGAGGGAAGAGGCGAGGTACGTAGTCTCCGAAATAGAGTCCGAGGTTTCCAGCGGCAGATCCTACAGGGACATCGCGGTCTTTTACAGGACGAATAACCAGTCGAGGGTTATTGAGGAGGAGCTCCTGCGTAAGGACGTCCCCTACGCCATAGTAGGCGGGACAGGCTTTTACCAGAGGACCGAAATAAGGGACCTCACGGCCTTTCTCCGGGTGATTGCGAACCCGAACGACGACCTCAGCCTCCGGAGGATCATCAACGTCCCCGCGCGCGGCATCGGGAAGGGCACCATCGACGAAGTCACGCGTCTCGCCGCCGAAGAGGACATTACTTTCGTCGAGGCCCTAAGGAAATCGGTCGCGGAGAACTTGTTACCACAAAGGACTACACTCGCGCTCAAGAAATTCCTTTCGATGCTGGATGGCCTGATAGAATTCGAGAAAGACCACGGCATCGGTGAGACAATAGACAGGATTCTCGAAAAAACGGGCTACCTGGAACTTTTGGAGAAGGAGCCCGAGAGGCGCGAAAACGTCGGTGAAATATTCAACATCGCCGCCGAATTCGAAAGGGAGGAGGAAGGAGCCGGAGTCAGGGAATTCCTCGACAGGATCACTCTGTCGAGCGACATCGACAGCTACAGCGGAAAGGAAGAGCGCGTCGCGCTGATGACGCTTCACAGCGCGAAGGGGCTCGAATTCCCCGTCGTCTTCATAATCGGAATGGAAGAAAAACTGATCCCGCATTATAACTCTCTAAAGGACAACGGCGACGTCGAGGAAGAGAGGCGGCTCTTCTACGTCGGCATTACGCGCGCAAGGGAAAAGCTCTACCTAATCGGTGCACGGAGCAGGAGATTTTTCGGCAAGGAAGAGCGGCCGACGCCTTCGAGATTCGTATCCGAGCTCCCCGAGGAGCTTGTCGAGGTGAAGAACCTGTACACCGGGCTCCTGAGGGAAAGCACATCCTCCGGCTTCGCGCCGAGGAATAAATCCGCGACGAGACGCACAGGGAGCGCTTCGAGCTCGGCAGCGCCACCGACGCCGAAACCGGGAAACTCCGGCTACAAAGCGGGGCAGAAGATCCACCACCCGTCTTTCGGACCGGGGACTATTACCAAGGTCGAGGGAGAAGGGGATTCCGCAAAGGTTACGGTCTCATTTCTCGCGCACGGGGTGAAAAAGATTATCGCCGCCTATCTCGAAGGGAAGTAGCCGATACCGGGCCGTAGGGCCCTGGCTTCGATTTTATGACGAGCAGCTTATAACGAGTCCCCGCTCCGAAGGCGGGGCCGGTTTCGAATACTCCTCGAAGCCGGGCTGCTCTGAAAATGGATTTTTAAGGAGAACGCGGAGCCTTTCGATCTCTGAATAATCGCTCTCATCCTCGGCCTTTCTTATCGCCCTCTCGGCAAGATAATTCCTGAGTATATATTTCGGGTTTACGGAGCTCACCGCTTTTTTACGCTCGGCATCAACACTCCGCTCGGAAATAAGCCTTCTCCTGTAAGCGCCGGCCCATTCCCTATAGGCAGGCGAGTCTTCGAGCATCCCGGCATGGTGCCCGTCATCGGCCCCCTCTTCCGTAGAGAAATCGCCCAACCCTCTCATGAAATTCGTATAGTCCGCTTTCTCTTCCTCTAATATAGTGAGAAGGTTTTTTATCAGCGCCGGGTCCCCTGGGTCGTCCGTGAGAAACCCCAGCTTCTGTTTCATGATTCCGAGATAGTATTTCCCGTAGAGCCCCCGGAACCCGAAGACTATCTCGTGCGAGAGATCCCTTGGAACGACGCTCCCGAGAGCCTCCGCGAGTTTCTGGAGATTCCAGAGCGCTATCGCGGGCTGGTTGCCGAACGAATACCTCCCGAAGTGATCCGAGTGGTTGGGTATGTATTCCTGGCTGTAATCTTCGAGAAACCCGAACGGGCCGTAATCGAGTGTGAGTCCTATTATCGACATGTTATCCGTATTCATTACGCCGTGCGTAAAGCCGTACGCCTGCCACAGTGCGATCAGCCTGGCGGTCCTGTCCACGACCTCGGATAAAAACGAGGCGTACCTGTCTTCCTCCCCGGCGAGGTGAGGGAAGAAGCCCTCTATCACGTAATCGGCGAGGAGCTTCACGTAATCTTCCCGGCCCGTGTAATGAAAACCCTCGAACGAGCCGAACCTGACGTGCGTCTCCGCCATCCTGAGCAGCATCGCCCCCCTCTCCGTAGTCTCGCGCTCGACCTTCTCGTCGCTACCGACTATCGAAAGCGCCCGCGTCGTCGGGATGCCGAGGCCGTGCATCGCCTCGCCGCATAGATACTCCCGGATGACCGACCGGAGAACCGCCCTCCCGTCGAATACCCGCGCGTACGCCGTCCTCCCCGCTCCCTTTAAATGGAGGTCCCACTTCCCGCCGCGCCGGTTTCTGACCTCGCCCAGCAGTATCGCCCTCCCGTCGCCGATGTCTGGGTTATAGACGCCGAACTGGTGCCCGGTGTAATACATCGCGAGCGGCTCCGCTCCCGGTATAGACTTTCCGCCCGACAGATAGAGCGCCAGCTCCGGGTTATTAGCCTCTTCGGGGTCGAGGTCTATGAGCGCGGCCGCGTCGGGGTTGAAGCTCACTAGCCTTGGGTTTACGAGCGGCGTCGGGCGGACGGCGTCGTAAAAATCCCCCGGTAGCCTTCTGTAAGTATTGTCGAAATCGAGCTCTGTTATTCTTTTCATTGAATATACAACCGGAATGCAGTTCGCGCGGCACGTCCTCCCGTTAGGAAAGCGGTCAATATCCTTGTATATTTAACCCAAACCGCTCATACGCTCAAGGCAGATGAAACACAGGAAGAACAAGATCAAGCGCCAGCACGGCATAATCAAGGGCCTCAGGAGGTTTCTCGAAGACAGGCTCTCGACGCAGGATTTTGTCGAATCGATAATCCCCGGCGAGATAAAAGTCGCCAGGAAAACGGGTGAGAACCTCGAAGTCAGGTACAGGTACAGCACCGTAAGCGGCGCAAAGCTCATAGCCAGGAGCGGCACTTCCGTCCAAGAAGTCTTCGTCGTAACCAGTGATCCCGATAAGCTGAAGGAAATTATAGATTCCGCGCGTGCGGAAGATTAGGAAAGCCTGAGCGAATTCTTGCCGAGAAGCGACTCGACCTCGTATATAAAATTATCCTCGATGTCCACCCTGTTATCCTCCACTTCTATCACGGCCTCGCCGTGGTCCGTTTCCAGGTGAACGTGCACGAGAGCCTGCCCCGGATAGGAGTTGAATATCTCCTTTAAGCGGACGAAGTTTTCCTCCCTAAGGGATCCGTTCCCGAGGCTTATGTGAACGGTCGAGCCGCTCCGCATACCCTTTATAGGCATGATCTCGACGGCGCGCATTTTCACCCTGTCCTCACCCGGCTCGAGCACGCCTTTTATAATCACGGGCTCTATCTTGTCTTCGAGGAGGTGGAGTGACTTTCTCAAAAGGTCGTTGAATATAAAGACCTCGACGGACCCGTTAAGGTCCTCGATGATGAGGTTCCCGAAAATTCCTGTGCCGCTCTTGGTGTGCTTTACGGTAAGCGTCCTGACGACTCCGGCGACAGAGACTTCCTGCTTCTCCTTAATTTCGAGGAGCGACTCGGTGTCTACGATCGACGCCTTTCCGAGCTCGGACAGATATTTCGTAAGCGGATGGCTCGTGACGTAAAAACCCAGTATGTCCATCTCGTTTTTGAGGAGCTCCTTCTCGGCCCATTCTTCTAATTCGGCCAGCTTAGGGAGCGCAATCGCATCGCTAAGGGAAAAGAGGCTGTGCTGCCCGTCCACGGAGCTTTTCTGTCTTATTGACGTGTAGCTGAGTAGCATGTCCAGCGACTCCATCAGGCTCGCCCTGTTTACGCCGAGCGAGTCGAACGCGCCGCTCTTTATGAGGCTCTCGAACGTTCTCCTGTTCAGTCTCCGCGCCTCGACGTTCTCACAGAAATCGAAGATGGAAGAGAACTTCCCCTTCTCCTTTCGGGCGCTGATTATAGCGTCCACGGTTCCTTCGCCGACGTTCTTTATCGCGGCCAGCCCGAAACGGATGCTGCCGTTCGACGCCGTAAAGCCGTCGAGGCTCACGTTCACGTCCGGCGCGAGGACCGGAATTCCCATCTGCTTACATTCGGTGATGCTGGATATGACCTTATCGGTGTTGC
>JBFWTW010000031.1:0-19914 GCA_050247635.1 Candidatus Dadabacteria bacterium | reverse complement strand
CCAAAGGAGGACACCGATAAATGAGCTCTGTAACGGCGGGGAACGCCGCCACGACCGAGAAGATATTTTACGACGACGTCATAGTCAAGAAATTCCTCACGGCCACTATATTCTGGGGAGCGGCTGCTTTTGTTGTAGGCCTTCTGGCCGCGCTCCAGCTCGCCTACTGGCCGGCCAACATGGACCTTTCCTGGCTGACGTTCGGCAGAATACGGCCCCTTCATACGAACGCTGCGATATTCGCGTTCGGGGGGAACATCATATTCGCCGGCATGTACCACTCGACCCAGCGGCTGCTTAAAACGCGGATGTATTCCGACGTCCTCAGCAATATTCATTTCTGGGGCTGGCAGCTCATAATCGTGGGTGCGCTCATCACGCTCCCGCTCGGATATTCGCACGGCAAGGAATACGCCGAGCTCGAATGGCCGATCGACATCGCAATAGCAGTTGTCTGGGTTATCTTCGCCGTCAACTACTTCGGCACGATAGCGATACGGCGCGTGAAGCACCTCTACGTAGCGATATGGTTCTACATCGCGACCATCATTACGGTCGCCGTCCTCCACATAGTGAACTCGATAGAGATACCGGTCGCCCTCTTTAAGAGCTACCCCGTATACGCCGGCGCACAGGATGCGCTGGTTCAATGGTGGTACGGTCACAACGCCGTCGCGTTCTTCCTGACGACGCCGTTCCTCGGGCTCATGTACTACTATGTGCCCAAAGCAGCCAACCGGCCGATATACAGCTACAAGCTCTCGATAATTCACTTCTGGTCCCTGGTCTTCATATACATATGGGCCGGCCCGCACCACCTCCTTAACACGTCGCTGCCCGACTGGGCGCAGACGCTCGGCATGGTATTCAGTCTCATGCTCTGGGCGCCGAGTTGGGGCGGTATGATCAACGGTCTTCTGACGTTAAGAGGCGCGTGGGACAAGGTCAGGACAGACCCGATTCTGAAATTCCTGGCCGTAGCCGTCACATTCTACGGTATGTCCACGTTCGAGGGCCCGCTCCTTTCCATCAAATCCGTGAGCTCGCTCGCGCACTACACCGACTGGATTATCGGCCACGTGCACGGCGGGACCCTCGGCTGGAACGGCTTCCTTACGTTCGGCGTAATCTACTATCTCGTGCCAAAGCTCTGGAACAGGGACATGTACAGCGTCCGCCTCATGAACTGGCATTTCTGGATAGGCCTCCTCGGCATCCTGCTCTACTACATCTCCATGTGGGCGAGCGGCATCACACAGGGGCTCATGTGGATGGCCATAGGCGAAAACGGGCAGCTCGTCTACCCGGACTTCGTCGAGACGGTAATGCGGATAGTCCCCCTCTACTACGTCAGATTCCTGGGCGGCGCCCTCTACCTCACGGGCTTCCTGCTCCTCATCTATAACGTGGTGAAGACAGTCAAAACCGCTCCGAAAACCGACAAGGCCGCCGCGGCGGCAATGGTCAACACGATGGACCCGAGCGAGATGGGCAAGGGCCACAGGAAGCTCGAAGCCATGAGCGCCATCTTCACCGTGCTCATGTTCATAGCCATAGCGGTCGGCTCGGTAATCGAGATTATCCCCACGCTTTCCATGTACAAATATCTCCCGGCCGCGGAAAAGACCGAGCCCTACACGCCGCTCGAGCTCGCGGGGAGGGACATTTACGTAAGGGAAGGCTGCTACACCTGCCACTCCCAGATGATAAGGAAGCTTCCCTTCGACGTCCTCAGGTACGGCGCCAGCTCTACGCTCGGCGAATCGATGTACGACAGGCCCTTCCAGTGGGGCTCGAAGCGTACGGGGCCCGACCTCGCCCGAGTGGGCAGTAAATACCCCGACATGTGGCATCTCAGGCACATGATAGACCCGAGGGCGATCACCCCGAAATCCATCATGCCGGCCTACCCGTGGCTCGCATCGAGCAAGCTCGACTACACGATTCTGAGGAAGAAATTCAGCGTGATGAGAATGCTCGGGGTTCCATACACGGACGACGAGGTAGCCAACGCCGACATCAACGCCGAGAAGCAGGCCGCAGTCATATACGAAGGCCTTCTGGAGCAGGACGCTTCGCTCAAGTCCATAAAGGACACCGAGATGATTGCGCTCATAGCCTATCTCCAGAGCCTGGGCCAAAAAAGTCCCGAGGGGGTGGCGTCATCAAACAAATAGCCCTTTCATACTTTCAGGATATATGGATGACAGTCGTCGGCCTGGTTATTTTCGTTTCGGTCTTCGCGGCGATCGTATACCGCGCCATGACGACACCGGAAAAAGAGATAGAGGAGATGGAGATGCTGCCCCTCGAAGAGGACAGCATGCTCCGGAAGGAGGACCATAAATGACGGAAAAGGATAAACTCATTAAGGACCACGACTACGACGGCATACACGAGCTGGATAACCCCCTGCCCCGCTGGTGGCTCCTGACGTTTTACATCACCATCGTGTTCGCGGTCATATACTTCGCCTATTACGAATTCCTAGGCGGGCCGGATTCAGACCAGAGGCTGGCAACCGAAATGAGCCAGATCAGGTCCGAGCAGGCCAAGGTCTCCGAAGCCGCCCAGGAACAGATAGCGACCAAGGACTACGCCGCGCTTGTGAACAATCAGGAAGTCCTCGAAAAGGGTAAGGCCGAGTTCATGCTGAAGTGCATGGCCTGCCACGGTGACAAGGCGCAGGGTCTCATCGGGCCGAACCTCACGGACGACTACTGGCTCCACGGCGACGGCACAGTTCCCGCTATCCTCAAGGTCATGAACGACGGCGTTCCCGACAAGGGCATGCCGCCCTGGAAGGGGCTCATCCCTCCCGACCTCCAGGAGGACGTCGCCGTGTACGTCTACAGTCTCTACGGATCGAACCCGCCCGGGGCCAAGGCTCCCCAGGGGGTCGAGATAGAACGCGGCGGAGACAAAGAAGAGCACGAAGGAGACGAGGAAGGACACGAATGAAGGTAGTCGATCAAAGAAATCTCCCCCAGGAACGCCCGGCGTCCATGGACGAGACGGGAAAGAGGGTTTTCATATTTCCGGCCCAGGTCGAAGGCATATGGAGACGGAGAAGGACCATAACGGAAATCTTCCTCGTCATTTTCTTCCTCGTCCTTCCGTGGATCAAGATCGGCGGCCATCAGGCGCTCCTGCTCGACATTGCCGAGAGAAGATTCTCCGTATTCGGCCTTACGTTCTGGGCCCACGACGCGCCGCTCATATTCTTTATCCTCGCGTTCCTGACTATCGGGCTTGCGTTCATCACGGCCGTCTGGGGGAGGGTATGGTGCGGCTGGGGTTGCCCGCAAACGGTCTTCATTGACGGGGTATTCAGACGGCTCGAATATCTCATAATCGGGAGCCACATACAGCAGCGTAACCTCGCCAAGGCACCGTGGGACGTAAAGAAGTTCTTCAAGCTGGGCCTTCTCTGGGCGCTCTTTCTCGTCGCGAGCCTCGTAATAGCCCACAGCTTCCTCGCCTATTTTGTCGGCGCCGATAAGCTCGTCGAAATGACGCAGCACAACCCGCACCAAAACTGGACGATATTCGTCATCATGGCGTTCATTACGGCGGTGCTCCTCTTCGACTTCGGATGGTTCAGGGAGCAGTTCTGCATAATCATGTGCCCCTATGGAAGGTTCCAGTCCACCCTCATGGACGACGACTCCATCACTGTCACATACGACTCCGTTCGCGGCGAGCCCCGCAAGGGAATCGTAAAGCCGGGCGAGAGAGAGGGCGACTGCATCAACTGCTACAAGTGCGTCGCCGTCTGTCCGACGGGTATCGACATACGAAGCGGCCTTCAGCTCGAATGCATAGGCTGCACGGCCTGTATAGACGCCTGCGACGAGGTAATGGACAAGGTAGAAAAGCCGCGGGGGCTCATAAGATACGACACGGGAAACGCTCTCAAGGGCATAAAGACCCGCTTCTTAAGACCCCGCGTCGCCATCTATTCCATCCTTCTCGTGGCGGTCGTGTCGGCGCTCGTATTCTCGGTTTCGAGGCGGCAGGACCTTGCCGTTACGGTGCTAAGGGGCAAGGACACGCCCTACCAGGTCATTCAAAATCCGGACGGCTCCGAGCAGGTGATAAACCACTTCAAGATGAGCATAAAGAACCAAACATTTAACGGCGTCACGATAAAGACGGCCCTGCCCGAAGATCTCAAGACCAAGGGGGCCGAAATCGTTACGCAGAGCGACACCATAAACCTCGGGCCGGGCGAAAACCTCACGGTGCACTTCTTCGTCAAGTTCCCCAAGGGCCTCATGGGTAAAGGCGGCACAGGCACCGTGCCTCTCGATCTCATCGACCCCGGGAGCGGCGCGGTCAAGGCAACTGAAGAGCTCCACCTCGTCGGGCCGGGCGCCATCTAGGAAGCGTATAGTGAGAATGGGGTTCTGGTTCGGTGTAGCTTAAAGCATTTTTCATCGCCGCAGGCCGCGCGAATTTTGCTGCCCATGCGGCGGGCGGATGAGGCCGGATCGGCAGCCTCGTATCCAGGTTATTCGAGCGAAAAGAGCTTCATCTTCCTGTAAAGAGTGTCCCTCGAAATCCCGAGCATCTCGGCGGCCTTCGATTTGTTCCCGCCCGATTCCCTGAGAGCCTGCTCCAGTGCGAACTTCTCCAGCTTGTCGAGCGAAAGGAGCTGATGCTCCGACGTCCGCGGCTGGCTCCAGAGGAGATGATTCTTGAGATCCTTTTCGGAGATGAGGGTCTTCGAAGGCGGGATTACGGCGACGATGCTCTCTATAAGGTTTTCGAGCTCCCTGATATTGCCGGGGAAATCATAGGAGTAAAGGGCCGAATACGCATCCTCCGAGAACCCGCCGACGTTCTTTCCGTATTTCCTGTTGAACCTCTTTAAGAAATAATCCAGGAGGAGAGGAATATCCGTCTTCCGCTCTCTGAGCGGAGGGAGCTCTATAACGATCACGGCGAGCCTGAAGAAGAGGTCTTCCCTCAGATACTTTGTCTTAAGCTCTTCTATTGAGTGATTGCTTGCCGCAATAACCCTTACGTCGAGGGGTATCTCGTTCGTATGACCCAGGGGCCTTACCTTGTATTCCTCCAGGACCCTCAGCATCCTCACCTGAAGGTCCTTCGGCATCTCTCCTATTTCGTCGAGGAATATCGTCCCCTTGTCCGCCGCCAGAAAAAGCCCCTCGTGGTCCCTTACCGCCCCCGTAAAGGCCCCTTTCCTATACCCGAAGAGCTCGGATTCGAGCAGCTCCTTCGGAATCGCGCCGCAGTTGACTGCAATAAAAGGCCTCTCCGCCCTCTGGCTTTTGATGTGTATGGCCTTCGCCATGAGCTCCTTTCCGGTTCCCGTCTCGCCCACGATGAATACGGGCGCGTTGCTGCCCGCCCCGGCGGAGGCCTTTTCGAAGACGAGCCTCATGGCCCTCGAGCTGCTGACTATGCTGTCGAATCCGTACTTGTCCGAAAGGAGCTCCTTCAGGTTGTCCACCCTGTCTTCGAGCTCGCGCGTTTTCTTGATAGCGTCTATCTTGTTCAGGAGAACGTCCTTGTCGAACGGCTTGGTGACGAAATCCTTCGCCCCGAGCTTTATGGCCTCGACGACGTTCTGCACAGTCCCCTGCCCCGTCACCATGATCACCGGCAGCTCCGGCATGAGCTCCCTTAGTTTTTCGAGGAGGGTATAACCGTCCATGAGCGGCATGACGAGGTCCACGAGGGCAAGGTCCACACCCTGCTGCGACTCGTGCACCTTCTCCAGCGCTTCCTTTCCGGAATAAGACGGAATAACCTCGTACCCGCTCCGCTCTAAAAGCTCTCTCAAAATATCGACGAACTCCGCGTCGTCATCTACGATCAATACCTTGAATCTATTCTTGTCCACTATGACTCCATCTCCACATGTATCGGCAGTTTAATAAGAAGCGTAGTCCCCTTCCCTTCCTTACTTTTGATCGAGACCTCTCCGCCGTGATCGGTTATGACGCGTTTCGCGACGGACAGGCCCAGCCCGGTCCCCACCCCCGTCGGCTTCGTCGTGAAAAAGGGGTCGAAGACAAACGGTATAACCTCCCTCGGTATGCCTGTGCCCGTATCCGCTATCCGCACAACTGCGAACCCGGGGACCTCTTCCCCATTGGCCGTAATAGTAAGCTTCCCGCCCTCGGGCATGGCGTCAACGGCGTTCATGGCCGCATCGCTGAAAACAAGGTGAAGGAGATTCGGATCCGAAAGAATCACTAGCCCCGGGTCAAGATCCGTTTCCGCGGTCACACCCTGCTTCCGTAAGAGCGGCCGCACCATATCCAGCGACTCGGTCAAAATCTCCGAGAGATTCTCGGGGGCCTTTTCGCTCTGCGGGTTGCTGACAAACCGGAGAAGCCTCTGTATCACCTTCTGCCCGTAGAGTACCTGCCTCTCTATCGAATCCAGCTTCTCACCGATTTCCCCGCATTCGGGAATCTCTTTCATGTCGTCTTTAAGCATCTGCACGCGGAGCAGCATAGACGCGAGCGGCGTGCCCATATGATGGGCGAACCCTTCCGCCATCCTGCCGACTATCTGCGCCTTTTCGAGCTCGACTATCTTGTTCCTCATCGCTATCCTGGCGGATATGTCCCTGACGGTTTCGATAAACCTTCCCCCGCCCTGCTCCATGTAAACGAGGCTTATGCTCACCGGTACGCGCCCCCCGTCCTTTCTGAGCATCTCCGTTTCCTGATCTACAATAGGCTCGCCGTCTTTCACACGCTCGAGCTGGATGGTAAAGCGCTGCCTTCTCTCGGGGGTTATAATTTCCCAGATTTCGTTAATTTGGCCGCCGTCGCCCGCAAAGAGCTCGAGGCCCGCCCTGTTTATCGTCTCCACCCTGCCCGCCGAGTCGAAGACGAGCACTGCGTCGGAAGCGTTATCCATCACACGGCGGAACTTCTCGTCTCCCTCCCTCACGAGCTTCTCGATGAGCTTCCTGTCCGTAATATCCACGATTGTGCTGAGTACGACCATCCCCGTTTTCGTCTGCACGGGATTGAGCCCTATCTCTACCGGGAACTCCGTACCGTCTTTCCTGCAGGCGAAAAGCTCCCTGCCCCTTCCCATCGGACGGGCGCTCGGCGAGGCCTGGTACGAATACCTGAACTCGGTGTGTATCTTCCTGAAGCGCTCGGGAACAAGCACTTCGACAGTCTCGCCGACGAGCTCCCCCGGCTCGTATCCGAACATCTTGTAGACGAGTGAATTCACGAAAAGAATCTGACCCCTGTGGTTCGTCATAACGATGCCGCTCGGAACCGACTCCACAATCAGGCTGTAATTCTTTTCAAGGAGCTCCTCGTCGGCTTCGATACTCCCGTCCTCCGGCCGCGCCTCCCCTTCCTGCCCCGCCATAGCCGAGTCCGGCTCCTTTTTCGCCTTTTCTACGCCTTTGTCCATTGCTGAATAGACTCCTCGGCCGATTCCATATGGAAACAACGACCGAATTTACAGAATAGCATCGGGCCATTCCGCTTACAATCTCCCCGAATATGATTCGAGGGAGAAGAATGCCGTTATATATATGTATAGTACTCGAATCTCCTCTCCCACGTCTGAAGATCGTAGGACGCAACTACCAGGTCCTTCTGATCCCTGGTGTCCTCATCGACCACATAGTAGTTGAGGACGGATTCCGGCTCGAAGCCATAGTGATTGAGGATTTTTATGAAGCTCATATTATCGTGAAGATACCTCACGATAATTTTCTGAAAATGCCTTTTGAGACCTTCGTAAAGGAGGATGTTGAACATAAGCGAGCCGAGCCCTTTGCCCCGGCATTCAGGGTCCACCACGAGCTTCACCTCGGCTGCGTGGGGCCAAAACAGCCCCTCGGTGTTGAGTGTGCCCTTGGCTACGACCTCGCCGTCCCTGATTGCGACCAGGTCCTCGACTTTCTTGTAACTCTGACTAAGAAACCAGTTTTCGAGAGGCTCGCGCCTGGCGACGTCGTCTTTGTACATGAGCAGGTCCGATTTCGGAATCCTGGAAAAGAGTCTCCTTACGGCGCCAGCGTCCTCCTCCCGGATCTGCCTCACAATGACGGTCGTCTTGTCCCTTAAAACCAGCTCTTTTGGATATCCTTTCATTCCTCCGATTAAGCTTGCAAGACTCGTACCAGTTAGGCAGCGTATTACAAAATCAAGTAATCGGTGGGAATTCAACGACGAAGCAAGCGCCGGTCATCAAGGTTTTATATGGAAATAACCAATACCTGCGGATGAAGCGGACTACAGGAAGACGAGGAGACAGACTATTCAGGCGCCGCCGACACACGCCAAATGTCCTAATTTAAGACAAACGACAGAAATCATCCCCGGTGCGGCACTAATCAGCCTCTTTATTATTTTCGGTACTCTGGTGCGGCAGTCCCCCGGCATTCTTTCTTGCCGCCTCCGCACCCTTAAGGTACTCGATGACCTCCTCACTGTTCTCGCCGGCCCATTCCCATTCGAAGATTTCCACCTCGTTTAAGCTTGTCAGATCGTCGCCGAAGAGAAAAACCGTACGGTATCCGTCCGTCCACCATGGCTGCTTCATGAAATTCCAGTGCGGGTCCTCTGGTGTGGACGGCCTTATCCCTTTTACATACCCGAACTTCTTCACACCCCCCGAAAAGAGAAGGTCCTGCTCCAGATACGTCCTCGCCTCGTCGAGGTCCGGGTCTATTGCGTGGGCCGAGAGCCACGGGGTCCTGAACGTCATGTAAGACCCGACATCCCTGCTCACCGAGCCCACCCACACGTCCATGCCCTTATACCTTACGGGCATGAGCCAGAGCCTTAGGTGGTTCCGTTCGTGAATGCTCGAGCGAGCCTTCTGTAGCCCTATGTCCTGTGCGCGTTTGAACACATATACACTGCTCATTGGGGAAGTCCTGTACCTCTTCCCTGTGAAGTATGCCTTAAAAGCCCTCCAGCCGGAGCTTGCGTTTATGGGCTCTGTAACATCCCAGCCTCGCCTTATAAACGACGCCACAATATTGTCAGTATCGCCGACGACGAAAAAGTTAAGCGCGTCGTTCTCGCCCGAGCCGTCCTTTCTCGTCGCGCAGCATGGGAAGCTTTCCAGAGCCTGCCGCAGCTCCTCTTCCGTCTCGTAATTCACGTACTCGTCTTCTTTATATACGTTGTCCCAGTCGACGCGCTGGAAATCGAGCTTGATCCCGGGAATGTTGAAGTAAAACATGAAATTGTGATAACGGTTTTCGCCATAAATGCTGACGTCCAGGTATTTCACGCCCGGGTCCCACTCGGCGTAGAAAAAGCCTGAAATCTCACCGCCCGGGGGTATTACCCTGCTAGTACTCTGGTCGTTGAAATACTCTGTGATGTCCTCGTTTGTCGGATTCGCGAACCCGTGATTCGTGTATGCGGCCTCGTTAGGCGAGTAATATTCCGGGTCAATAGCCACATAAACCAGAGTAACCGGCTTGTCGGAATCGTTCCGAACTTCGATCCACACCGGCTGGATCCCTTTTCCGCCGAGATTGAAGCCGAAAATCTCTTCGTTCTCCTGATCGCTTGGCACGGCTGCGGTAACTGTGATACCATCCTCGGACTGCGTTTCGCTCCTGGTCATGAACGGCACATCCCCAAGCGGGTCGCTGGAAGGTGAATACGCCTTGCAGCCCTTTGCCGGAGGCGCGCCGAAAGCCGCTTCTTCATCCGACTGTGTTCCGCAATAAGGCGAGCAGCCGGCAATCATCACAGGCAGCAGTAACGCCAGAATAGAAAGTACGGCTCTCATCGCGCTCAATATTCCACCTCTTCCCATGGAAGTATCACCAACTCATCGAGCTGAACCGGCTCGTCGGTGAAGAAAAGTACCGCCCTCTTGCCGTCCGACCACCACGGGAGGCCGGAAAGGTTGGTGTTGGGATCGTCTTCAGTAGCAGGAGGAATACCCTTTACGAATCCAAGCTCGTAGACATTACCGGAAAGCACCATATCCTCTACGATATAGTCCCGCGTCTCGTCTATGTTCGGGTCGATTTCCTGGGCGACGAACCAGTATTTTCGGACCCTCAAATCGGAGCCTATGTCGCGGCTTACTGCCCCTGCCCATACGGTCATTCCCTTGTACCGTATGGGGGTGAGCCAAACCCTGAGCGTGCTGCGCTGGCGATACGTGGAGCCCGATTTCGCCCTCGATTTTTGGAGGCTGACATCCTGCCTCCGCCCATATGCATAGTGGCTCGACATAGGGAAAGTCCTGTACTTGGCCGTCGAGAACACCTTGTTCAAATCCATGCTGAATTTTTTTCTCTCGACCTCAGCGATATCCCACCTTTGCTTGATAGTGGCCGCAGTTATATCGCTCGGCTTCCCGACAAAAATAACGTTTATCGGATCGCCCTGTCCCGTCCCGTCCTCGTTGGTGGTGCAGCACGGGAGTGTAGCGAGAGCATCCCTTAGCTCTTCCTCCGTCTCTACGTGTATGATCTCGTCGTCCGTGTAGAGAGACGCGAAATCCACGTGTTCATTGTCCGGCGTTACCCCGGGCACCTCGAAGTAAAAGAAGAAATTCTCCGTATTCTCCACCTCGTAAAGCGTAACATTGACGAACTTCACTCCCGGATCGAGGTTTGTATATACGAATCCCTTACGCCTGTGGCCCGGCAGAATGAACTCGAGCGCTATAGCGTTTTCATCAAATACCGCGTCCATTTTCTTGTTTGCCGAGCTGCCGAACCTGAAATGGTTCATCCACGAAACCTCGTTCGGCGAGAAATAATCAGGGTCAAGGGCAATCGGCATGAACATGTAAGGCACGTCCGCATTATTCTCAATATCTATCCATACGGGCTGCACACCACTTGCGGCGAGGTCCACACCGAATATCTCCTCGCTCTCGTCGCGGCTCAATACCGCCGACGTTACGGTAAGACCTGCCCGGCTCTTCGTCTGCGCCCTTTCGAGGAAAGTCGATTTCTCAAGCGGTTGAGTGTCATATGTGGCGGCGCAGCCGGAAAGCATGAACAGTGCGATACATATTAAGGTAAATCGGAAAGTGTTCAGCATGATTAAAAGCCTAATTACTGCAACGACAATAAAGTCCGCCTCGCCAGTTGCGTCCTATTACCACCAGGCTGCAAGGCTGAGGAGGGCCATCTTCCAATCCTTGGAGAGATTTATTCGCCAGTAATTCTATTGCTTCGAGCGGGATTATTCAATACGATAATGCAGCAAAGATTATCACACCTTTCCGGGATGCCTGAGGAAGTTAGTAGCCGCTGTGCGGGAGGTCATTTAAGAGCTTTATGACCGCGGGATCTTCCGGCGATAGCTCACGTAGCTTCTCGGCATATCCTCTCGCCGCTTCGAGGTTTCCGGAGTTGGCGTTGAATACCGTCAGGGCGTAGAGTATCTCCCTGTCATTAGGGTTTCGCGAATTGGCCTTCTCGAGAACATTCAGCGCTTCGTCGGGCTTGCCGGTTTCGTTTAGCGCTACCGCATAGACATAGCTGTAGCGGGCATTGTCCGGGCTCAGCTTCACAGCCTCCCCGAGCGCGTTCATCGCCCCAGGCACATTCTTTTGTCTTATCAGGAGCAGCCCCAGTGCATGGTAGGTGTCGGCATTCCCCGGCGCAATATCGATAGCTTTCCTGAGGAGCCCCTCCCCTTCGGCGTCGCGGCCCTCCATTCTATAAAGATCGGCGAGGTTCACATACGCCGGCGTAAACGATGGAGCGATCCTAATCGCGGTTTTATAGGATTTCTCGGCTTCGGCAAATTGCCCTAGCTCCGTATACGCAAGCCCGAGATTTACGTGCGACTCCGGCCGGTCTGCGTTCACCATCTGCGACTTCACGAACTCACCGAAACCGTCGCTCAGCATCCGCACCTGTGCGGGCGTCATGTTCGCCTTGGGGACTCCGGCGAGGACGGATACCGCCTTTAACCTTACGCCTAGCACGGGGTCCTTTAATAAAGGGAGCGCGAGCGTGAGCCTCGTTTCGGGGGGCGTGTGATAAAGCGCATCGAGCGAAGCCTCTCTTAAAAGCGGGTCGCCGCTGTCGAGGCCTTCTTCAAGTATGGGGAGTGACGCAGGGCTCGCATAATCCCCCAGATCCTTGAGCGCAGTAGCCCGTGCGATCGAAGGGGCGCCTTCATTCCCGGCGAGGCTCATCAGGAGCCCCTCCGCCCCTGCCGCTCCGGTCCTGCCCGCGCTAAGCGCCTCGGCGTAGCCCTGGTAGCCCTTGTAATCCCCGCCTTCCCAACCGGATATCTCAGACGCGGCCCATTCCGGGGAGCGGTCCGTATGACACTTGCCGCATGCGTTTGGAACGCCGATTTCAACGGTGAGATCGGGCCGCGGTATCCGTATGCTATGATCGCGGCGGCCGTCTATCTGCATATACATCGTCTCGGGCATATGGCACGCGGCGCAGCTCGCGCCAGCCGACCCTGCCTTGTGATTGTGATGCACCGGCGTGTCGTATTTCTCCGCCGAATGGCACTGCCCGCATAACGCGTTGCCCTCGGCCCTGAGCTCAAGGCTATGAGGATTATGGCAATCGCTGCAGGTTACCCCCTGGTGATACATCTTGCTCTGAATAAACGAGCCGTACTCGTAATCTTCCGCCTGTATCTGACCGTCCGGATAGTAGACTCCCTCGTCCAGAAGCGAAGGTATGTAGCTGTCGAGAAGGCTCTTCCCATGGAAGTAGTCCTCGGCTATCTCGCTCCTTCTCGAATGGCACTGCGCGCAGACGTCCACTTCATTATGACCGCCGATCGGACGGCTCCTGACGGCTTTCCCCGAGCCCGCGTCGATATTCCAGCTCGCGCCCTTTCTTTCGCCGAGGTCAACGACAAGCCCGTTTCCGGACGCCGCGCCCGAATCCTTCGTTTCCGCCCACTTCACGTGCTCCGAGCCCGGGCCGTGGCATGCCTCGCACGAAACGTTGATCTCGGACCAGGAGGTTTTATAGGTATTGGTTTCGAGGTCGTAATTCTTCTTGAGGTCGGTAGAATGACAATCGGCGCACATGTGGTTCCAGTTCTGATCTATCCCGGTCCAGTGAAGCGTGTCGGTGTGCACGATTTCCTGATCGGGGTATAGATGAAACCAGCGCTGTCCGCCCTCGCCCGCGGGCCTGCTGTCCCAAGCTATCCCGAGAGCCTGGAGCCGCCCGCCCGGGAATTCGACCAGATACTGCTGCAGCGGATACACGCCGAACGTGTACTTTATTTCGTACTCGCGGAGCTCTCCGTCCGGTCCGTCCGTCTCGACCAGGAACCTGTCGCCCTGCTTATAGAACCGGGACTTCCGGCCGTAGTAATCGAATTCCGCGCCGCCGAAATCCCCTAGTACGGTCTCACCGTCCGCCACCTGCATGGCGAGATCGTGGTGAGATCCGAGCCATTGGTCGTACTCGCTTTGATGACACTTTGCGCAGACCTTGCCGCCGGTAAACTCCGGCTCTGAAACGGGGCTCTTCGTATATATCGGCGAGGCCGCGGGCCGTTTCGCCTCGTCCGGCCCGAAATAAGACGGGCCCTTCACCGCCAGAAAGACGGCGATCAGGACGACAACCATCACCACGCCGATAACCAGTTTTGAATTTCTCAACAGGAGCTGTCACTCACGACAAAATTAGTTCCCTTGTACCCGCAACCCTTCGAACAAGAGATATTCATGATGGTTCAATTTCTTAATACCGTCAAATTGTGATTCGCGTTTTCTTAATCACTCCCGAATCCCGTTTCGTAATCAACACATCATCTATAAAAGCATTAGGGTTGTTGTTCTATATACTCCTCATCTTCCGGGGTTTCGACCGAACCGAAGAGAATTCCCTTCGCAACACCGAAAGCCTCCATCATAAACAGCGGCTGCGCTGCTTCGCTTGCCATTGCCTCAATCTCTTTTTGCATCTCTTTTACTTTCTCCGGATATTCGTCCGCGAGATTGGTCTTCTCGGACGGATCTTCCCGCAGGTTGAACAGTTCGACTCTGGAAGGCAATGTGGTTTTCCAAACCAGCTTCCAGTCCCCCTTGCGTAGAGCCGCGCGGAAGGGCTCGATGTCGTAAACGACTTCATCCCTCGGCGATGGCTTACCGTCGCTTATGGTCGACCAAACGTCCAGCCCGTCTATTTGCTTCCCATTACCGGCAGGCGCACCCGCGAGTCCGGTCAATGTGGGATACATATCTACTATATGGATAGGCTCGTCGATAATGGAACCCGCCTTGATATAACCCGGCCAGTTCGCCAAAGCCACGACTCGTGTCCCACCCTCGTAGAGCATTCCCTTGCCGTCGCGGTAAGGACCGTTGTCAGAGGGGATTGTAAGCTTGGATGTATCCACCTCTCCGGTAAACATGGCAGAACGAGGCCCACCGTTATCGCTCTGGAAGATAATGAGGGTGTTGTCCCGCATTCCGCGTTTGTCGAGCGCGGCAATTACTCGTCCGATTTGGTCGTCCATTGCGGTGATCATTGCGGCGTAAGCGCGGCGGGTTGGGTCAGAGATATTCTTATACTTGCCCAGATACTCATCAGGGGCCTGGTACGGTGCGTGAGGAGCGGTAAACGCCAGATACAAAAACAGCGGGGTATTCGGATCATGTCCTTCTATAACCTTAACAGCGTCTTGGCCGAGGAGCTCCGTCACATATCCTTCTTCATTAATCAGCTTGTTGTTTCTGTACCAATCGACCGTTCCGTGAGCGGAGTGGGTAAAATAGTCGATCTCTCCGAGTATAGGCCCGTACTGATAATCGAACCCACGCTGGAGCGGCCAGTACTTGCGGTCGGCGTGGCCAAGATGCCACTTTCCTACTATCGCCGTCTTGTAACCCGCTGTCTTAAGAGCCTGTGGCAGCAGCCATTCATCCGTAGCCAGACCGTATGTGCCCGCTGAGGGGATAACGAGCGTTTGGAGGCCATAACGATGGGGGTAACGACCAGTCATAAGCGCCGCTCGGGATGGCGTGCACATGGGTTGGGCATAAAATTGCTCGAAGACTACGCCGCCTTTTGCAAGCTCGTCCAGGTTCGGGGTTTTTATATCCGAACCGTGAAAGCCAACGTCCTTCCAGCCGAGATCGTCCGCAATTATATAGACGATATTAGGAGGCCGTGTTTCCTGTTGTGCCGATACAGACGGCAAGAATATAAACCCCGCCACAAATAACAGTAAAGATAGTCTGACAGAAAGGTAGTCTGATTCCATTATGGCCTCGTTCGGAGGATTTTATTTAAGAAGATTTTATCTAAACAGAGCAGTGAATTTCAATCGAGTTGTATGGACACGGCAAAATCGGAAATCCGTCACTCCCTTCTTCAAGTAAATAAAGGTGATTTGACACTCATTTGACCTCTAGAACTGAAACGCGACGCCAATCTGCGGACCGTATATCCACGCATCCCACACAAACCGATTGTCGCCGCTTCCATCCTTGTATTTATCGTACAGAGCCCTATAGCCGATTATTGGCGTTATCCGGTACCACGGAAGCTCATAACCTATATATCCTGCGATATTCCATGATATGTCCGAAGAAAAGCCGAGTCCAAACCCACCTATATCACTCCTCAGCTGGATGAAAAATTTATTCAGGGCAAGATTAGCTCGCCCACCGACTATGAAATCGAACCAGTTCTGACTGTCGCTTACGTTAGGGTTCACGCCGAAAGGCCCCTTAATATCCAGTTCATTTTTGAGATACCAATAGCGGCCTCCGCCGATAAGGTCCAATGTAAGGGAGCTGTTTGCCTTGCTTTTATAACTCTCTGCTCCACCACCGAGCTGCCATGTTCCCAGCCTGTAGAACCCCCCGAATTCTCCGAGGAAAAATTTCGTTATGAACTTTGCGCTCAGGTTGTTATCGAACCTTAGATCGACATTGTTCTTAATAGCTATTTTCGCAAAGCTCGTATCGATGAAAAACCCGTACCTGTCCTTCCACGCCTCGATATGCACCTCGGCGGCGAAATCGAGATTGTCCCATATATCTCCGAAGGAAACATTCAGATTGGAAGTCCGGCCCTTGATCGTGGTTTTCCCGTTTATTCCCATCAGCCAGAGATAGGGAATTATAGCGAATTGCCACTTATCCGAAGGCGCTTCGACGAATGTCGAATCGGTCGTGGTTTCGCCGGCTTGTGCGTAGAGCGGTTCGTTCCCGTCTGGATAGGTCTCGTCCGCGCTGAAGAGACCCTCAGCGGAAACTCCGCGGCCGCCAGTCCGCTCGTGCGCGCAAAGAGCGCCGCACTGGCTATACGCGTCCCCGACACCCAACACCAGGCACAAAACAGCCGCACCGGCAATAATGAAGCTCCGGCGGTAAAGATTTAATCTCGACATATATACCCTCGATATACTCGTAAAATCTCGAAACGCGTGCGATTTTCAGACCGTTTCGGCCGTGCATTCTCGAATAGCCCCTTCGTTTACCCGGCGAGACGCACAGCCGAAACGGCGGCAACTCTCTATATGTTTTGTCCGCACCTGACTTCTACTGATGCGTAGGCTCGGCATGATGCGGCGCCGCACCGTCGCGCGCCTCGGCCTCCGCTTTCTCCAGCTTCTTGATGTCTTCGGGCGAAAGCTGCGGTCGATCGATCTTGATCGTAAGCTTGTCGAGCCCGGCCGTGAGCGGGAACGGCGGCTGGTAATCCTCGTCGTTCACGCCCGTGAGCGTGTCGGAACCGATGTCGAAGCTCTCGTCCCATTGCAAAATCATCGGCAGCGTGTGCTCCATCTTGATCGTTTGAACTTCCTTGCCGTCCACCTTGAGCGTGCCCGTGCCGGAGCTGCCGACTCCGCTGAAGCTGTTGTACGCGAGCGTGCCGCTGCCGGAGCCGTCATACTTGAAATCGAATTCGAGCGTGTGCTTGCCCGGTGAGAGGGCTTCGGGCCCTTCCCACTTTATCCGCTTCAGGTCGAGAAGGTTCCAAAGGAACACAGGTTTGCCTTTCAGAAGGTAAAAGCCATATCCGGCGAATCGTCCGCCCGAGGTCAGAATCATCCCTTCGGCTCCGCCCTCCGGTACGTCGATATCGGCGGTTATGGTGTAAGAGGTATTCAGCAGAAACGGCGAGTCGCCTTGCGGGAGTCCGACCATCGGCCGCGTGTAAACGAACTCCGTACGCCCTGCCGTTATGTTCGGGCGCGGCGCGACGATTCGGGCCGCCACCGATGCATCCAGCGGGAAGACCTGATATTTCTTCGCTTCCTCGACGAACATCTTCCGCATCTCTTCAACCTTGTCCGGATGCTCCGCGGCTATGTCGTTGGCCTGACTGAAGTCCTTGGTCAAATCATAGAGCTGGAACACCTGGTTATTCAGGGGATCCGGATTCGCCGGGCCGAAAGCCTGCCACGGCGCGCGGTTAACCTTGGTGCTGAGTAGCCAGCCGTCGTTATAGAGCGCCCACTGGCCCATCATCTCGAAGTACTGGGTATGGTGCCTGGACGGAGTCTTTGCGTTCTTGGCGTCAAAAGTATAAAGGAAGCTAGTGCCCTCGATGGGAGCCTGCTTGACTCCGTCAACCACCTCGGGAGCCTGAATACCTGCCGCTTCGAGTATAGTCGGCATGACGTCGATTACGTGGATGAACTGCTCGCGGAGTGCCCCCTTGTCCTTGATACGCGCCGGCCACGACACCGCCATGTTCTGATTGATGCCGCCGAGCCTTGACGCATTCTGCTTGAACCAGTCGAACGGCGTGTCGAACGCCCACGACCACCCCGCGGACATATGGTTGTAGGTCTTCTCCGTACCCCATACGTCGTAGAACTTCATCTGCTCTTCGACAGGCACGGTGACGCCGTTAAAGAACGCGACTTCGTTCGGCGTACCGAGCGGCCCTCCCTCGGCGCTGGTGCCGTTGTCACCGTTTATGTAGATAATGAGCGTGTTGTCGAGCTTCCCGAGGTCTTGGAAGGCCTGAATCACGCGCCCTATTTCGTAGTCGTTATAGGCTGCGTATGCGGCGAAAACCTCGACCTGGCGGATGAAGAGCTTTTTTTCTTCCGGAGTGAGCTCGTCCCAGGGCTTAAGGATTTCCTTCGGCCACGGGGTCAGCTCCGCATCCTGGGGAATTACGCCGAGCCGCTTCTGGTTTTCGAAGATGCGCTCGCGGAGCTTCTCGTAGCCGTCGTCGAAAAGATGCATCTCGTGTATCTTGTCAACCCACTCCTGTGTCGGGTGGTGAGGCGCGTGCGTGGCGCCGGGGGCGTACTTGATGAAGATAGGCTTCGAGGGGTCGATCTGGTGCATACGCGTCATCCAGTCGATCGCATCGTCGGCCATTGCCGTGATAAGGTTCCATGCCCCTTCCTGTCCCTTGAAAGGATAGATTTGCGTCGTGTTCCTGAACAGATTCGGCTCCCACTGGTTGGCATCCCCGCCGACGAAGCCGTAGAAGTATTCGAAGCCCATACCGGTTGGCCACTGGTCGAACGGCCCCACCTGGCTGGCCTCGAAGGCAGGCGTGTTGTGATCCTTGCCGAACCACGACGTCGAGTAGCCGTTGTCGAGCAGTACGCGCCCGATCGTAGCCTTGTCCGGTTCTATTATGCTGTTGTAGCCGGGGAATCCGGTGGACTGCTCGGATATAACGCCGAATCCGGCCGAATGATGATTGCGCCCGGTGATGAGCGCGGCGCGCGTCGGCGAACAAAGCGCCGTTGAAAAGACCCTGTTATAGCGAAGGCCTTCATTCGCGACCCTGTCCATCGTGGGCGTCGGTATGACACCGCCGAATGTGCTCGGCACGCCGAATCCGGCGTCGTCGGTGATTATCAATAGGACGTTCGGCGCGCCCTCCGGCGGCGTGACTCGCGGCGCCCACCACGGGGTTGACTGCAGCGCGTCGTCCTTGATTACCCCGCCGAACGGCAGCTCGGGAGCCGGCAGCACCTTGCCGTCGATCGACATTGTCGCATCGGGCGAGCCGGGAGTACCGGTTACCTCATCGGCCGCCGCCCGAAAAGATGCCGACAGAATCAAGACACATAGTGCTCCCCAAAAAATAATTGCCGCAGAACCTGTAACCCCCGATTGGATTTTCATATATACCCCCGGATTGTTGATTTTCCGACCTTTACAATAACAAATATGCAAAACATAAAGCGGTTATTACTATCCACACCTACACCCACACTCAAAACAAAGAACCTCAGTTTTTCAATGCTCTCTTTATAAATCCTTGTTTAATCTATATATTTTCAGTCCTGTACAGCACCTGCACCTAACCCAAAAACGACTAATTCACTTTCTCCACAACCGGCGGCGTCCAGGTTCCGTTAAGGATCGATGGATCTTCGGGCTTCGGCCAGTACATGCGGAGCATCGCTATGAAGTCGCCTTTCGGAGCGGGCAGCCAGTTGGCTTCCTTGTCCGCGCCGGGCGACTCGTTCTGGAAATAGAGCGTGAGCGAGCCATCGTCGTTATACTTCAAATCGTTCCGGGGGCTCACCGTAAACTTGTTGAGCGCATTCGGCACGAACCACCAGCCGTTGTCGATCTCGTACATCGTTATAGACCAGAAGCCGTTGACAGGCGGCGTCTGACCCTTGGCGAAAGTGAGGGTGTATTTGTCGGCGCCAGTTAGTGTTGCACCTGTGCTGTCCGCCTGCGCGTAGGGATAGACGGCGTCCTGCTCGAGGTTAGCGGGCCAGCCGAAGGCGGCCACTACCGCGCGTTTCATATAATCGGTGCCGTACGCACCGAGCCCCTTGGTGACCTGCCAGCCGTTAGCCGTGCTGCCGAGGCTGGCGTGGCCGGCCTCTATCTTCTTCAGGGCTGTCTGCGGAAGGTCCTTGAGCGCCTCCTGCACAGCCGGGTCGAGAGCGCTCTTGTCGAACGGCTTGCATGGCTCGATACCAATCTTGGCCAGCTCCGCCAGTCTAGGCGCATCCTCCTGTGCGGGCGGGG
>JBFWTW010000030.1:0-20098 GCA_050247635.1 Candidatus Dadabacteria bacterium | reverse complement strand
CGAGCGCTTCTATCAGTAGAATACGCGCGTAGGACGACGGGTCCTGTATGCTGAACGTCCGTACGAGCGTCGGTATGCCGGGCAGGGCCGGTTTGTAGTCGGCCGGTATCTGCCCTGTTACGGTCCCTTTGCAGCCAGGGGCGCCGATGCAGCCCGGAACCTCGCCGCCAGTAAAGGTCAGGTCGAGCTCTCCGCCCGCCGGGCCCGTCGTAACGTTCGCTTCGACGTCGAACGCCGCCGACTTCGGACGCCAGTCCACTATCGCGGGCTGTCCGGGCTCGGTCGGTATTATCGTCACGTCGACCAGATTGTCGTTGATTATCATCGGGGTGATGAGCACGTTCCCGTTGGGCACCCTGAAGAGGTCAAAGAGCCTGTCGTCCACTACCACATCGCCGTTCACTTCGGTGATGCCCGAGGCCGCCACCTGTGCCGCGAGCTCGTCTATCCCCTGGAGCGGGTCTGGCTCGGTGAGTATAGCGCTCCCGAGCGAGTTCGCCTCCGTGTGGTCAAAGCTCGTATAGGCGACCGTGCCCTCCGGCGTATTCCTCCCGCCCATCGTAAGGTCCCCGTCCGCTACCAGTATAAGGTCGCCCGTGAGTACCCCGTCATCGCTTAGCTCCCCTCGGGCATAAACCGGGGTCCTGAACCTGTGGTCCGCACCGAGCTCGTTAAGGGCCATGCCCACGGAAAACGTCTTTCTTACGGATCCCGTAAAGGCCAGTATATCGGAATTGAGGTCGTAAATATTCTCGCCGGATTCGAGGTCCACGACCTTAAGGCTCCAGGTCGCATCCGCGTACAACGGCTTATTCATGACCTCGAGCATGGCTTCTGGCAGCGGTTTTGTGTTGTTATTGGAATCGTCGCAGCCGGCCGAAAGAAAACATGCAAACACTGCTAATAGAAGGAACGGCAATCTTCTCATATAGGCCCCGTTTAATTCCTGTATTTTATAACTAGGTTAGTAAATACCAGCGCAAACCTGGTGTCAAAAAATATTTTTAACGTGACGTTTTCCCACCCCGCAGCCTACTCGAACCCTATTATATTGTTCGTAAACGGAAGCTCTTCCTTCCTCATACCGCCGTTCCCCGTGATATCGACTTCGGCGGGATTTCCGGCCATGAGGTTATCGTTGGTTTCCTCGAGGCTCCCGCCCACGACCTTCCCCTGATACGCCCACGAATCGAAGACGTAAGGCAGCCCGTTCGAGTTCAGCGGAGCCGGGCTGTCCATCACGTGGAAGTGAAGGTGCGGCCCGTCTGTGTTCCCCGAGTTTCCGAGGTTTCCTATGTGCTGCCCCCTTTTGACGAAGTCCCCTTCCTTCACGGTTATGCTGCCGGGGATCATGTGCGCGTAAAATGCGTACCGGCCTCGGCCTATATCTACGACGACGTGATTGCCGCCCGCGGTTTCTATCGTCGCGTCCGGCGGCAGCTGGCCCGGGGGCTGGTCCGGGAGTCCATCTAAAACCCCGACCACTTTGCCCTCCGCGGCGGAATAGATATCCGCTCCGTAATAGCGCCAGTTGGCCAGGACCGACTGGTCGCCGGTAAAGAGCCTCCCGTTCTCGTCGAGCTGGACGAAGTCTATCGCGTAGCGCTCCGAAAGCCTGAGCTTCCCGTCTATTGGATTTATGACGAAGCGGTGAAGTCCTATCGTTTCGCAGCAGCCGTCGGCATCGAGCCAGCGGTCCCCCTTGAGCGGCGGGCTCAGCACAACCGCCCTGTCGAGGCTCACCTCCGTATATCCGCCTGTCGCCGTGACGGTACCCCTGTCCGGGAAGTCCGGGAAGGATGTCGTAACCCTGTGGCCGAGGAATCGCGGGACATCCTCCTCGTTTTCGAAGGTGACGGTCATGTACATCACGCCGAACTGTCCCGGGCCGAGAGTGTCCGAATAATTGGCCGCGCCGAATGTGATCGGCACGTCGTAGTTTCTGAGCTTATAGGTTATGTCCGTTCCGTCGAGGGCGATATTCTTGACCGACGTAATGACGCTGTTGTCGTTTTCCGGGTCTACGACCTCGACGGAGTCTATATTTACAGTAGTGGCCGAGCCCGTCACGTTCGCGAATTTTATTTCATATGCCAGGTGCACGAGACCGTCCGACCCGGTCACGGGATATACGGGCGTCGCCACCACAGACCATTCGACTGCGGTCAGAGCTCCGGGGTTGTCCACACTCGTTACAGGATTGTCCGGTGCCGCTTCGCCGGACCCGCTGTCGCACCCCCCTGCCACAAACAGCGTAAACACCGCTAATAACAATATGGAAAGAACACTTCTCATCTCCACCTCTCCGGGATTTATTGACTCAATTATAGTCCATTTCGGGGTTCAAGAATAACGGGAAGTGATAAGTATAAAAAACGGCCATGGCGTCAGTCAGGCGTCCATGGCCGTCTTCATTACTATTCGTTTTCGATTTAAGTACCGGGCAGAATGCAGCCCGCATTCAAGAAAGCCGCCGCGGCTTCGTTCAGGCGATCACTGCCCGGCGCGCGTCAATGTGAACGACGTAGTCCCAGCTTCCTTCCCGCCCTGAAAATACGTCCAGCTCTGTACGATCTTGCCGCTTCCGTCGAACTCGAAGCTCACCCCGTGCATGTACCCGTCCTTCGCCGGATCGATATTGCTGCCCCCCGCGAATACGAGGTCCATGCCGTTGTCCCCCGACTCGTCCAGCGTAAGATGAGGCTGGTTACCGACCGCACAGTAATGCGTCATCGAGAGCTTGCCGCCATCGTCGTAATACACCGATACCATCTCGTGGGGCGTTCCCGGAGCCAGCGTCTCTACTACGACGCTTCCGTTAGACGACGTTTCGTATACGACGGTGACGGGCATTTCCTTACCGTCCTCTACCACCGTCCCATGCCACTCCCCTTCGAGCGACTTTAACTTCTGAAGCTCCTTCGATCCCGTTATGGGAGGCACGTCGTGCCCCTCGCCCGCGCCCGATACCCCCGCCGCGGCCAAAATGACAACGAATGCGATAACCGAAAATACATATGCAGAATATCTCATTACAAACCCCCTAGATTGAATTTGTGACTTCCTGAAAACCCCTACCCCTCGAAATATCCTTCGAGGTTCGTAAGGCAGAGCGTCCAGCCCCTCCTGTGGGGTTCTCTCTCGGAAACATCGAGGAATTCGTGCTCTATCGTCACCTCCGTCCCGTCCGTTACGGGGCGGAAGCTGACTGTAACGACAGTATCCACCGCGTAATCCGAGTTCCACGTGAAAACGAGTCTCTCGTTCGGCTGTATCTCCCTGTACTCGCCCGTGTGCATGTATTCCTTCCCGTCGGGCGAGCGCATGTTGATCCTGAACCCGCCGCCGACCTCCAGCGTATTCGACACTTCCGACGTCCCGTTCTCCATTCCGTAAAACCATTTGCTCATGATCTCGGGCTTCGTAAACGCCTCGAACACCAGATTCGTATCCGCTTTTATAACCCTTTTGACGATCACTACTGCTTCACTCATCGATATCACCCCCTGTTTTCTGATTTTCGAAATATTTTTCGAGAGAGTCCATGCGAGTCTCCCAGAACCGCCTGTACTCGTCCAGCATGGCCGAGACCGATTCGAGGGGCCCATAGCTCACCCTGCACAGCCGCTCCCGGCCGGACTTCTGTTTTACGACGAGCCCCGATTTGACCAGCACCTGAATGTGCTTCGACACGGCCTGAAGAGACATGTCGTATTTCTCTGCCAGCTCGTTCACCGTAAGGTCCTTTTTCGTCAGCTGAAGGATGATATTCCTGCGCGTCGAGTTCGACAGCGCGTGAAGGACATCATCCAGATTTGCGTTATTATATTCAACCATGCAGTTGAGTATAGAATACCGCGAGATATTTGTCAACCATCTAGTTGATTATTGAGAAAAATAGTCTCGTTGTTGCTCCCTCCCCTTCAAGAACTCTCCCGTTGGTGTATAATTTCTTCGTAAAAAGACGGCTCTCTATACGATGATTTTCCCAAGGTTCATTACACTTTCGCTTCTTACGCTGCTCGCCGGTGCGCTCGCCCTTGCCGCAGCTCCGGACAGGTCCCGCGCCGCATCTTCCGCGTCGGCGACACAATCCATCGGCTCATACACCGCGGGATGCATAAGGAACTCCGCCGCAATTCCGATGGAAGGCGAAGGGTTCCAGGTCATAAGGCCAGGCCGGGGCAGATACTTCGCAAACCCCGAGACAATAGAATTCATCATCGACCTCGGGAAGCGCGTAAACGATGCAAGCGGGATCATTCTCATAGGCGACGTGGCACAGCAAACGGGCGGCCCGATGCTCGACGAGCACAGCAGCCACCAGACAGGCCTAGACGCCGACATTCTTTACTGGCAGCATCCGATAGCCCTTCAAAGGAGTCTCAGCAGCCAGGAGCGTGAGAACATATTCCCGCAGTCGGTGCTTAACGATCAGCGGACGGGTGTGGACGATTTCAAGTGGGACGAAAGGATAGGCAAGATCGTGAAGACGGCTGCTTCCTACGCCGATGTCGACAGGATATTCGTGAACCCGTTCGTAAAGAGAAAGCTCTGCTCGGAATACCCCGGTGAGCTGTGGCTCGCCAAGCTCCGCCCGTGGTACGGGCACGACGGGCATTTCCACGTACGCCTCAAATGCCCCGCGGGCAACGTCTCTTGCGTGCCTCAGGAGCCGATTAACACACACGACACCGGATGCGGGAGCGATCTCGCTTCGTGGTTTACTTCCAGCGGAAAGATAAAGTCCCAAAAGAGCTCGGGCGGCGGCACAAGTCCGAGGCTTCCCGAAGAGTGCATAGCCATAATGAACGGCGGCGCGTGAAACCGGCGGTCGGACGACGCCGGTGTGGTATTGTCCTTCCTAAACTTCTATCTCGACAGTGCTTCCCAGCTCGGGAATTACGACGTCCCTCATCCCTTCCCTTTCGAGAGCGGATTTGAACTTCTCCTGTCTGTCATATTCCCCGTGTACGAGGAACACCTTCTTCAGCTTCTGCCTGTCGAGCCCCGAAAGGTAGCCCAGCATCTCGTCTTCGTCGCCGTGAGCGCTGAAGGAATCCATGATCTCGACGTGCGCCCTGAGCGTCCTTTCCTTCCCGAATATCCAGAGCTTGTTTTCACGCCGCCTTATCTTGTCCCCGAGCGTATAGGGTGCGCAGAAGCCGACGATAAGGATCGTGTTCCGCTCGTGCTCTACAGTATTCACCAGGTGGTGGAGCACCCTGCCCCCGGTGAGCATGCCCGAGCCGCTTATGATAACGGCAGGCCCTGTAAGCCCGTTCAGCTTCTTCGACTCCTCCGTCGTCCGTACGTATTTCAGCTTGTTAAAGCCGAACGGGTCGGGGTCGTTCAGCACATACTCCGCTATCCCCTCGTCGAAGCACTCCGGATGGAGCCTGAAAACCTCCGTCGCGTTTATTGCCATGGGGCTGTCTACGAAGACGGGTATCTCCGGCAGCCGCCCCTCGTTTTCCAGCTTGTCGAGCGTGTGTACTATCTCCTGCGTCCTTCCGACGCTGAACGCCGGGATTACGAGCTTCCCCCTCTTCTCTATGCACTCGTTGATTATGCGGAGGAGCTCATCCTCGTCCTGAGGGAGCTGGCTGTGCTTCACCCCGCCGTACGTGCTCTCTGTAATGAGGTAATCGAGGTCCTCCATGGGCACGGGGTCCTTCAATATCGGCCTGTTCGGCCTCCCTATGTCGCCGCTGAAGCCGATCTTCAGGGGCGGCTTTCCGTCCCGGTCTATTCTCAGTGTGACGCTGGCGCTCCCGAATATATGGCCGCAGTCCCTAAGCTGCACTGACACGCCCTTTCTTATCTCGTGCCACACGTTATAGCTCACTCCGACAAAGCTCTGGAGCGATTCGAACACGTCCTTGTCGTTATAAAGCGGCTCTACAGCCGGGCCCTTGATGCGGCGGCGTCCCCGCTCCCTTTTCCTGTTTTTCTTCTTGATATAGTTCGCGTCCTTTTCCTGTATCTTCGCGCTGTCGAGGAGCATAACGGCCGAAAGGTCCCTCGTCGCGCTCGTCGTAAGGATCTCCCCCCTGTAGCCGTCCTTGACCAGCCTGGGTATGCGCCCGCTGTGGTCTATATGCGCGTGGGAAAGCACCATCGAATCTATGTCCGACGGATCGAAGAGCCAGGTACGGTTAAAGTCCACCAGCTCGTCGTCCCTACCCTGGTAGAGCCCGCAGTCGAGAAGTATCCGGAACCCGTCGTCCAATGTCAGCAGGTGGCAGCTTCCCGTCACAGTCCTGGCAGCGCCGCAAAACTTTATATTCATTCGGTCCCTCCGGACGGGGATTTCCCATCATGGGTCTGCTCAAACGTCCCCCAGCCGACATACTCGGCGCAGAACCTGCATACGAGATATGCCAGCACCACGCCGGCCGTGTTCGCCGCGGCATCCGCGATGTCCATCGACCTTCCCGGGACGAATTCCTGAACGAGCTCCACCACGACACCTATAAGGACGGAAGAGAAAAGAAGATAGAGCTTCCTCTTCATGGTCGTAACCGCAGTCCACGCGAGGACGCCCATGACGAAATACGCCGTCAGGTGTATGATTTTGTCCTTGTACACTACGATGCTTGTGCCCGCTTCAGGGATTAAACTCGCGGCGATTATGAAAACCACGTAGGCAATGAAAATGAGCTGGAACATATTTAATCGACGGATTCAAACCGCTCTGCTCCTTTATTATACACCAATATGCCGGTAACACCCCCGTGACAAAAAAGGTTCCCGTTTGGACAGAGAGAATCAGAGACGATTCGGTTAAACTCATGGAAGAAAGGTGCTTTGCCGTAATGCCTGTAGCTTTACCTTAACTATCACTTCTGGCCATACAATTGTCTTTAGCCGATTGCCGGGAAGTTCAAAATACGCCTTAAATTTTCCATATCCGGGCTTTTTTCTCTTTACAAAATCATATAATTACAGCCACTTACATCTGGCAACCTAACCGCTGCCGTTTTCTTGCCTGCATATGAAATATTTTAAAGTAACACTTGAAATACAGCGCGCAACTTGCTATAGTTGAAATGAAACCAGATAGGCTTGGCGTGGAAACCCTCTTCCCACCCACCATATATCCTCGCCAAGCCTTTATTAACCAGGCATCCGGATAATAATTGTCTCGTATATGTTTACTCAATCACCTGAGCGCAGGACTCGAACGCTTCCTTGAACAATTTTCCCCCGTCCCCGCGGTCAGGATCATTCGATTGAGTAACGCTCCTTTCTATCTCACGAAGGCCCTCGGCGGACGTCGAGGCTGCCAGTTTATCCACCGCACATCCGCACCGTGTGTCGCATATCTCGGCGTCGGCCGTTTCAAGCACACATTCCCTTATGCAATATGCTTTAAGGGCCTCTCCGGGGGAATCGGAATTACCAGCGCCGCAGGAAACCATAATCAGAGCCGATATCAGAAAGATAATTTTCATTTTAGATCCACAACCATATTTATTCAGCAAATCCGGCCTCCCTCTTGTTTGAGAATACCCGGATTCGAATAACCCCGGAAACGCTTTCCGGGAGATGTCGGGGTCTACTGTTCGAGCGTTCGGGTATCGGCGGTGATAAAGAACTTCCAGTCCTTGATTACCGGCCTCCCGTCCTCGTCCACCGTATCGTTTACGTTCAAGTGACTCGTAATATACTGAAGGCGCCTTATCTCGTCGCTCTCCGCCGGCCCTACCGATGCGTCCCTGAACCTCTCGGCCAGATACGGCGGCGGTATAGGCTGGTAGTAAAGTGTCACGCTTACGTCGTGCACGCGGCCGAGGGTCTCACTGTCTAGACTAATCAAATATTCGATGACGTCCGAACCCGTAAGCGCGGGGTCGAAATAGTGGGGGTCGAACTTCACTTCGCCGTGAAGCTCGGCGAGCTCTTGCACGTAAGGCGAGAACGACGGGGCAAGGAAAAACGCGGGGTCGTATCCAAGCGGCCTTATGCGGTTGTCCTTCACCTCGTCCACGCGCCTTAAAAAACTCGTAGTCACGACGCCGTCCGAATCCTCGAACACCTCCTGGTAAATCTGCACCTCGTCTTCGGCAGTAATAATCTGGTAATGCGGCTGATACTGGGGTGCGCCCGGATTTTCCGCCGGGTCTTCGCTGGGGAGTATTTCGTTTGTCCTGCCTACGAGTAGCGCCCCTATCTCGTTCGTCCGTCCCGACGCCCACAGGATATCGCCCGCGGCGTCCCTGACCAGCACCTCTATAAACATGCGCCTGAATCCGACCCCCGACGGAAGGTAATGGCCGGTGAGGTTCGAGATTTCGACGACCGCCCGGAGCTTCCCGTCCGGCGCGGCTCCGAACGACTGCACGCTTACTTCGGCCGTCTCGTTCGCAGCCATATCTATCATGGAATTGCTGCCGGTAATAAGAGAGGGAACCGTGAGCGTGCCGGTCATGTAGTCAATCTGCCTGTATCCCAGAATAACCGGGAACTGCTGGAACATTTCATTGAGGAAAATATTGAGGCCGTGGAGCGAATGGCGCGCATAGTCAAAGCGCTTCGTGAGCGTTATATCCTCGTCGGGCAGCCTGAAAGTCGTCGGTGCAAACTGGTCCGATTCGATATTGGCTATGTCGAATGCCAGCTCGTGCCCCTTGTAGCTCGTCTGCATATGGCAGTCCGCGCACGACTTGAAATTCGCCCTTCCCGGAGCGAAATCGCTGTTGATCCATTCCAGATGGGTGGACTGCTCATAGCTCGCGCCGAGCACCTCGCCCTCGTTGCTTATAACCGGAAGCAGTATGTTATGGCAGGTGCCGCACAGGTCCGAGCTCGACGCGTCCCTGCTCTTGAAATGGGCCGAGAACCTTGGCGTAACGCCTATCGCGTTCTCCATGGGTAACGGGATTATCGTCGAATCCTCATACGGGCCGTATACCTCGTCCGGGGGCCCGGTTACGAAATTCCCCGTAAACGACGACTCGTCCCCAAGGTCCGTATCGGAGATACGATGACAGACCGTGCAGGAAATGCCGTCCCTCGCGAGGCCCGCGTATTTCTGGAAAGTATTGTCTTCGGAATTCGGCCACTGTTTCACCATGTCCAGCCTGAACGGCCTTCCGAAGGGCACTTCCTCCGGCGGGGTGATAACGAAAAGGTCCTTGCACCTGTCGTCAAACTCCCCTTCGGTATCGGTCGCGAGCTGACGCTGTCCCATGACTCCATGACAATGAAGGCATGTGTTTTCAATGCACTCAGTTAGTTCGGGGAGATGATTCGTCTCGCTCTCCAGCTGCGAGAAGAAAACAGGGTCCCTCCCCGCGAGGCCCATTGGCGACGCCTTCCATTCGCCGTACGGCGAAAGGTTGATATTCTCCGTCCCGTCCGGCCCCGCCTCCTGGAAAATCATGTTGGGTAAGGACGAGTTCGAGATTGTAGCGTCGTGACACGCAATGCACTGGTCCGACGTCACGAAACCGTCGGCCCCTCCCGGCCCCGGCAGTACATGATCGTACGTCTCGGCCGGCAAACGAAGGTCCCAGACTTCGCTGAAGCTGATCTCCGCCAGCTGATTGTAAAATTCGAGGAATTCGGGGTTCGGCTCCTTAAGCGCCGTAGAAAACGGGGAGACGTAGTTATCG
This sequence comes from Candidatus Dadabacteria bacterium, assembly GCA_050247635.1. GTDB lineage: Bacteria > Desulfobacterota_D > UBA1144 > Nemesobacterales > UBA2774 > JADLGH01. The sequence goes on along the minus strand of JBFWTW010000030.1, from coordinate 10,478 downwards.
GCCTCTCCGTCCGCTCTCGGCTCGGTGTACGCGTTCACCGCTATAAACTTTCCCGGAACGTGCGGCGAATCGTCATGCGGGTTTTCGACCGGCGCACTGTCGTAGTGCCTATACCTGAGCCCGGGAGTAAGGAGATTATCGAGCGATATGAACGTCGATTCCGCCTCGGCGGAAGCGTGACAATTAATACAACTATTCCCGTAGCTGCTGAATGCGGGGACTATGTCCGGTAGTTTGGTTTTGCTCTCGAATAGATATCCCGTCGGATACCATAGCGGGTTAGGCTCTAAAGGCACGCTCATCCCCCCGAAGAACTCAATATTCGTTACAGCCGAGCGGTCGAATATCGGCGGATTCCCCGACTGCCAAAAGTACTCCTGGGGGTCCGCTGCCGCCGTATAGTTCGCCCAGTACCAGCCGTCGTGCGACGCGCCGTTTTGCTTTACCATCACCGTCCACGATGTGGGAAGGACGTCGGCGTTTATCACCATGCATCCCTCGGAATCAATCGTAATCTGGAGCTCGTCGTTTATGGAGTGCATCTCCTTTACGATTATCGAGCCGTCCGGCACCTCGCCCTGCCGCCCTCCGCAGAGCCATTCCATCATTTCCGGGGAGTAGTAGATCTTCACGGCAGGGTGTACACCGTACGATTGGCCGTTTCCGATCGGGCCAACGTAAGGTCCGGTAAAACGCCAGGTGAGATCGCCCAGCCAGCCGAGCTCGTTCACGTACCCCCTATCGCGAAGGAAATCGCGCATATCTATGTCGTATATATTCTTATCGTCGAGTAGATCTATCGGAACCGGGCTCCTTAAATAATCAGGAGCGGGCAGGCCGAAGTCCGTGGCCGACGCGCAAAGCGCGTCTATGTCGGCCTGCGGAGGAGGGGGGCTTTCGCAAGCCCATTCATTCGGATCCGGAGGCAGCGGATTGTCTGCGCTCCGGTTGTTGTCGTCATCGCAGGACAACCCCGCAAAAGAGAACAGGCACAATAAACACAACCATATACCGGCCGGCTTCATCTTCATACACTTTTCCTTTTCGAGAATGGGGATTGGATTCCTAAAAATAGCGCCGGAAATGACGCCTTGTCAATATGGATTTTGTTAATTAAGAAAGAGGATATTTTCTTCCAAGGAATTCAGGAGCGGCTTTTGAAAGGAGTTAGCGCAAGGCTCTTAAAACCCGACACCAGCTCCGAGCCCGAAAGGCTGCAGTATCCGGTTTTTATAAACACGTCCGCAAGCGCCCGGAACGAAACGGAACTGTCCCCGCACATATATACCGGCCTCCAGGCAGGATTGAACTTATCCTTAAACTTAAAGAGGCTTTTATAGTCGTAGGCGAACTTCAAAAAATGCCCTGAGCCGAAAAGGAACCTCTCCTTGAGTGACGCGGTATCGGCAGACTCTGCCGAAGGTTCCGGCGGGCGCACGAACGGCACCTCCCCAAGGCTGAGCTCTCTGTAACCGCCCTCGCCGAGCGCGCCTATGACGTGTACGAAAAGCGACTCCATCACGCCGACGGGAGACTTCGCCGACCTCAGCATCGTCTCGACGTGCGCCGCGTCGGGCCCGGTCTTCGAGACAGTCACGGCCCCTAGCCAGCGTCCGTCCCCGCCCGAATGAACGAAGCACCTCATGTCCTCGTCGTAACCCGTCCGGAAGAGATATTTAAGCAGCGGCTTCCCGCCGTAGGGAGTGCGGCCCCTCAGCGCTTCGAGCCTCTTCATATTCTCCGGAGAATATGCGATTTCCGCCACCCTTCCCAGCTTGAGGCCGCGCCGCGAAAGCTCGCGGAGCGACGCCCCGGGCCTCCAGCCTTCTATATGGAGCACCGCCTCCGAGCCCGTAACGACGGCCTCGCATCCGCTCCGTTCGAGAAAACCCGCTATCTCGGGGGAGCATCCCCTTATGAGGAACCCGCCCCTGAACTTCGAGACCAACTCGTCGTATATCTCCTCGAACGAGCTTTCAAGCGGCACACCTCCCGTGTAAATCCAGTCCACGTGCGAGAGCGGGAGCGGAACGCTCCTTAGCGTCATCGAGGTTTTCCGGCTTCTATACCAGCTGAGGGGAATCGAGCTAATCATGAGGCGCCTTCAGATATATAACTAAACTACACTAAGCTCCGGCAGCCGCAACCAATGCCTTCCGGTCTTTAAAATGCGGTATTATTAAAATCATCCATGCTATATAATTTTCTATGCGTTCCGGCTCCCGTTAAAAAACGTTCGACCGGCCGCGCCCGGAGGATATCGAAATGAAAAAATTCCCGATCTTTATGCTTTTTATTCCAGCTGTTCTCGTATTGGCTGCCGTCTCGTGCACAGCCGAAGACAAATCCCCCGAGGCCGGCAAAACCTTCGAAAATCCGTTCGCCTATTGCGAGGCCGTGGGCACTGTAGACTCCCCGGGCGCTGATTACACAGGCCCCGGTGTGCCCGAGTCTATAGCCAGGGGGCTTAAGAAGGCATTCGGCTCCCCGGAATCCACGCCTCTCGATATTTTCATGAAGGGCACATACTGGAGATGCATGGACGGCAAGGTCTATGCGTGTAACGTCGGGGCCAACCTCCCCTGCGAATCGAAGGCCGACGTCGGTAAGGAGCCGACCGAAGGCATGAACGAGTACTGTAAGGAGAACGCGGGCTCCGATTTCATCCCCATGTACGTAACCGGCCATTCGACCGTCTACGACTGGAAATGCGACGGCACGACTCCCGTCGCCGGAAAGCAGCTCTCCGAGGTGGACTCGCAGGGCTACCAGAAAAACATCTGGTACGAGATAAGCCGTCCCTGATGCGCCGGCTTTCGAGGGCTGACGGTTGCCCCGGGTTTTCGGCGTCAGCCCTTTCCGCCGGATATGAATACCTCGCTTTTCGGGAATTCTTTAATGGTCTTCTCGGGGACGCCGAACACCGTGGCCGCGACGTCTACCGGGGTATCCGCTATCCACTCTGAAATGCTTATCTCCTCGTAAACGCCGTTATCGAATACGAGCAGCATCTCCACCTCATCCTTACCGACGTTCTCCAGATAATGCCCGCAGCCCATCGGGATATAGAAGACCCCGCCCGCTTTTACCTTCTGCGTGGTCGATCCCGCATCGGCGGCGAACAGCGTGATACTGACCGTGCCGCTTAAAACGTATCCCCACTCGTTTGAGTTAGGATGCCAGTGCATCTCCCTTAGAGCGCCGGGATTGAGCGTCATAAGCGCTCCCGCCATCACGTCCGATGCCGGGAAGTTATCTATGGTCGCCATTTTCACGGTGCCCCCTGAATACACCCTCCCCTCCTGCGCCCTCAGGCGGAACTTGTGGCTCCGGGCCGGCGTAACGAGTTTATCCCCCTCGGCGAGAGATCTTCTCCCGGGCGGCGTGCCGAGCGCCATGTACACCTCTTTTTTCGGAAACTTCTCGAAGACGTCCGCGGGCAGGCCGAAGTTCTTTATGAGCACATCCCTCGGCGTCTGCGCTATCCATTCGGTGATGCTGAACGTGCTGAACTCGTTAAAAGCGCCGTTATTGAACGCAAGCAGGAAATGACATTCGTCCGCGCCTATATTCTCAATGTAATGTGCGTATCCCTGTGGGACGAAGAATATATCCCCGGGCCCGTACTCCTGCGTGTCCCACTCACCCGCCGGGTTGACTACCGTAACGCGCCCCTTCCCGGTTATGAAAAAGCCCCACTCCGCCGCTATGGCGTGCCAGTGAAGCTCCCTGATGCCGCCCGGCTTGAGCCGCATCGAAACCCCCGCGACGCCTTTCGATATCGGAAGCTCCCTCACGGAAACCTCCTTCGAATTTCCCGCTTTCCAGACTGCGGGTTTCTGCCCTTCGAGATCGTACGTGAAATTAAGCTCGTGCGCCTTGGCGCGCGATTTACCCTTCGATTTTGTCTTCGGCGACTTCGCCATTGATTCAGCCCCTCCTCGAGTTAGTTTGGAACGTTACCGCAAGACTAAAAGGCTCATACACTTTTTACAACCACAACGATTCATTTTTGAAGAATATTAGTGCAAAATTAGAATAGTTTCTACAAATCGGATTCTAAGCCCGGAGCCCTTTCAGCTTGAAACGCAATATGGAGGGAGAGCGCGGCATTGCCAGGCTGCCTCTCGCCTGGAAACCTAAACATCGCGGAGACCTTATAAGGCTGGGCTCCATGCACGACGGTGGCTACATCGTCACCGAAACGGCTGTCCGCGGCACAGATGTCCTCGTGGGTCTCGGTCTCGAACACAACTGGGCGTTCGAGGAAGCATTTCACCGGATCGCGGGCTGCGCGGTTCACTGCTACGACCATACCATGAGCTTCGGGCAATTTCTGAATGCGGCATACCTGCATGCTAAGCATTATATAAAGGGACGCATACCTATCGACAAGGGAGTAATAACGCTCCCCTTCAAATACAGGAAATTTTTCTCCGGGAAGAGAAAACACTATATCGAAAAGGTGGGGACGGGCCCTGATAGCTCCGATTTAAAAAAGATATTTTCGAGAATCCCCGAATCCTGGACGGTGTTCATGAAGATAGACATCGAGGGCTGGGAATACAGCACACTCTCCGGGATACTGGAATATTCCCCCCGCATAACCGGGCTGGTCGTCGAGTTCCACCACGTAAACTCGCTCGGTTTCGCCGCAGAATCAAGCATAAGAGAGTTAACGAGATACTTCGACATAGTGCACGTCCACGTCAACAACCACGATCCCACGGATGAAAACGGCATTCCGGTGACGATAGAGGTAACTTTCGAGAACAATTCCCTCCGCGAAGGGCCTTCCGTCGAATCCGGCCGCGATTATCCCGTCGAGGGCCTGGATTCCCCGAACAATTCCTTTCTCCCGGATTATCGGCTCGAATTTTATTAGACGTTCGGCAGGCAAATCAGCGCCGCGTGCACAGGTCCACCGCTACACCCTCTTCCTCATAACGAGACAGTTCCGCCCCCCTTCCCTCTTGTAGGCTATTTCGTCCATGTATGTCTGAATAAGGTGTATTCCTAGCCCGCCGATGTGGCGCTCTTCTATCGGGGACGACAGATCCGGCGGCGCATAGTCGATAGGATTGAACGGCATCCCGTCGTCCTCGACCTCTATTTCCATAACGCCGCCGCCGCACTTCGCGCTTATTAAGATTGAATGCTCGAGACCGTCCTCCCACGCGTACGAGATTATATTCGTCACGAGCTCGTCGAGTGACAGCATGACAGCAAAGGCGCTACTCTGTGGTAGTTGCCACGATTCACAAAACTCTCTCAGCTTTTCTCTGAGTCCGGCCAGCTCTCTGAAATCGTTCCTGAGCCGGATATTCAATTCGGAGGGCATCGGTTAATTATATCTGATGGCGAGAAGCGCCATATCGTCCGCCTGCGGGACACCTTCCGAAAATATTTCGACGTCCCCGAGAACGGCATTTATGGCGTCTTTCGGAAGGCCCTCTCCGATCCCGGACAATACCTTCTCGAGCCTCTTGTCGGTATATAATTCGAGCTGCCTGTTCGCGGCCTCCGTCACCCCGTCGCTGTAAAGAAATATGGTGTCTCCCTGGCCTAGCTTCATCGTTCCGACATTATAAAGGGACTCGCCTTCCAAAACCCCAAGAGCGATCCCGTCGGTACCGGGCACGGTTTCCACCTCGGCCCCTCTGCGGACGAGGAACGGAAGCTTGTGGCCGCCGTTTGAATACGCGACCTCCCCCGTCCCGACGTCCAGTATGCCGCAGAATGTGGTTATGAACATCGAGAATTCATTTTCCATGCAGAGTATCCTGTTGGCCTCGGCAAGGCACCTGTCCGGCGGGTTCCCTTTCACGGCCTCCGCCTTTATCATGGTCCTCGTGACGGCCATGAAAAGCGCCGCCGGAACGCCCTTTCCCGAAGCGTCGCCGATTGCGAAATAGAGCTTGTCGCCATCCAGGATGCTGAAATCGTAAAAATCGCCGCCGACGTCCCGGGCCGTTTTGATGTCGCCGTATATGTCGAACTCGCTCTTTCCGGGAAAGGCCGGGAAAGTCCTCGGAATCATCGAGAGCTGAATCCTCCGGGCGACGTCAAGCTCCTGCCTGATAGCGGCCAGCCGCTCCCTGTCCTTGACGGCCTGCTTCAGCGCCAGCGCCTCTTCCACGGTCTTCAGTATGGTCACTCCGAGGTCGTCGAGGTCTATGGGCTTTGTCAAAAAGTCGAACGCGCCCAGATTAAGCGCGCGCCTGATGGTGCGCATGTCTCCGTATGCCGAGATTATTACGGATCGTATATTCGGGAAGTATTTCTTAAGGTCGGAAAGTAGCGTGAGCCCGTCGGTGCCGGGGAGCTGAACGTCCGTTACCACCACGTCCACGTCGCTTCGGCCGAGTGTCCTCAAGGCCGACGCGCCGTCGTCCGCAAAGACGAAAGAGAGCTCGTTCTCCCTTATCTCCCTTCTGAATTTCTGGCTGACCAGAAGTTTAAGACCGGGGTCGCCGGCTACGACGAGAACCGTCGCCCGGGGCGCGCCGGTTTGTGCGCTATCGGTTTCTGGTGCCTTGGTTTCCATATCCGCTGCGGCCTTTTCAGGCCCGCGCCCTTAGAGCATCGCGGGCGCTCTCGAGGTCGTGCTCGATGGGCATCACCTTGTCGAACCCGGCCGTCCTCAAGACATCCTCGACGTCGGGATGAGGGTTTAGAAGCACCATGCTGGCGCCGAATTTGTCGAGCGCCTTCGCGGCCGTGATAAGCATCCTGAGGCCGATAGACGCCATGTAATCGACGTCCGACATATCGACTATAACGTCCTTTCTCCGGGTGACTGTCTGCCTCGTGAATTCGCGGTCGAGGTCTCCTATGGTATCGAGGTCCACCCTTCCCCGCAGCTTTACATGAGTGAGCTCATCGTCAGCATTTATGACGGTCATGTCCATCTTTAAGCCTCCGGGCGGAGCGTGATAGAACCCTGCCGGCCGCGCCCTCATGGTTATAAACCGAAAGCGGGTACCAGTCAAAAAAGTTAACTCCGGCTTAACATTACGGGGCTTTAAACGGACCTCTCCTGTCGTCCGAGCCGTTCGGAGATATTATTCCGAGAGACTTCCCTCGGGATAGTTATTCGGATTCCTGGGCACAGACGACGCAGCGGTCTGTGTACGGTAGGGCTTCGAGCCTGCCTATGGGTATGGGGTCGCCGCACATGACGCAGACACCGTACTCACCCTTGTCCACCATGGAAAGCGCGACGTTGATCTGGTTGAGCTCGGTCCGTATGCTCTCGTCGAGGGCTTCCACAACTTCTTCCCCTTCGCGCTCCAGCGCCTGCTCGTCCCAATCCCTGTCGTGGGTCTTTCTGAGGGAGCTTTCTATTCTCCCGAGCCTGTCTTCGAGCTCTATTTTCTTGGCCTTGAGATTCTCGATTATTTCAGCGTAAGCGTCCATGTTTAATACTCCGCAAGCGGGCATCGCAAGCGTCAAACCCCCTTGAATTCTGATTCTAGAATAACAAATCGCCCCGGCAAAGTAAAATTAATTAAGCACGAATTTACGCGCCGGGCCGTCGCATCCAAAACACAATATGGTCCCCTCCGCCTGCTATCGGCGGTGGATAACTGCTTCTTTATTTTTTGTATTACGGTATCAGAAAACTTCCAGAATTGTCTTTTTGAAGAGCGGGTTGAGGTCGTCCATAGATGTATCCCTGATCATCCAGCAGTCGATCTCGTCACTGTCACGGGTGAGCACAAGGTTGTATCCGTTCTCCTTGCCCCATCTCATCTGCCGGGAAAGGCTCGAATACTGCTCCTGCTCATTTTCACTGAGGTCGTCTACAGGCTTATCGAGAGTGGTTTTCTTGATCTGCCCGAGGTATATGCTTCGTGAGAACTTCGTTCCCGTATGGTCGAGATTTTCAGTATTGATCATAAAAAATTCACCCCATGCCTTAAACGTTTATCACAAATAGCATAAGCACTAATTCCCGCTTTTCAAGGGCTGATCCAGCAATTTTGAATTTTTAACTCAAAATTCAGTCCGTTTTAAGGGAAGGTTCATTAAAAGCGATGTGAATTCTCTTGCACCTGCATTTAAAAGTCATCCCCCGAGGTAGGTCTCAAGCCTCGCGGCGCACCTCTCGACCTCGCTCACGAACCCCTTTAGCGTCACGGGATACACCGCCTCGGGGCTCCCCGGCCTGTTCCTGTCCAGATGCGGGTCGAGCGGGGAATATATATAGCCCAGGTGGCTTTCCTCGAAATACGCTCCCGCCAGAGGGAGGCTCCTCCCGTTCGGCGATACTAGGCTCATCTCGCTCCCGGGCTTCTCATAGCCCGTCCCCGGCGAGTAATCGAAGGAGATTCCTATAGACATCCCGCCGCCGGTGTGAACACCGGCCTGGGTGTTATAGTGGTACCCGCTTTCAGAGCCTATGCAGTCGAAAACGAGTCCCCCGGCCAGCGGCTCGCTGCGCCCGCTAACGACCTTCTTGAACGCCTCTCTGAACTTCTTCTCCTCGGGCGTGATCCCGCGCGGGAGAGCCCCTGTGACAGGCTCGCCCTTTTTCATCTCATCCAGGACGCGCGACACCGCGCCCTCGTTCCCTATCCAGTACATGTCGAGGCCGTAATGAATATCGCCCACGGCTATCTTGTAAAGCTTGGGAATGGAGATGTGCGAAGAGAGGATGAAGTCCACGTCCTCGCCCTCGTTCTTCGTGAACTCGGTGAGCGATTCCAGGACCTCCTCGAAGTAGACCCTCTTGGCAAGGTCCTGCCTTATCTCCCGTATCTTCCCGACCGCCTTGTCGGCGGGGCCGGAATACGAGACGGCAAGCTCTTTATTGAGGACGACCGTTTTAAGCTGGCCGGGAATCACTTCGTCGTCGATCGAGGCTGAACCGGAAATCATGGAATCCGAAAGGATACAAATACGGTCCCCGAACTGCATTGCCATAACTAAAGACATAACAACCCACTCGTACTGCGACTGAAAACTGCCTATGCCATGGTTCGGTCACGCGGAACGGTAGTTAACAGGGGCTTCCGCGTTTGCACGACTCGACGCAATTGCCGCTCGTGTTGGGTCTGCAGCACTGCGCTCCAGTCTCGGTGTTGAGACAACAGCACTGGTCGGCGGAACACGTATCGCTCCCGCAGCTCGACTGCGCGATCTCGATAACCTGTCCGGCCGAAAGATCCGAGAAGGAGTAGAGGTCTTGTCCGAGTTCGGATGTAGTGTAGGAGAATTCCTGGGGCTGCTGCGATTCCGCCTGCTCACCGCCCGTGAAATAAATTCCGCCTGCTATTAGGATTGCGAGTAATGCCGTTAAGGAAAGCGTTCTCATCTTTATCATCGTTTCTTGCTCCCTGCGATATCTACAAAGGATTCACCAAAACGGTTTCGTTTTCAAGCACTATTTTGCGCCCTTAATCTATCGCACATATAACGCGTGTTTTTACGAGGTATCGGAGGGCGGGATTTAGTCTCTGACGATGCGAAGGGGTGTGAAGCAGGTCCAGGTTCAGTACGACAAAATGCCGTGCATTACCCGCCGCGGGCGCAAATATCCCGTTATAAAATCCGGAGGAATTTTATTGGATAGGCATATCCGGCAATTGGCGAAGCAACGCAGTCCGGCGGCCCCGCCCGTGCTCAGCGCCTAGTTATAAACCTGCACTTCGTTGTAAAGTGCATCGCGCTCGACGGGGATAAAGCCCGCGTTCTTTATCATGTTGATCATGAAATCGCGCGTGTGGCCGAGCTCTGAAGGTGCGCCCGCGTCGTGGATGATCTTTTCCTTCATGATGGTGCCGTCCGCGTCCGAGCATCCATAATGGAGCGCGACCTGCGCCATCTTCTCCCCGAGCGTAATCCAGTAGGATTTTATGTGCGGGAAGTTGTCCAGGTATAGCCTCGCAAGGGCGTGGACCTTAAGGTCGTAAGAAGCCGGGAAGAACTTCACCTGCTTCTTGAGCCCCGTGTTCTCGGGCTGGAACAGCACCGGAATGAATGCGAAGAATCCCGGCGATTCGTCCTCTATGTTTCTCAGCCTGTCCAGGTGATCGACAATGTGAAACGGCTCTTCGATGTGCCCGTAAAGGATGGTAGCGTTCGTCGGGATACCCATCGAATGGGCGAGCTTGTGAATCTCCTCCCACCTGGTGGCGATAGTCTTCGGCGCGCATATCTTCTTCCTGACATCAGGGTGGAGAATCTCCGCGCCCCCGCCCGTAAGTGCATCGACCCCGGCCTCTCTCAGGGTTTCGAGAACATACTCGAGCCCTTTGCCGGTTATCTCCGTAAACCAGTCTATCTCCACCGCGGTGAAGGCCTTCACGTGTGTCTTCGGGTAGTTGTTCTTTACGAGTCTATTAATGTCGAGGTAGTGATCGAAGTTCCAGTCGGGGTGAAGCCCGCCGACTATGTGCACTTCCCTTATGTCGTCGTTAAGTAGAGAAAGAATCTGCTCGTGGCTCATCTCGTATGCGTTGGCCGATTTCTTG
>JBFWTW010000029.1:0-20260 GCA_050247635.1 Candidatus Dadabacteria bacterium | reverse complement strand
GAGGAATATCGTACCCCCGTCGGCGGCGGCGAACCTGCCGACCCGTTTTTTCGTCGCACCGGTGAACGCGCCGGCCTCGTGCCCGAAGAACTCGCTTTCGATCAGGCTGCCGGGAATTGCCGCGCAGTTGACCTTTATCATCGGCCGCGCGCTCCGGCGGCCCGCCTTGTGTATCGCGCGGGCGATCACTTCCTTACCCGTCCCGGTCTCGCCCTGAATCAGGACTGTAGCCTCCGTCCCGGCGACCTTACGGACGTCTTCGAGCACTTCGGTCATCGCGGGGCTCCGGCCAATGATCTCGTCGTAGTTGCCGAGCTCCATGATCTCTTCTTCGAGGTACTTCGCCGCGTCCATGAGCGAGCTTATCTGCCGCCGGGCCTCGAGCCTCTCGCTCACATTTCTGAGTATCAGCGTATAGAACGTTTGCCCGTCGACGTCGAACGCCGAAAGGGTGGCCTCGGCCTCGAACGGCGAGCCGTCCGCCGTCACGGCGCCGAGCCCGCCGTGTATCCAGAGCTTCTTCCGGCCCTCGGGAAGGGCTTCCAGCTCTTTTATCAATCCGGACAGCCTGCCCCTGCTTTCTTTCGTCAGGAAGCGCGCGAAATCGTGTCCTTCGAGTGTGCCTGCGCCGAAGCCGAAGAGCTTTTCGGCGGCGGAGTTGACGAGGCTCATGCGAAGGCCGGAATCCATCTCTATAATGGAATCCATGGCGGAATCGAGGAGGCTCGACAGCTTCTCCTCGCGCTCGCGGAGCTTCTGCTCGGCGCGGAGCCTTCTCAACTCGGCGACGGCCCTTTCGGCGAATATGTTAAAGACGCCGTTCAGGCGGTCGTCGGCGGGGATGGGCCGCGTGTCGAGCACGGAAAGATAGCCGAGCGTCGTCCCGTCCACGTCCTTGAGCGGCGCCCCCATGAAGCTCACGGCCTTGAAGGTTCTCAGCGTGTCGCTGTGGGGGTAGATGTCCATTATGTTGTCGGGGTAGTGGACGAGCTTGTCGGCCATGACGACCTCTTCGCAGATCGTGCCGGTGAAGTCGTACTCGTAATCGTCGTGCCATTCGCCCTTCATCAGAAAGGCCAGGGCCTTGAGCGTGCGTTTTTCCTTGTTGAGGACCGTGAGCCAGGCCCCCTCGGTGCCGAGGGCTTTGGAGAGGTTTTCGACTATCGCATAGAAGAACCGATTGCCCGTGTCGGACGACGTGGACTCGAGGAGGGTCCTCAGGACCTGCTCTTCATCAAGCTCCCGCATATACTTTTCCGCTTCGATGCCCATTTTCGCGCCCCTTTTGCCCGGCTTTCTTTGCGAACGCCGCGGCGTTTTCCATATTGGAAAATTCTATCATAAACCGGACACGTGAAACAATTCAGGGCGGGAATTGCAGGTTGATCCGGCTGGACCTGGAGCTTGATTCGGGGCCTCAACTATAAAAGTAAAAGCTTAACTGAATGGATTCCTGCCTGCGCAGGAATGACAGACTTGAGAGTCCGATTCCTCGCTCGCTCGAAATCGTTGGGAATGACGGAAGTATGGAAATTCCTCGCTCGTTCGGAACCGTTGGGAATGAGAGAAAAAGATGGACCCTGCCGTCCGCGATTTTGATAACAGGTGCGTGATTTTGATAATCTGGTAAAATGCTTTCTTAGAGGTTACACGGCCATTTCCCGCGATATTACTGGAAGAGAAGACATAGAGCTGTTTGTCGAGAGGTTCTACGACAGGCTTATGACGGACCCGTTTATAGGGTTCCTGTTCACGGACAGCGTCGATATAGACCTCCGCGAGCATCTGCCCATAATCAGCGATTTCTGGGAGACGGTGCTCTTCCAGAAGCCGGCCTACAAGCGCGGGCCGCATGTGATGAACGTACATCTTGCTCTCAATCAGAAGGTGAAGTTGAAGCACTTTCACTTCAGGCGGTGGCTGCATCTGTTTAACAAGACGGTTGACGAGATGTTCGACGGCCCGGTGGCCGAGCGCGCCAAGGAGCGTTCGTCCTCCATCGCCGAGGTCATGAAGCAGCGGATCGGCGTCATGATAGAGTGCTGACTCACCCGATTTCCAGACCCCCTTATCCTCCGAAATATCCCTTTATCTTGAGAATAATCCAGGCCCCGAGGAAGCCGCCTATGAGGCCGTCCAGGAACCCCCACGCACCCCACGCCGCCGCCCCGGAATAGTCAACGGGGAAGACGAGGTACGAATCTCTCAACGACGGGAGCGCGCCGGGGAAGGAAGTTAGCGTAAGCCAAACGGGCCTGATGGTGAAGTCGAATTCCGTTATGTCGAAGCCGTATTCTATGGCGACCGCCGACAGGAGGAACGACGATAGGCCGAGGGCCGCGCCGAGCCCGACGCCGAAAGCCAGCGCCTTTCCCGCAGCGCCGAGGGAGCGCCCCGCAGCGACGGCGTTGTAGACCAGGGCCGTCAAAACCCCGGCGGCGAAGCCGTCCACGCCCGCCGTCCCGAGCGCGAACGTAACATTGCGCGCAGTGAAGGGGATGCCGTGCTCGGCGTACCGGATTACCGTTTCGAACGCAGCGCCTTGCCCGAGAGCATCGGCACCGAGGAGGACGAGGGCCGTTATCGGCCTGAAGTCGAGCTCGGACCACGAGGCGGACGCGCCGCCCAGGGCCGACAGCACCACGAGAAGGAGCGAGCCCAGGAGCCAGAAAACACCGGCGTATATCCCGAAGCGCAGAGGACGCATGGATGGAACTTACACTTTGCGGCGCGGGATGGCAAACGGGGGAAGGGAAGGCCGCCGGGGCTCTGCCGGGCGGCCTGGCAATCTTATTACTTTCGAAGCCGGTCAGTTCGTGCGGACAGCGCACATGCCGCTCGCCCGGAGGCTCGCGCAGTCGGCCACGTAATTACTTTCGAGGGTTCTCTGCTCCGAATAGCTGCCGTAACCCGTGGCGTTTTTACCGCAGCCCCTGTCGCCGACAGTGCTGACGAAGAGGCCGACGTTGAGCGAGCTCGCCGTCGGCTGGAGCTGGCAGCATGCTGCGTACTCGATCGCGTGCTTTATGTCGAAGAGCTTTCCGAACGGGTTCTTGTGGAACGGCCCGACGTTCTTGGCGCCTGTCGCGCGCCCCTGGCACGATACGGGGATGCCCATGTCGGGGTGTCCGTCGCTCGGGTCGCCGATAAGGTTCCAGCGCATGGCCCAGAGGTCGTTCGCACAGCGGAAGACATTGTCCATGGCGCGCTTGCGGCAGGTGTTGGCCTGCGTTGTGTTATCGCACTGTCCTCGCCCCTCGAACTCATCCAGCGTCTTCGTGGTTCCGCGCGAGCTGTCGACGCCCTGGCCGCCGGTTACGGCGATTCCCAAAAATCCCGCGCAGCCGCGGTAGATGTCGGCCCGGGCCGTGGTCGAGGCCATGGCTATTACCATGAATGCCATGGCTATAAAGCCAAGGAGCGCTATGGATTTTGCGCTCCCGTTAGTTCTGTTAAGGTTACCGTCCATTTAAATACCTCCTCACCTTTTTTACGGTAGGTAACGGAGGGCTTCAAAAAGGTTCGGCGGCGGCTCGCAGCCGCGGGCAATCGAGCAGGCCACGCCTGCAGGAAATCGAAGTAGCAGCGTATCGCCACAACCACCTGACGCTCTCCCGGTGCCTGCAAACTCCTAACGTGCTATGTCGAAAATCACATTACGTGTGCGGGCCGCACCTGCGGGAATACGGCGCAGCAACAACGGTGCGATGACCAGCCGCAGTGCGGCTGGTGAATTCAGCATATTGGCTGCATGTTCACGTGCGTCATTGCGAGCGATGCCCATGTATGTCATTCCCGAATGCTTTTGTCGGGAATCCAGTCTTTGCTTCACTTTTTTTTATTGCACACTCCGGATAAATTATCTTCGATGTCTAACGACTACTTCGTGTACATCATGGCCAGTAAAAAGAACGGCACATTATATGTCGGGGTAACGAGCGATCTTGCAAGAAGGGTGTTCGAGCATAAACACGATTTGATCGAAGGGTTCACAAAGAAATATAAAGTCCATATGCTGGTTTATTACGAGCATACGAACGACATCAATTCGGCGATAGAAAGGGAGAAGGTGATTAAAAGATGGAAGAGACAGTGGAAGGTCAATCTCATTCGTCGAAGCAATCTCGACTGGAGAGACCTGTACTCGGATCTTGGTTGAAACTGAATGGATTCCTGCTATTTTGATTTGAGTTACTTTCGAGTTGTACTGTAGATCCTTTCGTGCAATCGCTCAAGGGTGTCCGATTCCTCGCTCGTTCGGAATCGTTGCAGGAATGACAGAAAAGTGGTGATTCCTCGCTCGCTCGGAATCGTTGCAGGAATGACGGAATAGAGGTACGTTGCTCGCTTACTCAGAATTGTACCTGTGATTTCAGATATAAGGATTAACTGAATGGATTCCTGCCTTCGCAGGAATGACAGAAAGGTGGTGATTCCTCGCTCGCTCGGAATCGTCGTTCAGAATGACAAACTCCAAGGATTGCGGAAATGTGGTGTCACGGCAAGCGCCGCGACGTCTGACCATTCACGAGAGGCGTGCCGCCTAGTCTTCCTCGGCGGGGATTTCGGCCTCGATTTCTATCTCGAAGTCGATTATCGACCGGGCGCCGCTGCCCCTGTAGGATCCCGAGACGGGCGCGGCTTCCTCGGGGATAACCCCTGCCGCGACGGTGACGTGGGAGTCGGCGACGGCGAGGCCGCTAGAAGGGTCGTATCCCCTCCATCCGCCGCCCGGGAGGTAGACCTCGGCCCATGCGTGGAGCTGCCTTTCGCCGCTCATGAGCTCGGCTTCACGGTAGCCGCTGATGAACCTGGCGGCGAGGCCCACGGACCTGCACGCCTCGATGAACAGCATGGTGAGGTCCCTGCATGCGCCGCGTCCGTAGCCTATGGTGACCTCGGCGGGGTAGGGCGGCCCTTCGTGGCGTATGACCTGCTCGAAGTCGTTGTAGATGTGCGTGTTGAGCGCCGCGAGGAATGCGAGAGTGTCGGTGCCCGATTCCTCGAAGACTTTGAATACGAACTTGTCCATCGGCCCGTCGGGCTCTGTGTTCCTCGACATGAACGCCCTCAGCGCCGGGACATAATACTTCGGATAGAACGCCGGGATCTTAGCCACGCCCGGCTCGGTGATGATGTAGCCGTAGGGGTTTTTCCGGCGCGTATCGACGACGGACCTCGTGGTGAAGTGGAGGTGTCCGTGCTTGCCCGAGAACCACGCGCATATGCTGTCGTTCCCGGCGACGTCGACGATCTCCGCAGTGCCCTCGGGGGCCGGGTCGATCTCTATCTCGAAGCTAATAAGCTCCTGCGATGCGTCGCATTTGGGCTTCAGCCTGATTATGTGCGGGTCTAAAAAGACCGAGTCGTTGTATTTATAGGTCGTGTTATGGGTTATGGATATTCGCATGAATCAATTCCTTTACAGGTTATGACTTCTGTTCGAGTTTGTCGAAAGCCGCCTTCACCCAGTCGTGGGGAAGCTCCCTTATCCCTTCACGGAGCCTTTTCTGCCACCAGTCGGACATCGCCACGAGCTCGGACCTTTCGTACCTGTGCTCTACGATGTCGTACGTGTCGGCCTTGTAAAGAACGACGTCTATCGGGAAGTCGACGTCTATCGCGCTCGTCCTGGTCGCGTCGAACGCGAGGTAGCCTATCTTGAGCGCCGTCTCCATGTTGAGCTCGTAGGAGAGCGCCCTGTCCATTATGGGCTTCCCGTAGCTCGACTCGCCGATGAGGTAGTACGGCGTTCCCTGCCCGACCTCTACCCAGTTGCCCTGGGGGTAGAGCATGTAGAGCTTGTGCTCGACGTCCTTTTCGAGCTGGCCGCCGATTATCGAGAAGAGGTTGAAGTGGAGCCCGGCCTCTTCGAGCGCGGTCCTGTCTTCCTCGCCGACGCGGCGCACCTGCTGGGCGAACGCGTTTACGGCCTTGTACAGCTTGTCGAACGTGGAGTCGTCCTGCTCGAGCACTTCGTTAAAATACGTGAGCGCCTTGTCGCGGACGGACCTTAGGCCCGACGTCATCAGGAAGAGCGAATGCCTTCCGTACTGGTGTATCGTAACTTTCCTCGCCGTTATGCTCTCCGCCCCTGTCGTAACGAGCGTATCGGCGATCCCCACGAGCCCCTTACGCACCTTCATGCCTACGCAAAAAGTCACTGTGAAGCACCTCCGCCCTTCGCCTTTACCGGCTCCATCGAGAAGAACGATCTCCTTATGGCGTCGTCCACCCTGTTAAGCCGCGTTTGAAACGTGTCCAGGTATTCGTGAAGGCCGATATCTATTATTTCTTCCAGGCTCGCGAAAACGAGCTCTGAGTGAAGGAGCCCCATGCGCCTTTCGGCCTCGTTCTGATAGCTGTCCGCAGGCGAGCCGGTGATGGCGTGGAGCGAATTCTCCGCGACCATGATGCAAAAGAGTATCGCGCGGGGGAAATTGCGGTCGAGTATGAGGAAGCTCGCAACCCTCTCGGGCGAGATGTGGTCGAATTTACGCCTGTACATGTCGAGCGCGCTCGCGGATTTCAGAAGCGCCGCCCATTGGATGTTGTCTATCGGAGTGCCGACGTCCTCGGGCTTCGGAAGCAGGAGGAAGTATTTGACGTCGATGATTCGGGACGTTTTGTCGGCGCGCTCTATGAGCTTGCCCATGCGCGCGAAGTGCCAGTCCTCGCCGCGGTTCATCGTGGCGTCGGCTATGCCGGCGTAGAGGTGGCTCTCCATCTTCACCTTCGAATAAAAATCCTGGGGGGTGTCGGTGGCCGCGTCGCTGTAGGCGGACTCTTTTACGAAGAAATAGAACTTGTTTATCTGCTCCCACATTTCGGAGGTTATGGTCTCACGGATCGTGCGGGCGTTTTCGCGCGCGCGTGTGAGCGTCGAAAGGATAGAGTTCGGGTTCTCCTTGTCGAATGTAAGGAACCGGAGGACGTTTTCCTTGGTCGCCTCGCCGTACCTTTCACGGAAAGGGTCGAGGTCGCCCGTCGTGCTGACGAGAGGCTCCCACTGTTCGGAGTGCTCCGCGCCGGCCGGCCTGTCGAGCATGAGGTGGAGGTTCACCTCAATGAACCTCGCGACGTTCTCTGCCCTTTCTATGTATCGTGACATCCAGTAGATGCTATTCGCTACCCTGCTGAGCATTGTCGATTAATATACCATCTTCTCCTGATTATTTGTTAGTGCGCGCCGGGGTGCGGCTCAGGGGATGTCCCTTAGCACCCAGGTGTCCTTGCTTCCGCCGCCCTGCGAGGAGTTGACGATGAGAGAGCCTTTTTTGAGGGCGACTCTCGTCAGGCCGCCGGGCATGACGTAGATATCCTCGCCGTAGAGGATGTAAGGGCGGAAGTCCACATGCCGTCCCTCGAAGCGGTCGCCCGCGAGGACGGGCACCCTCGAAAGGGAGAGCGTCGGCTGGGCGATATAGTTCCGGGGGTCGGACAGAATGAGCTTCCGGAACTTCTCGCGGAGCGTACGGGTCGACTTCGGCCCTATCAGAATCCCGTAGCCGCCGGATTCGTTGGCGGGCTTAACGACCAGGTCTTTAAGGTTCTCGAGGACGTACGACCTGTCTTTCTCGCGCGAGCAGACATAGGTCGGCACGTTGGGGAGTATCGGGTCTTCGCCGGTGTAATATTTAATGATTTCGGGTACATATGCGTAGATTATCTTGTCGTCCGCTATGCCGGTGCCGATGGCGTTGACGAGCGCGACGTTCCCGGACTTGTAGGCGTCCATTATCCCCGGGACGCCGAGGAGCGAATCGGGGCGGAACGTCAGCGGGTCGAGGAAGTCGTCGTCTATGCGGCGGTATATGACGTCCACCTTCTGCAGGCCGCGCGTCGTCTTCATGAATACGTAGCCGTCCGAGACGACGAGGTCCGAGCCCTCGACGAGCTCGATGCCCATCTGCTGGGCGAGGTACGAATGCTCGAAATAGGCCGAGTTGTATATGCCGGGGGTCAAGAGGACGACGTTCGGCGAGTGGACGCCGTTGGGGGCGACGTAGCCGAGGGTGTCGCGGAGCCTGTTCGGATAATTGTCCACGGGGCGTATTTTCAAGTCTTCGAAGAGCTTGGGGAAGGTGCGTTTCAGCACCTCTCTGTTTTCGAGGACGTACGAGACGCCAGACGGCGAGCGGAGGTTGTCTTCGAGCACATAATATTCGCCGTCGCCGTTCCGGACGAGGTCAGTCCCGGTTATGTGGCTCCATATCCCGCGCGGCGGGTGGAACCCGACGCACTGCGGGCGGTAGACCTTGCTCGACATAAGCAAGTCTTCGGGGACTACGCCGTCTTTCAGTATCTTGCGGTCGTTATAGACGTCGTCGATGAACAGATTCAGGGCGTAAATACGCTGTTTCAGCCCGCGCTCGATGACGTCCCATTCGTTGGGCTCGATGACGCGGGGGATGATGTCGAAGGGGAATATCCGCTCCGTGCCCTCGTCCTCGCCGTAGACTGTGAACGTTACTCCCATCTGGAAGAGCCGAGCCTCCGTCGCCTTTTGGCGGCGGAGGAGCTCGCCTCTGGGAAGGTCCTCTATCCGCTTTAAGAGAAGCGAAGCGCCGGGCCTGGGATCGCCTTCTTCTGTGAAGTATTCATCGAAGAAACCGCCAGTATCGTAGTTCTTATAATACGTGACCATACGCATATTATATCATCCCGAGCACTTCATATTAATTCGAACCGCCTTCCATCCGCCGGAGGGGGCGCATTCAGCCGCAACCGGCACTAAAAAAAGAACGTCCCGGGCCATAAGAGACAGGGGGGATGGCCCGGGACTAGGCTAAAGGTGTTGGAGACTTTCGTTAAGCACCCATTTCGCTCCAAAGCATTTATTTCGAGTAAGCGGGTGGCGGGAATCTCCTCTATTATTCCCGCCGTCCGCTACACATAAGGAGGTATCGAAGAAATGAGTCATCTTACTTTTCAATTTATGCCCGCTGTCTTTACCGGACCGGCCGGCTTCCATTCTTTCGTTTCCGATACTTCGCCCTTGAACGTCGAGTAGTCGTCTATGTATGTTTCGCTGACGAGCTTGGACTCGATGAGCTCGGGGATCTTGTCTTTTACCGCTTCGTCGTAGGTGCAGATGCCGGACATCAGGTAGCCGAGAAGAGCGACCTGGAGAAGGTAGTCGACGTTAGCGTTGACGACTTCCTTTGCCTGGCCCCCCTGGGGCTTGTCGATGTTGTAGAAGATCGTCTCGCGGAGGCACATTCCGGCCTCGAATATGTTGTCGGCCGGGGCGTTTTTCCTGATCCAGACGCCCAGATTGAACGCCGCCTTGATGGATGCTGATATGCTGTCGTTTCTCATACTCTCCTCCTTTGAAAAGAGATTTTTCAAACGACCCCGTATCCCGCCCGGCTACCCGCCTTTTCTTTGGTAACCTTTTCGCGTTTGCGTTTAATTCTTTGCATGTCCGCGATGGCAACTACTTGCCTGATAAATAGAGCAAAATTCGTGCCATTTGGTCTATTTTTAAGAAAACCCAAGGATTAGCGGGGTTTTCGTTGTTAGCAGTTGCACAATGGAATTCCGGGAGGGCGCGGGGTGCTTACTTAGTAATCACAACGTGCCATATAATAACGCACGCACACTGTGTGTGCTGACAATCGGCGTGGCAGAGGCCGAGCGGTTTCGCCTGCGGTGCGAAGGGAGAAGATAGCGGGTGAGGCGCAATATTGGAAAGGCACACTACGCAGGTCATGATTGCGGGAAATCTAATAGGTGCTGCATGTAACTTTGTACGCATAAGTGCATTTTTATTTTAAATCCCCCCTACCCCCCCTTTTTCCAAGGGGGGATAAAGGCAAAAGATGAGATCCTGAATTTTTAGTTTGTTGTACTCTGGAGGGGTACTAAATGAACTTTTGAAGAGTCGGCCAGTGGCACTCGATTTCTCGCTTGCTCGAAATCGTAGTTCAGGATGACGGATTAAAAAAGATTGCCGCAGTCGCGTAAGACGCTCCCTCGCAATGACAAAATCCTTGATGGATTGCTGGCGGAAAAGGGTTAACTGAATGGATTCCTGCCTGCGCAGGAATGACAGACTAAAAGCTAAATCCCCCTGACACCCTTTTCTAAGGGGGGAATGGTGTTATGAGGCCTAAACCATGCTACGTATTCTTCCTGCGAGCTGCTCGCACGGTGTGCCTGGGGGCAGTTGACGGCGGATGAGAACGGCTATAAAACTCCTTATAGTGCCTGAAAACAACCGCTTTTACGGAGGATTCGATGGACAGAATGCTTAATTCGTATTTGGCCGTACTCGTTACGTTTTTTGCAATGGCGGCGTTTTTCTCCACGGCTGATACGGGCAGGGCCCAGCCGTCCGACTGCGAGATTACCATTACGGTGGATGCGCCGGGGGCGGGCGACGCGCCGTTTCGTTTCGAGGGCTTCGATACGGGTGGGCCGTTCGAATACACGCTCTTTGCGGGCGTTACGGAGACGGGCTTCGCAACTTTCGGCCCCGGATATGTTGTAGAGTTTCCACCTACCGGATGGCATTTCGACAGGATCGAATGCGAGCCGGGGGGCGGAATCGAGATTATCTCGCTGTCCACCGGATGGTTCCAGGACTGTTTCGACCCAGGGTCTCCGACGGTCTGCACGGTATATAATGTCACCAGCGCGAGCATTCCGACGCTCTCTGAGTGGGGGATGATGGCGGCTGCGGCGGGGTTCGCGCTGATAGGCGCGTTCTACTCGATCAGGAGAAGGAAGGCATCGGCCTGAGCACGCCACGCGTGCTGGAAATCGACGTAGCATAGTCGATGCTTTAATTAATCGAAGCGCGTAAGATTCGATAAATCACCTTCGGCGGTTCAACCCCCACCCTGACCCTCCCCCTTCCCAAGGGGGAGGGGAGATAAGATGAGGGGGATGTGGCTTGATCTCAGGTTGCGAGACGGTTCCCCTCACTCGTAGAGGGAGAGGGGAGAAAGGCTTGGAAGTCTCTCTCCGGCCGATGTAAAATTAATCATCATTCGGCTATGCCGGGGAGGCTTTCATGATCGCGTTATTCGAAAAACTATCGAAGTGTTTTCTGATCGCTTTGTTTCTGTTTCTATTTGCCTTTCCGCTCTCGTCCGCGCTTGCCGATGACGGCGGAAACGGCAACGGTGGCGGCGACGACGTCGAGGAGATTCCGCTTGCACCGTCCGATCCCACCATATCCGACATATGCGTCCCCGCGGACTGCAGCCCGGCGAAGGCCTGCCCGGATTCGGACCAGAGCTGCTACACGATTAACGGGGCTTTTTATTGCTGCATAGAGCCGCCGTCGCCGGGGATGGAGTCGGTGGGGGATTGAGGGATTGGTTTGGTTTGAGCGGTTGAACCGCCCGGCATGTCATTCCCAACAATTTCGAGCGAGTGAGGAATTGGATGTACCTGGCCGATTATTCAGGATCTCTTCTGGTAATTCTCCAAAGGGAATTATCCCTACATTTGTCATTCCCGAGTGCTTGTATCGGGAATCCAGCCTTTAAAAGCAAAGACAAAGAATAAATATAGAAGGACTAACTGAATGGATTCCTGCCTTCGCAGGAATGACAGACTATAAAGACTAAATCCCCCTATGTTTCCCCCTTTTCCTAAGGGGGATATAAAGCAAAGACAAAAGATAATACGAGATCCTGAATCAAGTTCAGGATGACGGATTATACTGATTATGAAGTTGCTAATCTGCCAGAAGTGTAGCTGTTGGTAACATCGATGCCCTGCCACTTCGAATTCCTGCACGCGTGGCGTGCCTAGAAGTCGTAGTCGAGGAGGTCGATCTCGGGGCGGAAGAGGGTTTCGACCGCGTCCTTCCAGCCCGGGGTGTATACCTCGCGGTAGGGACGCCTGTCGGTGCGGTAATGCGACTTTTCGGTAGCGCCGAGCGTACCAGAGAAAGGCACGCCGAGCATTCCGAACACTTCGCCAAGCTCTTCGTTCAGCCTCTCGTAGCGTATGACGCGGTCCACCATGAGCTTCCCGTCGCGGTCCGTGTACTTCGTATAGTTATACGGCAGCTCCGCGACCTTCAAATACTCGTCGAAGGTTATGTTGTTGTCGTACCGGGCGTACCTCTGCCGGACGAAGTGGTAGTGCGAGAGCACCTTGTCCCACGGGTTCCGATCGACGGTGAACTTGTAGTAGCTGTCCCAAATATCGCGGGGGATCCTGTCCCTGACATCACGGGCCTTAATGTGCGAATGGAATTTCTTGAGCGTGGCGAAACGCCAGAGGGTGCGCATGTATTGGCGCGCCGTGGTCTTGTCGGCCAGCTCGGGGAGGGGGTTGAAAAGGCCCCTGAAATTGCGGGGATGATATTCCTGCTCGGGCTTGTCGATGGGGGAGACGATATCGTCCTCGCCAGAGAGATGGGAGAGGTAAATCTGAATGCTGGAGCCTGCGGTCTTCCTGGTCTTGATGAAGATGAATTTGTATTTGTGGGACAGTATCATCCATGCCGCCATGCGCCGGCGCGCGTGCCAGCACAGTGATTACGTTGGCAAAAGTTTACCACGGAGGGGTGCTGTGGCAAAATGGGGGATTTTCCGGGAGGGAGGCGTGGTACTGGAAGAACGTCGAGGGAATAAGTGAGGGCGTCCGATTCCTCGCGTGCTCGAAATCGTAGTTCAGAATGACGACAACCATAACTACTAAATCCCCCCAGACCCTCCTTTTTCTAAGGGGGGTGAAAAGAGAGATTGCTTCGCTTCGCTCGCAATGACAGATGGGTGGGGTCGCGGAGGTTTCAGCGCGTCTTTGGCGGGGAGGGGGCTTTCACGCGCTGCTTTTCGGCGGACGCCAGGCGGTCGCGCCGGCGCTTTTCCCTCATGTGATCCTCGATGCTGACGGTGGAGATCACGGGGCTTAGCGTATAGTCGGGCTTCATGCTGAACTCGAACTCGGAGTCGCGGGTCCTTTCGAAAAGCGGCAGGAGGATGAGCGCGATGACGACGAAGGTGAGCGTCGCGTAGAGGGTCCAGTTGATTTCGTAGGGCGCGATGAGCCGCCAGATGAGCGGATGTATGAAGAGAAGCGTCATGAGCGAGAGGACGAGCGCGCCGAATGCGATCCGCTTCGGCCACGGGTTTACAGGATCGGACAGCCACCACCTCCAGAACGGCGGCTTGAGCTTATTCTTCCATATCTCGGCGATGGTCTTTCGCGCGCCCGTTTCGCCGGACGGGTCTTCCTTCGAGCATTCGGCGAGGGCGTTAAGGGCGTTGCCGTAATATTTCAGCCTGTAGTAGCAGTAGGCCGTGAAGTGGAGTATCTTCGCGCGGAGGGAGAGCGTCCCGCGGCCGGGCGTTTGGTGCCCGTTCATCATCCACGGGAGGGCGGGGGCCTCGGCTTCAGGTTCTTTTTCATCCACGAGATTCTGCGCCTTCTCAAGGAGCGCGACGACGGAAAGGAGGTTCTGCCTGAAGGCGGCGTCTTCCGCGCCGGGCCTTTCGAAAGCGAGGAACCGCGCGTACGCCTGCCAGAGGAGATGCCCGGGGTCGCCGGGGTCGTGCGCCGCCGCTTCCCTGAACGACTCGGCCGCTGCGCTGTAATCCTGGCGCTCCAGCTCTATATTTCCGCGCGCTGAAAGGAGCTCGGCGTTCCCGCTGATTTTGTCCACGGCGGCTCGCAGGATGGAGTACGCGTTTTCGGTATCGCCGAGCGTAAGATATATCCCCGCGAGGCGGATGCGCGGGGCGCTCCACCAGCCTTCGAGGGTTACGGCCTCGGCGCATGCGTCGATGGCGTCGTCGTAGCGGCGGAGGCTCGCAAGCGCTGCGGCCTTGTTGCACCAGGCGGCAGCGTTTTCCGGGTTGATCGCAATAGCCTCGCCGAACGCCGCAAGCGCTTCTTCATATCTTCCCAGCTGGAGCAGCGCCGCTCCCTTTGCGTTATGGGCAGCGGCGTCGCCGGGGTCGAAAGAGAGCGCCCTCTCGAAGGATTCGAGCGCGGGGGCGTAGTTGTGCGTTGCAAGCCGCGCCGCGCCCAGGCCGTACCACGCGGCGGGGCTCGCGGGCGAGAGCTTTATCGCGGCGTCGTATGCGTCCGCCGCCTCGGTATATCTGCCTGCGCCGTAAAGCGCCCCGGCGAGCCCGAGGCTCGTGTCGAAGTCGCCGGGGGCGAGTTCCACGGCCCTGGCGAACGCCCCGGCGGCGCCTTCGTCATCCCCGGATTTTATGAGCGCCTCCGCCTTTCCGCTCCACGCCCGTGCGAGCGCGCCGTCTATGGAAGCCGCCCTGTCGAAGGCGTAGACTGCCTCGTCGAATTTTCGCGCGCGGAGGAACGCCTCGCCGAGCCCGAGCCAAGCGGGCGCGTGCTCGGCCTTTACCGCCGCCGCACGCATATACGAGCCGACGGCGTCTTCGAGCTTCCCGAGCAGTGAGAGCGCGTCGCCGATGCCCGTCCACGTGAGCGGGTCGTCCGGCTTGAGCTTGGCCGCACGGTCGAGCGCTTCGACGGCCTCGGAAGGCTTATTCATTGCAAGGAGCGCGAGGCCCTCGCCCCTCCACGCGCCGAAGAAATCGGGACGCATCTCGATAGCCCGCCTGTAGAGCTCGACAGCCTTCCCATGCATCCCGAGGCCGGAGAGCGCGTCGGCCTGCCTCGTGAGTGCGTGGGGGTCTTCGCCGCCGAGGGCTATGGCGGTGCCGTACGCCTCGACCGCCGCAGCGAACTTCCCGAGCTCGTTAAGGGCGTCGCCTTTTTTCATCGCGGCCCGGCGCTCGTCGGGCTTTAACTTGAGCGCGAGGTCGAAGGCGCTTGCGGCGTCGCGGAGCTTGCCGATCTTGCAGAGAGCGTCGCCCTTGGCTATCCACGCGAGGTAGTAATCCGGGCGGAGCTTTATCGCCCTGTCGAAGGACGAGAACGCGTCGTCGTGCCGCCCGAGAAGGGACAGCGCAACGCCTTTCCCGACCATCGCGTCCACGTAAGAAGGGTCGATGCCCACCACCTTGTCGTATTCCTCGACGGCTTTTTCGAGCCTGCCCATTCCGGCGAGCGACTGGGCGTACATGTAGATCGCGTCGCGGTAGGCGGGCGAGAGCCCCGCCGCGTAGGAGAATGAATCGGCGGCGTCCCGGAACTTGCCGAGCCCGTAGTGGGCGGATCCGAGCCTGTACCAGCCGAAGTGGTTTTCGGGGACGAGGGTCACCGCGCGGCTATAGGCCTCGAGCGCATTGTAGTAATCGGCGCGGCGCATGAAGGAGTCGCCCTTTCTCGTCCAGGAGTGATGGTGCCGCGGGTCGGCCGCGAGGGCCTTGTCGAATGCCTTGACGGCCTCTTCGTCCTCTCCTATATCGTAGAGCGCGTCGCCCATGCGGGCCCATGCGTCCGGCGATTCGGGGGAGAGCCGGGCGGCTTCGGCGTATGCCCCGGCGGCCCCGGCGCGTTGCCCGAGGGCCGTGAGGGCTTCGGCCTTTCCCATCCATGCGGGGTAGTATTCCGGGTCGGCGGCAAGGGCCGCGTCGTAGGCGGCCAGGGCGTTCGCATAGCCGCCGGCGGCGAAGTGCTCGCCCGCCTTCAGGTTAAGGCTGCTTGCGGATGGGGCTTCGCCCCCGGCCTTACGGCCGCCGAGCAGCGAAGACGCGAATGAGAATATTCCCCTTTTAGGTGTAGGCATAAATTCGGCAATATTTTACAAGAGCGGCGTGAATTTCTCCAGCGGGCGGCAATGCCAGCGGAGATGGGAATTGCTCAAAGTACTACTTTGTTTTTTAACTGAATGGATTCCTGCCTACGCAGGAATGACAGACTAAATACAAAATCCCCCCTATTTACCTCTGTCGAAGGATATGCGCTGTACCAGATCAGCGTCCAGGATTTAAACAAGGGCGTCCAATTCCTAGCTCGCTCGAAATCGTTGCAGGAATGACAGACTTTTAATGTGACCCCCACCCTGACCCTCCCCCTGGGAGGGGGAGGGGATTCAGAGGGCGGGACGGCTTATAGAGTCCGAATGCTCACACGCTCGGAATTGCCCTCCGGCTTCGCATGGCTTCGCCGCGACAGGTCTTTTTCTAAGGATGGATGAAAGATTACAGGCAAAGGAATAAACGCCTCGCGTCGATATGGCGGGGACGCAGCTCTACAGTTTCCGCGCGGGGGCGGCTCGATAGGCTTTCGTATCTCGAACACTGTGCCGGGCGGCAGGAGAGATGAATCTCCGCCGCACTGCTATTCAAGGGATCAGCTGTCGTAGATCATGCCGAGGTCGGACACCCTTACCAGCGTCGGTTTCCCGCGCCCGTCGGATGCGTACATCGCCTCGTCGTATGTCCTGTGCAGCTTGATGAAGGAGAGTACTCCTCCCGGCCCCCATTCGTTGGAGCACCACAGGGTGTTGTCGTCGTCCATTCCGCGTACCTCTTCGGGCTCTATATAGAGCTTCCTCGGAGAGCTGTTGCGGAACGCCTCGGCGTTCGACCAGTCGCTGTACACGGAGACGAGCTCCCTGTTGGAGTACCTGTCTAGGAATAACACACAGTAAAGCGTTACTGCGTTCCGACCCTTCCGGGGGCCGCCTACCGGACCGCCCGGTATCAGTGTTAGTCTTTTCGTTTCTATCATGAAAGATAGGATACCTAACGATTGTGAATATCATATGAACACACGTAGTGTGTTTCTCGACGTAGCGCGTCCGGAGGTTATAGGCACCGTAAGCGCGGAAGGTGGTAATGGCGATAGCGCTGCTGCTTCGATTTCCTGCACGCGTGCACACGTATGTGTGTTTTTCGATCGTCGTACATACGCATACTCTAAGCACCGTAAGCGCGTCAGGTGGTGATGGCGATACTCCGCTACTATCGTAATCCAGCGCACGTGGCACACGTAGTGTGTTTTTCGATCATAGCGCATACGGAGACTCGAAGTATCAGAAGCGCGGAAGGTGGTAATGGCAATACTCCGCTACTATCGTAATCCGGCACGCGTGGCGTGCTTGCGGAAATCGGCGGTTGATATATGCTTAAGCTCCCTGATATGAGCATTCGATTTGCCCACGCAAGCATAACGGCCCGCGACCTGGCGAAGCTCGCCGAGTTTTACGGCAATGTTTTCGACTGCGCCCCTGCGCTTCCGGAGAAGAGCTTTTCCGGCGAGTGGCTCGAAAAGGGGACGGGCGTGCCCGGCGCGGCGTTCAAGCGCGTGCATCTGAAATTCCCCGGCGACGACGGCGAGGAGCCCCCGATACTCGAAATTATCGAGTACGAGGTGTCGTCCGACAGCTCGCCCCACGCGCCCGCAAACAGCAAGGGGCTCAGGCATATAGCCTTCGAGACGGAGACCGTGGACGAGCTCAAGCGGAGGCGCGAGCTGGTGCTGACGCACGGCGGCGGCAAGCTCGGCGAGATAACGTCGCGGAGGATAGAGGGCGTGGGCGAGGTCACGTTCGTTTACCTGACCGACCCCGAGGGCAACATCGTCGAGCTCGTCAACTGGCAGGAGCCGGACCCTATGCCTCCCGCAGAAGAGTGATTCTTTCCCGAAATACCTGATTCGCTCCAGACCTGTACCCGGCAATTACAAAAACTTGAGGATTACTTGCGGAAATGGATTCCCGATTAGGAGGTCTAGATCTGTACTGGCTAAACATTCATACGAGAAACAACGGCGTCCGATTCCTCGCTCGAAATCGTTGTTCGAGATGAGAAATTAATTTATCCCCCTCACCCTTAATCCCTCTCCCCCCGGAGGGGAGGGGGGATTTTAGGAAAGCGTGTGGCCCGGAGCATTTTCCCTACGTAACTTAGCACGCAAGGAGCCTATAGGAACCCGAAGCGCGGCAGGTGATAATAGCGTCACGTCGATACTTCGATATCCTGTGCACGTGGTGCACTAATAGTCGCGCCAGAGGATCGCGGATATCGTGCCCTCGTCCTGGATTACCTCGAGAATGTCGAGAAACGAATTTAACCTGACATTATTGACGACGATCTGGTAAACGAGGCGTCTCCCGCTCTTTGTGTCGATATAGCCCGCGAACGCCTCGCCCCTTACGATGAAACCCGTCTCGTCTCCGGCGACGAACGTGCCGGTCTTCGCGTGCACCTGTCCTTTAGCCCCGGCGAGTGTCGGGTCGGACAGGAAACCGTCAACGAACACCATGGAGCCGTCAACGGCGAGAATCGGGAGAGAGTCGAAGAAAGCCCCGAACGCCGGCTGCTCCGTCATTATCTCGAGCCATTTCGTCACAACCTCGTTCTTCGCCGTGGTCTCGCCGCCGCCGTCGCCGTTGATAAAGTGGAAATCGTCGCCGGGGAAGCCGTATACGCTCGTCAGCATCTCCCTCTCGGCGGCGAGCGCATCGTCCATGTTGTCGACCCCCTGCGTGTTGCCCCAGAGGAGGAGGCTTGCATTCGCCCCCAGGTTATAACTCACCTTGTTTATGAGCTTCGCGTAGTCCGCGTAAGGGAAAGAGGTGAACGACGTCACGAGGTCGTCCTCGGAATAAGAGTTCCCGGGCGGGAGCTTCGCCACGGGGTTCTCGGCTACGGTATCGGCAAGTACAGTGACGTTCGCCTCCTCGAGAAGCTCGATGAGCACCGTACGCGCGTAGTTCTGAGGCTCGGTTATCCTGATCGTCTGGACGAGCGGGAACTCGTTGGTGAACGGGGGGACGAAGTCCACCGGAAGCTGTCCGCCTACGCCGGACACGCAGCCGGGCTCGCCGATACAATCGGGGAACTCAGGCTCGATCGGGAGAATGAGCTCCGTGCCGGGGCCCGACGTGACTAGATCGTTTACGACCCCGAGCGCCGCTGATTTGGGACGCCAATCGACAATGGCGGGCGTACCCTCTGAACCGGGACTCATCATGAGATCGACGCAGTCGTCATTTATAAATATCGCTCTCATGTCGAATTCTCCCCTGAACGGGTAGGGCTCCCAGAGCCTGTCGTCTATGACGACGTCGTTCACCTGGGTTATGCCCGAGGCCGCTATCTGCTCCGCTATGGCCTTATAGCCCTTGAGCGGGTCGGGCTTCGTGAGCTCGGCGTTGCCGAACGCTTTTGCCTCGTTGTGGTCGAAGTCTGTAATCGCGAACTGCCCGTTCGCCTCTGTCCTGCCGCCCATTGAGATGTCGCCCGACGCGACGAGGATCAGGTCGCCGTCGAGGACCCCCGAGCCGTCGACTTCACCTTGCTTATATACAGGGGTTATGAAGACGTGATCGGCGCCTATTTCGTTCATAAGCTCGCCTGTGGAGAATATCTTCCTGACCGAGCCGATGATGAAATTGTAGTCGGGATTGTGGTTGATTAGCACCTCGCCTGTGTCGAGGTCCACGACCCGGAGCCCCCAGACAGAGTCCGAGTAAAAAGGCTTGTCGAATATCGCACGGATGTCGGCAGGGACGTTCGAGCCCCCGCCCGACGAGCAGCCTCCCTCGAGGCCGAAGACGGCCGTTATGACCAGAAATACCGTGAGTAAAGCCTTCCTGTATTTCAAGATACCCTCCATCGAGCGAGAAATTTCGTTTTTCATATTTGCCGAGGCTCCCCTGGAGCCTCGCAATGGCAATAATAAATCAAGGCACACCCTCACCCTATCCCTCTCCCCTCAAGGGAGAGGGGAGAAAATGGGGCTGTGATTTCGATCAATGTGCCAGGATTAGAAGTCGCGCCAGAGGATCGCGGATATCGTGCCCTCGTCCTGGAATATGTCCAGCAGCTGGTCGAATTCCGATATCGGCACTTCGTTCACGACGAGCTCATAGATCAGCTTCCTTCCGCTCTGGGCGTTGATGTACCCGCCGAAGGCCTGGCCCTTGACGACGAGGCCCGTTTCGCTGCCCGCGGCGTAGGTGCCCGTCTTGGCGTGCACCTGCCCGGTGGCGCCCGCGAGGGTCGGATCGGACTGGAAGTCGGTGACGAACCCGAGGGAGCCGTCTACCGCGAGGATCGGGAACATGTCGAAGTAGCTCGGGAAGTTCGGCTGCTGGGACATGATGTGGAGCCACCTTGTCACAGCCGGGTTCGTGGCGAACGCGTCGCCGCCGCCCGAGCCGTCGAAGAATTCGAATTCGTTGCCCGGTATGCCGTAATTCTGCGTGAGGTTAACCCTTTCGGCCGCGAGCGAGGCGTTCATGTCCTCGACGCCCTGCGTGAGCCCCCAGAGAAGGAGGCTCGTGTCGGCGCCGATGTTGTAGCTGACCTTCATTATGAGCTTCGAGTGCTGCGCGGTCGTGAGGGAAACGAGCGATGCGACGATGGTGTCGTCCGAGTAGGAATCCTTCGGGGGAAGGAGCCCTACG
>JBFWTW010000028.1:12338-20389 GCA_050247635.1 Candidatus Dadabacteria bacterium | reverse complement strand
TCCGCATAGGGCAGGACGAGAGCCGCCACAGAAGGGCGGTCAAGGTGTGGGACAAGCGCGAGTTTAAGGACCTCGACGACGGAGTCGAGCTCCAAACAAGGAACATGAAGATGGCGCTCCGCCGCCTCCGCATACTCACCCGTGAGGGCACGTCCGAAGAGCTCGACCTCGACAAGACGATAGACAAAACCTCGCGCAACGCCGGATACCTTGAGATCGAAATGGTCCCGGCCAAGAAGAACAACGTCAAAGTTTTATTATTCCTCGACATCGGCGGCTCCATGGACGACCACATCGAGCTATGCTCGCGTCTCTTCTCCG
Organism: Candidatus Dadabacteria bacterium; assembly: GCA_050247635.1. Lineage (GTDB taxonomy): Bacteria > Desulfobacterota_D > UBA1144 > Nemesobacterales > UBA2774 > JADLGH01. Next base: position 20,068 of record JBFWTW010000028.1, on the reverse strand, counting down.
CCGCGAAATACGAGTTCAAACATCTCGAACATTACTACTTCCACAACTGCCTCTACGAATTCGTCTGGAAGAACAACAAGAGAAGATGGCAGGAGGCCATACCGACCTTCGAGGTCTTCAATAAGTACAACAGCGATTACAAGGTCATCATCGTGGGCGACGCCTCCATGTCCCCCTACGAGCTCCTCTACCAGAACGGCAGCGTCGAGCACAACAACGACGAGGCTGGCTTCGTCTGGCTCGACCGCCTGAAAAGCCGCTACCCCGACATAGTCTGGCTTAACCCCGTCCCCGTCCCGCAGTGGAAATACACCGAGTCCATAGGCATGGTCAAGCAGTTCATGAACGACCGCATGTTCCCGCTCACGCTCTCGGGACTCCAGAAAGCCATACGCGCGCTCAAGGACAAAAAAATCAAATTCGAAGGGCATTGATATTGCAGCCGTGCTGCTGATTCGTCCTCATGATAAGTGCGATCGATCACATCAATTTCGTAGTCTCCGACCTCGAAAGGTCTGTCAGGTTCTACACGGAGCTTCTCGGGTTTCGCGAATCGAAGCGCGCTCATCTCGAAGGTGAATGGATCGAAAAAATAGTAGGCTTAAAAAGAGTCGTTGCGGACGTTGCCTTTATCATCGCTCCCGCGGGCGAGCCCCGAATAGAGCTCCTCTGCTATAAAACCCCAGAGGACGAATCCATCCCCGCTAACTCACTCGCCAACACGGTCGGCATCCGGCACATCGCCTTCAGGGTCGACGACATTCACGCCTCGGCAAAGAGACTGCGGGACGCCGGGGTAAAGCTCCTCGGCGATCCCGTCATAGTCCCCGAAACCGTCGTCACCCACGACGCCGGCCACAAGATGCTCTGCTACTTCCACGACCCCGACGGCATCCTCCTCGAAATAACGGAATATAAATAGCACGCCACGCGTGCGGGAATCCGGTGTCGGGGCTCCGCCGCGACACTACCCGTCCGTCATCCTGCCTGTCCGACGTAGCTTTCAGCGAAGACGGAAACTTGATTCAGTATCTAATCTTTTTCTGTCATTTCGAACGAATGTGAGAAATCTATCTTTTGTCTGTTCTTTCCCCTTCGGAAAAGATTGTAGATGGAGAGAAACAGAGCACGGCGATCTTATCAATCAAAAATCAGCGTCCGATTTCCATAAACGAGTATCTTTCTCTTAAGGTGATACCACACGGCCTGCGACAGCACCACCTTCTCCAGGTCCCGTCCCTTCCTTATAAGGTCCTCTACGCTGTCCTTGTGCGTGATGCGTACGACGTTCTGCTCTATTATCGGCCCAGCGTCGAGCTCGGCTGTCACGTAATGGCTCGTCGCGCCTATGATCTTGACGCCCCTCTCGTACGCCGAATGATAAGGCCTCGCCCCGGGAAATGCCGGCAGGAACGAGTGGTGGATGTTTATAATTTTGTGCGGGTAGAGCGACACGAAATCCCCGCTCAGTATCTGCATGTATCTTGCCAGGACGACGAAGTCTATGTCGTATTCCTTCAAGAGCTCTATCTGCTTCTTCTCGGCCGCCGTCTTATTGTCCTTCACATTCGGCGTCACATGAAAATTAATCCCGAACGCGCGCGCCACGGGCTCCAGGTCCTCGTGGTTACTGATAATGAGCGGCACCTCAACGTTCCATTGGTCCGACTGACACCGCGACAGTATATCGTGGAGGCAGTGCGGCATCTTCGATACGAATATGGCCATCTTCGGCACGTAGTCCGAAAAATAAAGGCTCCACTTCATGCCGAACCTCTCCGCGATCAGGGTCTGAAAATACTCCCCGATCTTCTCCGCCGGGATGCTGAAATTCGTGAGGTCCCACTCGACGCGCATGAAGAACACCTTCTCCTGCGTGTCCACGTGCTGGTCGAGATAAATAATGTTCCCGTCGTTCTTGAATATGAACTCGGTAATCGCCGATACGAGCCCCTTTCTGTCGGGGCAGTGTATTAGTAATATCGCCGAGCGTACATCATTTCCGTTCTGTTCTGTCATGTCGTTTCCCGTATGCGCGCGAGCGGCTGCTTGTCAGTCCCTTCCCATGAGCGCATAGATTTCGTCGTCGTTAAGTCCGAAGTAGTGCGCGATCTCATGCTGGAGCACCTCTTCCACCCTGTCCGCTATCTCCTCGTCCGTCCGGCATATCTTCTCGATGTCCTTCTGATAGAGTACGATCTCGTCGGGGAGCCTTATTCCTTCCCATACGCTCCTCAAGTGAAGCGGCGTCCCCCGGTAAAGGCCGAGCAGGAGCCCTTCGCCCCTAATCTCAAGCTTCTCGAGATCCTCCCGCGTAGGATAGTCCTCCACCTTGATAACAACGTTATCTATCTTCTTCCGGAACTCCTCGGGAATCCTGTCGTAGGCCTCTTCTACGAGCTGCTCGAATCTTTGCCTTTTCAAAGTCGGTTTGGTTTAACTTATGCGATTTAAGTGCTTAATAAGATTATAATAAGAACCCGAATCTTTCAATCCGCGGTATGGGGCAGGGGGCGAAATGAGGGAAATAGCATCCCGGGGTTTCTTATCGGTCGTGTGCCCGCCAGAGCTCGGCGATATCGAGCTTTTTCATTTTGAGAAGGGCTTCCATGACCTTCTCGGCTTTTGAAGGGTCCCGCATCATTTCACACAGCGCAGCTGGCGTTATCTGCCACGATGTCCCGTACCTGTCCTGGAGCCATCCGCACTGCTGCTTCACGCCGCCTTCCGAAAGCCCGTCCCAGAGCCTGTCTATCTCATCCTGTGTCTCGCAGTTAACGACGAACGATATCGCGGGCGTGAATGTAAATGGGTGGTCGATCCAGCTGTCAAAGGCCATGAATTCCACGCCGCCGAGCGAGAACGTAGCCTGCATGACCGTCCCTTCCCGGCCTTCCTCTCCTGCGCCGTAGCGGCTCATGGCTGTGACGGACGAATTCCCTACGAGCGAAACGTAGAAATCTATGGCCTCTTCTGCCTTTCCGTACTGCTCCCCGAAGTACATTAAGAATGGGGAGATTTTCTGCCGCCGGCTTCCGAGATTTATCTGCCACGATACCCCGTATTTATCCTCCAGCCAGCCGAACTTCTTGCTGAAAGGATACTCTCCGAGCTCCATAAGCACCGTTCCGCCCTCGGACAGCTTGTCGAATAACCTGTCCGCCTCGTCCTCGGTTCCGCAGCTGACGAAAAACGATACGGCGGGAGAGAATTTGAAATACGGCCCGCCGTTCAGCGCAATGAACTCCTCCCCCTCGAGCTCGAACTCGACGGTCATAACGGAACCCTCGGGCCTTCCGGAAATATTTGCCCCTTCTTTCCCGTAATGGGATACCTTGTCTATGCTCGAAGCCCCGAAAATAGAAGTATAAAAGCCGGCTGCCTCCTCGGCCTCACTGTCAAACCACAAAAACGGAACGATTTTCTGCATGCTTACAAACCTCACTCTTTATTGCCTTTCCGGTAACTCCCGACAAACGAGATCAGCTCCGGGAAGAACGCCCTGAAATTCTCTTCCAACGCCCCGTAATTCCGCTCCGCCTCTTCAGCCGCGCCAGCGAGGCCGCTTCCCCTCCCGAATTTCCTCTCAAGCCTGATGGCTATCCTGTCGAGCGCGCGTCCGATTCCTTCGAGTTCCCTGTACGATCCGAGCCAATCTTCCTCGATCATCACTTCCAGCATTTTCCTCGCTCTCGGCGGCATAAGGCCCGTGTTCGCGGCCAATACGCCGTAGGTCTTCTCTACGAAGTCTTCGAGCGGAAGGGCCGAATAATCGCCCCAGTTTACGGCGAGTATATGGTCGAACGCAAGGTCCACGATGATCCCCGAGAACCTTCTTCGCTCCTGGCTCACGAGCCTCTTCGAGCGAACGACCATTTCGTGTGAATCGGTAAAAGCGTCCACCTTTCTGTGGGTTCTGATGCCCTCTGCCACGCCGGGCGGGAATTCGTCCCCTATGCTCCCCTTGACGAAATCCCCGAGCATGTTGCCGACGATCGACTCCTCGGAATCCCCGGCCAGATACATGTGCGCAAGGTAATTCACCGCGTCTCCCGGGCTTCGCTCAAGCCCGAACGCCCTGTGTTATGCCATCTTCTCGGGCCCGTCAGTCTACTATATCTACCAGCTCGACGTCGAATATCAGCGTCGAGTTCGGTGGAATAACCGGCGGGTATCCTCTCTCTCCGTATCCGAGGGACGGCGGGATAATAAGCTGGCGCTTTCCGCCTTCCTTCATATCCGCGATGCCCTCGTCCCATCCCTTGATCACCTGTCCTACGCCGAGCGTGAACTCTATCGGCTCGCCCCTCTTCACCGAGCTGTCGAAAACGCTGCCGTCCTCGAGCTTCCCGGTATAATGGACCTTGACCTTCTGTCCGGCCTTCGGCTTCTCTCCCTGTCCCTCTTCTATTATTATGTACTCGAGTCCTGAATCGGTCTTCATAACTTTTCCCTCGCTTTTCTTTTGATCTGTGCTCTGCTCGTCTGCATTCGCGTGTGCGGTCATAAGGCCGAGCATCATGACTGTGAATATTGCAAATGCGGTAAATTGTCCCAAATTTTTCCTGAACATTCGTGCCTCCTTTGGCGGTGGGGATAGTTTTATTTGGCAGCCCCCTGATTGAGAAACTCTACCTGATGAAGCCTCTACGGGCCAAACAATCTTATTGCTGCCATGTGCATAAGGAGAATATTCTGCGCGGAGCGCTACATTTCAGTTGTATATATAATAAGGTAAGTGTCCAGAATGCGCCTGAAACACAGCATTATTATAAAATTAGTATTGCCTGCGTCCTAACATCCCACTCATCCTGTGCAGTTACCAACGCTTTCACCGCATTTTTTGATAATCTACGGTTTTTTATACATCTTTTTCCTTGTTTTATGCACTTCTTCGCAGCACAAAATACGGGCTATTTTTACCCGTATTTTCTTCGCTTCTGCGAAGAAAAGCATTGACAAGCCCCCTTTACCCTGTATTAATATCACTTTAGACAGAGTTCTGCCAAACCATATTGAGGAGGAGTCTTATGGGATTCAAATACATACAATTTCAAAAGGAGCCTAACAATATCGGTATCCTGACGGTTAACAGGCCGAACGTTCTGAACGCCCTTAACTGGGATACGCTCAGCGAGCTTAAGGTATTCCTCGAAGATATACTTCCCGGTGAAGAATTGAAAGCGCTCATCGTCACGGGTGCCGGGGAAAAGGCCTTCGTGGCCGGCGCGGACATTGCACAGATGAATGAAATGAAGGAAAGGGACTTCCAGGAGTACGTCGATATAGCACACAAAGTATACGAGCTCATCGAAAACAGCTCCTGCCCATCGATCGCCGCCATTAACGGCTACGCCCTCGGCGGAGGCTGCGAGCTCGCCCTCGCATGCGATATAAGGATAGCTTCCGAAAAGGCCCGGCTCGGATTCCCCGAGGTAAAGCTCGGCATATTCCCGGGATGGGGCGGCACACAGCGCGTAACTAGGGTGCTCGGCCTCGGGAAAACCAAGGAGCTGGTATTTACGGGAGAAATGGTGGACGCCAACGAAGCCCTCAGAATAGGCCTTGTCGAAAAGGTCGTCCCCCACGACGAAGTAATGAAGGAGGCGAGGGACCTGGCCGGCTCGATAGCCAAAAGAGGCCCCATTGCCGTCAAGATGTCCAAGACCGCTATTAACGCCGGATCCGAAATGGACCTTCAGAAGGCGCTCCTTCTCGAAAAGACGCTCGTTTCTCTCTGCTTCGATTCCGAGGACAGGGTAGAGGGCATGAACGCCTTTCTCGAAAAGAGAGAGCCTCTCTTTACCGGCAGATAATTTCTTTTAATTACGATAACGAATCCACCGGCCCGTGTTCGCACGGGCCGGTACTCAAAGCAGCTTTTCCAGCCCCCAACAAGCCGTAGATCTTCCCAGGTTATAGCCCTTTTTGCCCCGGGTGCCGCCGTCTCCGTTCAGGTTGACAAAAAACCCATTAGGAATAAAATCTATAATCCTCAGTTTTCACAGCGGAAATTCACGGAGTCCGGGAGGTTTTCGATGCTTGAACAGATGCACGATTTGAGCGGCAAAGTTGCCGTAGTGACCGGTGGGTCGAGGGGTATAGGAAAGTCCATTTCCCTGGCTCTGGCCGAGGCCGGTGCCGATATTCTTCTTAACTATTCTCGTAGCGACAAGGAAGCCGACAAGATAAAGAAGGAAATCGAAAAGCTCGGCCGCAAATGCGTGACGGTAAGGGCGAACGTCGCGAATTTCCAGCAGGCCCAGAGCCTCGGTCTTGCGGCGAAGAACCACTTCGGCCGCGTCGACATACTCGTCAACAACGCCGGCATCAACCGCGACAGGACGCTCAAAAGAATGACCTTCGAGCAGTGGAACGAAGTAATACAAACGAACCTTTCCAGCGTTTTTAACTGCACCAAGGCAGTAATCGATCTTATGTCCGAGCACGGCGGCGTTATTATCTCCATCTCCTCCATCATCGGCGAGATGGGTAACCTCGGCCAGTGTAATTATGCGGCGACAAAGGCGGGCATAATCGGATTCACGAAGACGATGGCCCGAGAGCTCGCCAAGAGCAATATCCGCGTAAACGCGATAGCCCCGGGCTTCGTCGAAACGGACATGCTCGGGACGGTCCCCGAGGACATCCGCGATCAGATTAAAAAGGAGATAGCCCTCGGCAGATTCGGCACACCCGAAGAAATAGCCATGGCCGTCATATACCTCTCCTCTCCGGCCGCGAGCTGGATAACGGGCGTAACGCTCCGTATAAACGGCGGACATTACATATAAACTACGATTGGAAATCCTGGAAGTTAAAGCGGCGGCTTATAAGCCGCCGCTTTTTTTAGTGAGGTGAGTTTCTTTAGTTAGACCTTTCTATGATCCAGTCGGAAACCTCGGGCCAGAGCCCCTTGAGCGATTTTCCGCTCACGGAAAGTCCGATGTGCCCGGCCGGGAAGACGACCGTCTTCTTGTCCTTGCTGGAAACGAGGTCGTTGAAAACGATGCTCGACGCCGGCGGCACAAGGTGGTCGTTTTCGGCTATCAGGTTAAGTACAGGGCACTTTATATCTTTCAGATGAACGGGCTTTCCGTTTATCTTTAGCTTGTCCTCGACGAGCTGATTCTCCTGGTAGAGATACTTGATGAACTCCCTGTAGACCTCGCCCGCGACGGGTATGTTGTCGTTGAGCCACTTCTCCATTGCGAGGAAGCTCTCGAGGAAGGCATCATTGTCCACGTTCTCGTAAAAGTTCACGTATTTCGAAACGAGGTTCTGTACCGGTTTCATGATAAGAAATCCCGACTGCAGGAAATCCGCCGGGGCATTGCCGTAAGCGTCGATGAACTTGTCGACGTTAAAGTTCGGCTTGTCGCCCCACATATTAAGCGTCCCCTCTACCTTAAAATCTATCCCGGCGGTCATGAGTATGAGGTTTTTCACCTCTTCAGGGTGAAGCGCGGTGTACATGGCCGACATTGTCCCGCCCATGCAGTATCCGAGTATGTTCACCTTGTCCGAGCCCGAATGCTTCTTCACCCTCTGCACTACCTTGTGTATGTACCTGTTTATGTAGTGGTTGAGGTCGAGGTTCTTGTCCTCGTCTCCGGGCGATCCCCAATCTATGAGATAAACCGGGATTCCCTTTTTAAGAAGCACCTCGACGACGCTCCTTCCGGGCATAAGGTCGAGTATGTAGGGCCTGTTAACGAGTGCGAATACCA
>JBFWTW010000028.1:0-12238 GCA_050247635.1 Candidatus Dadabacteria bacterium | reverse complement strand
TCCTCGTCTCCGGGCGATCCCCAATCTATGAGATAAACCGGGATTCCCTTTTTAAGAAGCACCTCGACGACGCTCCTTCCGGGCATAAGGTCGAGTATGTAGGGCCTGTTAACGAGTGCGAATACCAGTATGAGAGGTGTGGAGCAGGCCTCTTCGGTCTGCGGGTAATAATGCAGGAGCCTGAGCTTGTTCTCGGTGAATATCACCTCGTGCGGGCTCGTGCCCACTTCGACGTCGGGCGGGTTTAGAAGCGTGATGTCGAGCGCCTTCAAGAATTTTTCCCTCGCCTTCTCTACTTCGTCTAAAGCTGGAATGAATTTTGTGGCTTTTGTCGTCATTTTTTTCGGCCTCCCCGGCCCTTAATTTTTCGAATGCCGGCCGTGCGTCGTATGAAGTTATGGATATTAGCGGTGCCCGTTTACTTCTTCTTCCGCGTGCTTGCGGCGGGCGGCGGTGTGCTTACATCGTCCAGCTTGTCGCTAAGATCGTTGATCTTTTCCTCGAGGTTGTTTATCGACGAGAGTACCCTGTCGATGTCTGTCTTGGTCGGGAATCTCATGTTCTTGAGCATCTTCTCGACCGCTTCGTCGAAGCGCTTCTTGAGGTCTGACGATCCCTCTACCGCCTTTCCAATGTTCGCGGCGAAAAGGGGGCTGTTCACCCACTTCTCCAGGATCTCCGAGGACGATTTCTCCCAGGCGTCGTAAAACTTTTTATACTGATCCATCGGGTCGTATTCTTCCGCCTCTTCCACGCCGGTTTTCACGAGCGGGTTTTTCTTCCACACGTCCATGGCCTCGGTCATGGTCTTTTCCCACGCCTCGTAAAGTTTCTTGTATTGCTCTGAATAATCGAAGCTTTCGCTGCTCATTATTTCTTCTCCTTGGCTTTCCTTGCCGGTTTCTTTGCCGCGGTTCTTTGTGCCGCGGTTTTGGCAGGCCTTGCCTCAAGGCCGGCTATTTTCGCTTCGAGCTCTGCTATTTTCGCTTCGAGCGAGTCTATAGTATCGACCAGACGGTCCATTTCCCTCTTCTGGGGTGAGCATCTTGTTTCGAGCGTCTGCTCTATAAAGCCGTGTATGTAGTCTTTGAACTCCGATGATTTTTCAACAGCCCTGTCCATGAGCGGGCTGTTCATCCATACGTCCATCATCTTGTTCGTGGACTCTTCCCACGATTCGTAGAGTTTCTTGAAGTATCCGAAATAATACATTTCGGCGTACTCTTTTTGTTTGCTCACTACTTACCTCCGGCCCGATTGGTCATCCGATTTTATACACTCGCTATCTATATTATACTATATAACCCCGCCCGGGTAGAAACCCGGGGCCAGGCCACTTTTCAATGCGCGAGCGAGCTCACGAACCTGTCCATGGCGGAAAAAGCTCTCTCCGCAGACTTCTGATTCAGGTCCAAAAATTCCTTGGTATAGTTATCGGAGGTCTTCTTCACGGCCGCGAAGCAGCTGTTCTGGAGTTCGAGCAGAAGGTCCAGCCCCCCACTGATGTCCCACTTGGCGTACTCGCCGGGCATCGAGCCCACTGCGGACTTGACCTGCTCGGCGTATTCCTTCTGAATCTTGTTCAAATGCTCCAGCTGGGAATCCATGAACCGCTTATTCTCCTCGATGAGGGAATGAGCGGCGTCGAGCCCTATGAGATAATTTTCCTTTACTATTCCGCTTATCTCTTTTATGGCCTCGCCGGAATTTCCGTTTGTAACGGCTTCCGGGTTAACGATCTTCAGCACTTTACTTTTCGGCATATGTTTACCTCTCCTTTTAGTACAAATATAATTCGGCAGGGTCTTTTGTCAAGGTATTAGTTAGCAGTTGCACAATAATATTTCGTAATGATAGACATAAGATGCGCCTCCAGTCGTTCTTCCGTCATAGCATTAGCGTAATTTTCATGGATTTCCCCTGACGCTTATTGAAAACTTGCTCCACCGTCTCCGAAAACTGACTGTTCACAGCCTCCTCTGTAAATGCAGTCTCAAAACGGTAACTATATAAATATGAAGAGGCCCCTTCTAAGCCTTGTGCTCCTTTTCGGGCTTTTGATCCACGCGCTTCCGGTGTATTCCCAGCCGGCGGCCTCGCCCGGGGCAGCCGCCGATACGGGGGTCCCTCGCGGCGGCGAAATCCCCGTAGGATGCCTTCTCCCCCTAAGCGGGAAATACGCGCACGTCGGCGAGAGGGCGCTCAAGGCCATACTCACGGCGGCAGGGCAGGGCCCGGGCCCGGGCGGGTACAGGCTCATAGTGAAGGACACAGGCAGCGAGGGGCAGAATCTCGGCCCGGCCCTTGGCGAGCTGCTCGCCGTGCCCGGCCTTTCCTTCATAATCGGGCCCATCCCTTCCTCCTACGCAGCTTCCGCAGCCGAGCTTGCCTCGCGCGCGAAGGTCCCGATGATATTATTCCCCGCCTCCGAGAGCGAATCCCGCGGCGGCCCATATGTTGTCGAGTTTTTCTACTCCCTCGAAGAGCAAACCAGGGTCCTCTCCTCCTACGCCGCCCGCGATCTCGGGGCGCGCACGTTCGGAATACTCTATCCTGAAACCGGGTCCGGAAGGGAGCTCGCCGCGCTTTTCAAGAAGGCCGCCACCGGCTCCGGCGGAAAGATAGTCTACGAAAAGGGCTACCCTCCCGGTGAGACCGGCCTCCCGGGCGAGATGGAATGGATAGCCTCTATAAAACCCGACGCCATATTCATACCCGACGGGGCTTCCGCCTCCGCCGGGCTCATACTCCGCCTCAAGCAAAACCCCCGCCTCTCGGACGTCCTGTTCCTCGGCCCCGCAACTTGGAACAGCCCGGTCTTCCTCAAACTCGCCGGGGATCAGATAGACGGCTTTGTCTACAGGGCCGTCTACACCGACTTCTTTCACTTCGGCGACGGCGGCTGGGTCGGCTTCGGTAAAGATTTCGAATCCAGGCACGGGGAGAAGCCGGGCTCATTCGAATACCTTATATACAGCGGGGTCTCCCTCATGTTAAAAGCGGTAGGCGGCGATGGCGGCGACGGGCAATCGTTCCTGAAATCGCTCGAAGAGCTCACCTCGTCTCCGGAATATAAGATAAAGAGGGACAAGGCCGGCGGTCTTCAAATATCCCCCGTCCCGCGCATACTTTCCGTAAGCAAGGGAGAGATCATCGAAATAATGAAGGTGAAGTGAGAATCAGGGCTGGAATGGCTTAATATTCAAGGAAATCGTGCTGGCCCGGCGATATATAGCCGATCACGAAGAGAGTAAAGAGGATTATCCCGAAGCCGAGCACGGCGCCGAAGGCCGCCTTCTTTCCCTTCCATCCCGAGGCCAGCCTGCCGTGAAGCAGTATCGCGTAAAGGAGCCATGTCACCATCGACCAGGTCTCCTTTTGCCCCCACACCCAGTACTCTCCCCAAATCTCCTTTGCCAGCAGCAGCCCCAGCGCAAGCCCGAGCGTCAGCAGCGGAAACCCCGTAAGAAGGCATATGTGATTTATCCTGTCGAGGGTCGTAAGCGACGGCAGTTTACGAAGAAAACTGCTTACATGCTTAGCCTTAATCTTTCTCTCCTCGAATATGTACAGCACCCCTGATATAAATGCCACTGTAAAAAGCGCCTCTCCCAGGAGTATGAGCACTATATGCACGAGCACCCACGGGTTCGTGAGCGAGGGGTCGTGCTCTATCATACCCTTTGGCAGGATCACATGCGGTAGCGTCATGATAAACGCCAGAGGCGAGACGAACGTGCCAATTATAGGGGCGTTGAATTTTATCTGCGAGCCAATGAACGCGATTGTAATAAATAGTGCGAATAGATAAAGCGTCGTGTCGAGCCCCCCGGCTATGGGGGTCCCCCTTATGAATAATATGCCGAGGCTCGCCGCCTGAAAAACCGTTCCGAGGACAACCAGATAAAACCCTATCCTGAGGCCGCTTTTCTGGTTCATGAAAAGGTAGCCCATGTAAAACACGGTGGCCACGAAGTAGCAGAGAACAGGAATCCAGTAAAAGTCCATGTCTATATTCTATTAACCGTTGTCTTTAAATACAATAAAAGCTTCTGAATTATGAAACTTCCCGGGTTTATCCGGCGCCGGGCGGGACTGCCCGGAATAGCGGGTGTAGTCTAACACAAGCCGGTCAGGAATACGCCGCCTGTTTCAGGATTTCGGTCTGGTAGTAAGCCGTCAGGGCGTCGACCAGCTCGTCGAGCTCTCCGTTCAGCATAGCTTCTATCTTATACAAGGTAAGCCCGATCCTGTGGTCCGTTATCCTTCCATCCCTGTAGTTATAGGTCCGTATCTTCTCGCTCCTCTCCCCGGTCCCGACGAGACTCTTCCTTGTGCTCGCTATCTCGTTTCTTCTCTTTTCCTCTTCCATCTCATAGAGCTTTGCCCTCAGCATCCTCATCGCGTGGGCCCTGTTCTTGTGCTGGGATCTCTCATCCTGGCACTGTACGACTATCCCCGTCGGCAGGTGGGTTATCCTTATCGCCGAGTCCGTCTTGTTAACGTGCTGCCCGCCCGGCCCGGACGCCCTGTAGGTATCGATCTTGAGCTCCTTCTCGTCTATGTCCACCTCTACCTCATCAGGCTCTGCCAGAATCGCCACAGTGGCGGTAGAAGTATGGATCCGCCCGCTCGTCTCCGTGGACGGCACCCTCTGTACCCTGTGGACGCCGCTCTCGTACTTCATGCGGCTGAACACGTTCTTTCCCTCTATCGCGGCCACGACTTCCTTTACGCCGCCTATTCCCGTCTCGCTTATGCTTATCACCTCGACCTTCCACCTTTTGGTCTCGGCATACTTCGAGTACATCCTGAAGAGGTCCGCCGCAAACAGGGCCGCCTCGTCGCCTCCGGTCCCGGCCCTTATTTCGAGGAAGACGTTTTTGGCGTCGTTCGGGTCCTTCGGCAAGAGCAGCATCCTAAGCTCGTTTTCGAGCCGCTCGAGTTCCTCCTCCAATTCTACGAGCTCCTCGCGCGCAAGCTCCCCGAGGTCCTTATCCTTCAAAAGGGCCCTGTTCTCCTCTATTCTTTCGAGCGTTTTTTTATAGTTCCTGTACGTCTCGACTATATCGTCGAGGTCCGAAAGTTCCTTAGAATACTTATGAATTTCTGTCGGACTTATGTCGGGACTGTTTAGATTCCGCTCTATTTCGAGGTACTTTTTCTCGACTTCCTCGAGCCGTTTGAGCATACCGGTTTCTGGCATTTCAGCCTAATATCATCACACATCTTGCATAAATTTCAAGATAAGATTAAACTTGTGATGTGTAAGACAATGGAAACAATGGATATTCTAGAAGGCAAAATCAAAGAGGCTTTGTCGAGGAAAACAAAGCTCGAGGTGGAGCATAAAAACCTACTTGAGGAAGTGTCTAAACTCAGGGATAGTGTGAAGAAACTGGAAAAAGAAAGAGACGATATAAAGCAAAAACTCGACAGGGTTATAGAGAAGGTCGAGATATATTTGAGCAGGTCAGAGGCATAGATTGAAGCGTCTTAAAATAAAGTTTTTCGACATAGAGTATTTCATTAAGACGGATGCTGACGAGAGTTACGTTCAGGAGATAGCTTCATATCTTGAACAGAAGATAAAGGAAATTTCCGGCCAGGAGGGCGGCGCCGCCGTGCCCAGGCCGGTTTTGCTTGCTATGCTGAAGATTACTGATGACTACTTCAAGCTATTGAAGGACTTCAAGGAATTTAAAGAAAGTGCTGAAGACAGATCTAACAGATTGGTCAAAATATTGGATAACTCCCTCAACGATAAAGAAACATTCGATTTGGACGAAGGCGTTCTTAGAGAAGGACTCGGAAGAGAAGAACTGGAAGACTCGTATAAATACAGATGATTTTAAAAAGGTTAAAGAGCTCCATTCCGTTCCCGAGACAGGGGGTTTAAATCTTTCCAAAGAGAAAGATTCCGTCCGTTCTTTTGTACTGGATCTTAGGTTAAACAGCCGGCGTGAAGACCTCGCACTCAAAAGCGGGTCCATATTCCGTAGGCTCACCGCGCTCGAATGCTACAGGGCGGCTGCCCGCGTAGCACTTTATTTTCCAGTCAGAAACGAAGTCGATACATCCGCAATTTTCAGCGACATAACGGCCTCGGGTAAAGAGGCTTATTTCCCCGTAGCCCGGGAAGGTGATCTCGTATTCCGGAGGGTGAGCGATTTGGCGCAGCTCTCCCCCGGCGCTTACGGCATTCCCGAGCCCCCGGTCTCCGCCCCTGCGGCCGACGGCCGCGAGCTCGACCTTATCCTCGTTCCCGGTGTTGCTTTCGACATTTCGGGAAACAGAATAGGTTACGGGAAGGGATATTACGACCGCGCTTTATCTGCAGTCCCGCGCGGGAAGAGAATTGCCCTTGCGTACGGCTTTCAGGTGCTGAAATCCGTACCCAGGGGGGAGCATGACCTTGACTGCGGTATGGTGATAACGGAGTCGGGGGTGTTTATTGCAAGAGAATAACAGGAGGTAGCCAAAATGTCTGCATGGATAATCGCGGTCGTGTTCGCGGCCGTAGCTTTCGTGCTGGGTTTTTTGCTTCATCACCTTTACAGACAGATGGAACTTAAAAAGAAGATTGGTCTAAAAAAGGACGAAGCCGAAATTATCATCGAAAATGCCAGAAAGGAAGCGGAAAAGGTAAGGATTCAGGGTGAATTAAAAGCCAAGGAGATAGTAGAAAAGAGAACGTCGGAAATAGAATTCGAAGTAAGGGAGAAACAAAAAGAGCTTTTTAAAGCCGAAAAAAGGCTCCAGAAGCGTGAAGAGGTGCTGGACAAGAAATACGAGGCAGTTGAGAAAAGAGAATCCGATGCTACGAGGAAAGAGCGCGATCTGGTCACCAAAGACGAGGCGCTTTCCAATAAACAAAAGGAGCTCGACTCCGTAATAGACGAAGCAAGGAAGAAAATAGAAGACATAGCTGGTATGACGCAGGAGGCCGCGAAGAACGAGCTCGTCAACATCATAGAAGACGAAGCCCGCCACGAGGCCGCAAAGAAATTAAAACAGATCGAAGAGCAGCTCAACGAGGAGGCCGAACGTAAGGCCAAGGACATAATTGCCCTCGCCATACAGAAATACTCCGGCGAATACACGAGCGAAAAGACCATCTCCGTCGTAAACCTCCCGAACGACGACATGAAGGGCAGGATTATCGGCCGCGAGGGCAGGAACATAAGGTCTATAGAGGCGAGGACGGGGGTCGATATCATAATCGACGACACCCCCGAAACAGTAGTCGTCTCGTCGCTTAACCCCATACGAAGGGAGATAGCGAGGGTATCGCTCGAAAAGCTCATCAACGACGGCAGGATTCACCCCGCCCGCATCGAGGAGATAGTCTCCGACGTCGAAAAGGAAGTCGAGCGCGAGATCCAAAAGGCCGGCGAGGCTGCGCTCTTCGACCTCGGCATCCCGTCGATGCACCCCGAGCTCATAAAGCTCGTCGGGAGGCTCAAGTACAGGACCAGCTATTCCCAGAACATACTCAACCACTCGATCGAAGTGGCGTTCATCTGCGGCATACTCGCCGCCGAGATCGGATACGACGTAAAGCTCGCCAAGAGGGGAGGGCTCCTTCACGACATCGGTAAAGCTGTCGACCACGAGATCGAGGGCTCCCACGTCGATATCGGCGAGGACCTCGTCCGTAAATACGGCGAGCCCAAGGAGATAATCGAGGCCGTCGCCATGGCGCACGACCCTCACCCGCAGCTTCTCCTCGCTATACTCGTCCAGGCTGCGGACGCCATCTCCGCCGCCAGGCCTGGCGCAAGGCGCGAGACATACGAAGCCTACGTCAAGCGTATCAACGATATCGAGAACATCGCGGGCTCTTTCCGCGGGGTCGAAAAGTGCTACGCCATACAGGCCGGCCGCGAGGTCAGGGTCATAGTCGAAAGCTCCAAGGTGAACGACGAAGAGGGCGCGCTCCTATCGCATGAGATAGCGAAGAAGATAGAGCGCGAGGTCGCCTATCCGGGCCAGGTCAAGATTACTGTAATAAGGGAAGTGAGATCGACGGCCTACGCAAGTTAAATACGGTCAGTTAAATCGGAAAGAACCTCCGGGGCGACGTGCCCCGGATTATAAAATAGAAAACCCGCCGGCCTCTCGCTAGAGACCGGCGGGTTTTTTGTTTGCGTTTTCAAATATGGAATCTTATTTTGCTTTCTTGTTGAGCGCGCCCTTGGCCGCCGCGAGCCTCGCTATCGGCACCCTGAACGGCGAGCAGCTCACGTAATCGACGCCCACGTCGTTCGAATACTCGATAGACTGCGGGTCGCCTCCATGCTCGCCGCATATACCCACCTTGAGCCCCGGCCTTACGGCCCTTCCTTTCTGTATCGCGAGCTTCATAAGCTCTACGACGCCCATGTCGAGCGTCAGGAACGGGTCCTTCTCCATTATCGTGACTTCCTTTCCGTTGAGCGCGACCTTGTTGTTCATGTAGGTCTTGATGATCTTCCCGGAGTCGTCCCTCGAAAGCCCGAACAGCATCTGCGTAAGGTCGTTCGTGCCGAAGGAGAAAAATTCCGCCTCGCTGGCAATCTTGTCCGCTGTAACAGCGGCTCGCGGCACCTCTATCATCGTGCCTATCTTGTACTGGATTTTCTTTTTCGAGCCGGCGAGGACTTCCTTCGCAACCTCTTCTATGACGTCCTTCTGCGACTTCATCTCGGTAACCATAGACACGAGAGGCACCATTATCTCCGGCAGCACCTTGCCGCCTTCTTCGGCGACCTCGCGTGCGGCCTCCAGGATCGCCCTTGCCTGCATCCTCGTAATGTCGGGGATGAGTATTCCGAGCCTGCATCCTCTCAGCCCGAGCATGGGGTTGAATTCATGGAGCTCCTCGACCCTTTCGAGAAGGAGTTTTTTCTTTTCGAGAAGCTGTGAGGATTTCTTATTCCGCTCGAGCTCCTTTATCTCCAGCTTGAGCTCGTCCCTCTTCGGAAGGAACTCGTGGAGCGGCGGGTCGAGGAGCCTTATGGTTACGGGGTAGCCCTTCATATTCTTGAAGAGCTCCTTAAAGTCCTTCTTCTGCATCGGGAGAAGCTTCGCAAGGTACTTGGCCCTCTCCTCGGGCGTCTGGGAAAGGATCATGTCCTGCATGATGCCGATCCTGTCCTTGGCGAAGAACATATGCTCCGTTCTGCAGAGCCCTATGCCCTCGGCCCCGAACCTGTATGCGATTTTCGTATCCTCGGGTGTATCTGCGTTGGTCCTTACCCCTAGGGTCCTTATCTTGTCCGCCCATCCGAGTATCGTCGAGAATATCTGGTAATTCTCCGATTCCTCGGGTTTCAGCTTGTCCTCGACCACCTGTATTATGTCGGACGGTATCACGGGGACGTGGCCCGAATACACCTTGCCCACAAACCCGTCGAGGGATATGTAATCCCCTTCCTTCACCTTATACTCGCCCGAGTGGAAACATTTCTTCTTTTCGTCGATTATTATGTCCTCGGCCCCTACGATACAGACCTTCCCCATCTGCCTTCCGACGACGGCTGCGTGGCTCGTCCTTCCGCCCCTCGCCGTGAGCACGCCCTCGGACGCCGCCATTCCCTTAATGTCGTCGGCGCTCGTCTCTTTCCTGACGAGTATCACCTTAAACCCTTCGCCCCTCATCTTTACGGCCGTGTCCGCGTCGAGCGCCACCTTTCCGGATACCGCTCCGGGCGACGCCGCGAGCCCGCTCGCGATCTCGCTCTGCTTCTCCCTGGCGACGGGGTCGAATATCGGGAAGAGGAACTGCTCCAAGTGCTCCGGCTCGATCCTCGTCAAAGCCTCTTCTTTTGTAATGAGCTTTTCCTTCACCATGTCGTACGCTATTTTGAGTGCGGCGAGGCCGGTCCTCTTTCCGTTACGCGTCTGAAGGAAGTAGAGTTTTCCTTTTTCTATCGTGAACTCGAAGTCCTGCATATCCTTAAAATGCTTTTCGAGTATATTGGCAATCTTTAATAGCTCCTTGTAGACCTTCGGAAGCTCGCGCTCGAGCTCTTCGATGTGCTTGGGCGTCCTTATCCCTGCGACGAGGTCCTCGCCCTGCGCGTTCATGAGGCACTCCGCATAAAGGCTCTTCTCGCCGGTGGCGGGGTCTCTCGTAAAGCCGACCCCCGTTCCCGAATCGTCGCTCATGTTGCCGAACACCATGGCCTGCACGTTTGCCGCGGTGCCTATGTCGTCCGGTATTCCGTACTGCTTTCTGTAGAAAATCGCCCTCTGGTTGTTCCACGAGAGGAACACCGCGTTTATCGCCATATAAAGCTGGTCTACGGGGCTTTGCGGAAAGTCCTTTTTAGTCTTCGACTTAACGAGCTGCTTCGATTTCTTTATCACTTCCTTTACGACTTCCGGAGTGAGCCTGGTGTCGTCCTTTATCCCGGCCTTTTTCTTCGCTCCGTCGAATATGTGCTCGAACTCCTCCTTGTCTATTCCCAGAACGACGTCCGAGAACATCTGGATGAGCCTTCTGTAGGCGTCCCATACGAACAGCGGGTTGTCGGTCTTCTGCGAAAGTTTTTCCGCCGTCTCGTCGTTGAGCCCGAGGTTAAGTATCGTGTCCATCATCCCCGGCATGGAGAACTTCGCCCCCGAACGGACCGAAACGAGAAGGGGATTGTCCGGGTCGCCGAACTTCTTGTCTATCAGCTTTTCGAATTTTCCGAGGTTCTGCTCTATCTCCTTTATGATCCCCGCCGGCAGCTTCCCGCCGTTGTCGTAGAATTCCTTGCACGCTTCGGTGCTTATCGTGAATCCCGGAGGCACGGGTATTCCTATCTTGGTCATCTCGGCCAGGCCGGCGCCCTTTCCGCCGAGGACGTCCTTCATGTCCCCCTTTCCTTCAGCCTTTCCGTTTCCGAATAGATATACGAATTTCTTCATTGCCGCTTCCTTCTGGTATAGAATTTGATTTTAAGCCCTGTGGTTAAACCATAGTTTTTTTATGTGCTCAGCTTCGAGAAATCGGCTATCGTGAAAAATAGCTCCCTGATTTCCCCGAGCATCGAAAGCCTGTTCCGCTTTAAATCCTCGTTCTTGTCCATGACCATTACATTATCGAAGAACCTGTCTACGGGTTCCTTGAGGTTTTTCATAACGGCCAGGGCGCCTTTGTAATCCCTTTCGGCTATCCTCTCCCCGGCCCCGCTCCGTGCGGATTCGAAAGAACTAAACAGCTCCTTTTCGACCGGCTCCGCGAATAGCGCTTCGCTCACTTCGCCCGCCTGCTGTCCCTTTACGATATTCACGACGCGCTTAAATGCAATACCGAGCGATTCGAAATCGGGCGCGCTTCTGAATTCCGCGAGCGCCTCTATCTTCTTCTTCGTCTCGACTACGTCGCCGAATCCTGCGCCGAGGACGGCATCGACAACATCCTGCGGGAAGCCGTCAGCGATCATGAGGTTTCTGAACCTCTCCCTCACAAAATCCATTATCCCGCCGAGCGTCTCTTCTTCCCTGCCGGCGAACTTCCCTCCGGCCCGGCTTTCTATCGCCTTTATACCTGCCCTGAAAAGGGCCTCCGGGTCGAGGGCGAATCCTTTTTCGAGAGCTATATTTATTATTCCTATCGCCTGACGCCTGAGGGCATACGGGTCGGAAGCCCCGGTCGGCACCAGTCCCGCCATGAAACACGCCGATATCGTGTCGGCTTTGTCGGCGATGCTGAGTATCGATCCCACGGCAGTCTCCGGCAGGTCGCCCGCGCGCGATGTCGGCATGTACTGCTCCTCTATCGCCGCCGCGACCTCCTCTCTTTCCCCCGCTAGCCTCGCGTAATATTTCCCCATGATGCCCTGAAGCTCGGGGAACTCGAATACCATCTGCGTTGCGAGGTCGGCCTTCGACAGCTCCGCCGCGCGTACCGCGGCGGCGGCGGCCTCTTCGTGCCCGGCCGATTCCGCTATCACGCCCGCGAGTTCTTTCAGCCTTTCCGTCTTGTCGTAGTAGCTCCCGATCTCCGAGAGAAACACCATTCCCCTGAGTTTTTCGAGGCGCGATTCGAGTCCGGCGTTTCGGTCTTCGTCGTAAAAGAACCTTGCGTCCGTAAACCTCGCCCTTATTACCCTCTCATTGCCCTTCGAAACGACGCTCCCGTCTTTTACCCTGGTTCCCGAAACGAATATAAAATGCGGCAGAAGCTTCTCCGGCTCCGCCTTCGAGAACACTGCGAAGTATTTCTGATGGTTCTTCATAACGCTTATGAGAACCTCTTTCGGGA
>JBFWTW010000027.1:0-20606 GCA_050247635.1 Candidatus Dadabacteria bacterium | reverse complement strand
AATAGTAGGTTTCGGCTATTTCGGCCGACAGCGTTAGCCTCAGGGCGTCTAGCTCCTCGGAGCTCGCCTGCGCCTCCGCGCTGAAGGCGCTTTCCTGGTAGCCAAGCCGGTTGAATATATCCACTTCCCAGAAGAGCGCCCCGCCGAGCTCGGTGAAATCCCTGAAATTCGAGTCGTCGATCTCGATCGCCTCTTCGGCCACTGCATCCACGGACGGGAACCTGAGGGCCCTGGCTTCATCGGTCAGCGCGAGAGAGCTCTTGTACCTCGCGGCGAGCTCGGCGACCCGGTAGTTGGTGCCGAGTGATTCTTCGATGAGGGCGTTCAAATTCTCATCGCCGAATGCCTTCCACCAGGGAGACGGCAATGGCGAGGTGACTCCGGGCGGATCCGTATATTCGGTGTATTCCGGCAGCCGTCCCTCGGGCTCTTCGTCTACTTTGTGGAGCGCGCATCCGAGCAACAGGAAGGCCGCCAGGGGTGCGATCAGGTATGCGGATATACGCATAGTGTTTTATAGTGTACGCACAATCAGCTTTTAGAACAGAGGTACTTTTCAGAAAATCGAATATGTTAACGCCATGTTAACAGGCAAGAGCCCTTCGGAGGCGGCGTCAGCCGATAGACGGCAGGGGCGGGCGGCCGTTATTCGCCGAGACGCGGCTCCCCCATTCGAGTAGCTCCTTACTGCAGTCGTCCCTGTCCACGATTACCTCTATAAGGCTGAGCCCGTCGTGGGACAGGGCTTTTTCGATGGCGGCGTCGAGGTCTCCCTCGGTCCTGACCTTCGCCGACCAGCCGTTGCCCTCGCCGGCGTTGAACACATCCACGAGTCCTGCGTAATCCCAGTTCTTGATGTTGTTGTAAGGGCCGTCGTGTATCTCTACCTCTATAGTATATCCGCCGTTATTTATAAGGAAGATTATCGGCGAGAGCCCGTAGCGTATCATCGTCGAGACCTCCTGCGCAGTAAGCTGAAACGAGCCGTCGCCTATGAATGCCACGACCCTCTTCGTCCCGCCGCTCCCCAGCGTGTAGCCGAGCGTCGCGCCGACCGACCAGCCAATCGAGCCGTACTGCATCTGTATCTCGTAGCCGCATCCGTCCGGAAGGCGCATCTTCATGGTGTTAAACCACGAATCCCCTGTTTCGGAGAGTACGGTCATGTCCGGGCTCAGCATCTCCTCTGCGCGCTCGAAGAGCCTTCGGGTCGTTATCGGGGCCGATTCCTTCGTGGGATGCCTGGGGGCGAGCTCGAGCTTTATCCGTTCGTACGCGACGAGCGAGGCGTCGTTGGGCTTTACCTTCTTCGAGAGCTCCTCCAAATAATCGGATAGATTAACGCCGTCGTAAAGGGCGTCCGGCAGCTTGACGAACCCGGGCCCCGCGTGGATGAGCTTCGACGGGTTTATAAGCGTCGAGTATCCGGAGGTCGTGTAGTCCGTGAACACTGCACCCGCGAAGAGATATATATTCGCCGATTCGACTATCTCCGCCGTACCGGGGCTGCTGACCGGCCCCCAGTACGTGCCTATATAATTGGGATGGCTTTCGGGGATTACGCCCTTGGCTACGGGCATCGACGCGGCGGCGAACTTCGATGCATCCACCATATCCATGAAGGCATCCACAGCGCCGCAGTGCTTCAGCTTTCCTCCGGCGACGAGTACGGCCTTCGCCGCGCCCGAAAGGAGCTCGGCCGTCCTGTCCACGGCCTCGGCCAGGGTGTCCTCGTGGCTGAGGTCCTTTCTTCCGAAGCTCCTTTTCCTGGGGGCGGGGATCTTCCGCCCTGCGAGATTGCACGGGACTTCGATATAGACCGGCTTTCGCGAGGAGAGGCAGGCTTCTATCGTCCTGTCTATGAGGAAAGGGGCGTCGGCCAGGTGGCGAATGACTACAGCCGCGGCAGTCACCTGCGCGAATATATCCCTCTGGTAGCCGTAGCGCACCTCGCCGCAGGTGTGGTGGAGTATCTGGTTTTCCACCTGAGAGTTCGTGTTGGGCCCGCCCGAGATTATGACGAGCGGCAGGTCTTCGGCGTATGCGCCGGCTACGGCGTTCAGCGCGGAGAGGCCGCCCACCGAGAATGTCACCACCTGCGCCGCGGCGCCGTGCGCCCGCGCGTAGCCGTCGGCTGCGTAACCGGCGTTTAACTCGTTGCAGCATCCTATCATCGTCAGCGAAGGGTTTTCTAGAAGCTCGTCCAGGAGAACGAGGTTGTAGTCCCCCGGCACGGCGAAGTAATGCTCGATCCCGATTTCGGAAAGCCGCGCCGCTATGTACGCCCCGACAGTAACCTCTTTTCTCCCGTCCATAATATAAAAACCTCCGCTGTTTTTCCGTCCGTCCACGGGCCAATTTCGGTCGCCTGCCGCATCCGGGCCGTATTTTTAAACATATCACCAAATAACCGCCCGGGCAGGAGCGGCGGAAGAATTTTCGGGGGCCGGTTCATCCCCCGCCGGTTGCGGTATAATGGCAGAGAGGGCCGGCGCGCAGGCTGAAGAGGGCATACGGAGGAATTCGAGGATTCGCGGGAGGAACTGGCATGGGAAAAAAATACGACGCGATAATAATAGGAACGGGGCAGGCTGGGCCGCCGCTTGCGGGAAGGCTGTCGGATGCGGGGATGAAGGTTGCGATCCTGGAACGGAACCTGTTCGGAGGGACGTGCGTCAACACCGGCTGCATCCCGACCAAGACCCTCATCGCGTCTGCCCGCGCCGCGCACGTCGCCAGGACGGCGGGAAGGCTCGGCGTACTTGTGGACGGGAATGTCACCGTTGACATGAAGAGGGTAAAGGCGAGGAAGGACGAGGTCGCGGGGGCCTCGGCCGCGGGCGTCGAGGAATGGATCCGGGGGATGAAGAACGTAACCGTTTACAATGGACACGGGAGGTTCGAATCCCCGCGCGCAGTTAACGTGAACGGCGAGCTTCTCGAAGCGGACAAGATATTCATAAACGCGGGCGGAAGGGCGTTCGTCCCGCCCGGCGGCGAGGAAGAAGGGACGCCGTGCTTTACGAACTCGACTATTATGCACGTCGATTTCCTCCCCCGGCATCTGATCGTGATCGGCGGGAGCTACGTCGGCCTCGAGTTCGCCCAGATGTACCGGCGCTTCGGGAGCGAGGTGACCGTCATCGAAAAGGGCGAGCATCTGGCAGGGCGGGAAGACGAGGACGTCTCCAATGTGCTCGCGGAGGTAATGGAAAAAGAAGGGATTAACGTCGTACCAGGGGCGAACTGCATATACGCGAGGAAGCATCCCGAGGGAGCGGAAGTGACGACTGAGTGTGAAGCGGGCGAGGAAACGGTCACGGGCTCTCACGTCCTCTGGGCGGTGGGCCGCGTGCCCAACACGGACGACCTCGGGCTCGAAAAGGCGGGCGTGGAAACGGACGAGAGGGGTTTTATAAAGGTTGACGATTATCTCCGGACGAACGTCCCCGGCATATGGGCACTCGGTGACTGCAACGGGAAAGGGGCCTTTACGCATACGTCGTATAACGACTTCGAGATCGTGGCCGCAAACCTCCTCGACGGGGACGACAGGAAGGTAAGCGACAGGATAACGGCGTACGCACTGTACACCGACCCGCCTCTCGGAAGGGCAGGCATGACGGAAAAAGAGGTCAGGAAATCAGGCAGGAAGGCGCTTATAGGGATGAGGCCTATGAGCCGCGTCAGCCGTGCGTTCGAGCGCGGGGAGACCGACGGGTTTATAAAGATACTAGCCGACGCCGGGACCAAAGAGATCCTCGGTGCGTCGATAATCGGCATCGAGGGGGACGAGGCGATACACTCCATACTGGACGTCATGTACGCGAAGAAGCCCTATACGGTGATCCAGCGCGCCGTCCACATACACCCGACGGTGTCCGAGCTCATACCGACCGTGCTCGGCGAAATGAAGCCCCTCGATTAAGCCCGCGCTGTGGGCTACCGAATCCAAAATCTGTTATATTTAATGAGAGAGTTATGAGGGGTCCGATGATAGAAGAGCTTAGTAAAAGGATAGAAGAGCAGAGAATGCTTCTGGCCGGTATATGCTGCCCGTCGAGGAACGTGAATACCGCGACCCTGGAGAGCGTCCTCAGCCTGGGGATCGAAATAGCCCGCGAGGGAAGGGAAGGGCGAAAGATCGGGACGATGTTTATAATCTCCGACACCGAGGAGACGCTCAAGCATTCGCGCCCGCTCATTCTCGACCCCCTCTACGGCCACCCGGACTCGCTTAAAAGGGCGAACGACCCGAACATGCGCGAGACGGTAAAAGAGCTCGCCCAGATGGACGGCGCGTTTATCGTATCGGACGACGGAATCTTCGTTTCGGCGTGCAGATACATCTTCCCGGCCTCACAGGACATAGACCTCCCGCTAGGCTTCGGGAGCCGCCACCTCGCCGGGGCGTCCATAACGAAGAAGACGAACTCCGTCGCAGTGGTCGTATCCGAGAGCTCCATGGTGAGGGTCTTTGACAACGGGATGGTTGTAGGTGAAATTATCCCCGAGCTCTGGCTCTTGAGAGAATACTCGATGGACAGGAACGGCGCACTTGCCGGCAGCGCAGCGTCGTAAAGAGACAGCCAGTAAATATGAAGATAGTTTTCATCGTAGACATCCACGGCAATTCAGCGCCCATAGATTTGCTGAAGGACCCGCTGACAGACGCCGACCTCGTCCTTATAGGCGGCGACATAACGCACTTCGGCGGGGAGGACAAGGCCCGCGAGGTTCTGGATAAGGTCAGGTGGTACAACCAGAACGTCCTTGCCGTCTCGGGGAACTGCGACACGCAGGAAGTGGACGACTACCTTTACCGCGACAACATAAACCTCCACGCAAGGAGCTTCAGGCAGAACGGCATATCGATAGTCGGTGCGGGAGGCTCCCTCCCGGCCCCGAGCCCGACGCCCAACGTCTATTCCGAAGAGGATTACGCGGCGATCTTCGAAAGGGCGCTCGAAGATTGCGACATGACGGTGCCCATGATAGTAGTATCCCACCAGCCCCCGATAGGCACCCTCAACGACACGATATCGAGCGGGGCCCACGTCGGCAGCACGGCTGTGAGAACCTTCATAGAGCAGTACCACCCCCTCGTATGCTTCACGGGGCACATTCACGAGGCACCGGGCATAGACAAGATAGCCGGCAGCAAGATAGTAAACCCCGGCCCGCTCGGCACCCGGTCCTACGCGTACATGGACGTTACCGACACCATCCGGACGCTCGAAATAAGGAAGTTCTGAGCAGGGCGGGGCTTTTTTTAAGTCTCCGAACCGAAAATTATCCTTACGCATTCGTCTTTAAGCCGCGTATATTTTCAAATAACGTTAGTGTATATTATCTGCTTTCGGAGCTTTACTTTACAAAGACCCTAAACGACATCATACCGGGGAGGTATTGTAGTAATGAATGGTTATAAAACCCAATATTTGAAAAATTGCTTTATGTATATTCCCTGTCTTCTGTTCGTGGCTGCGTCAATTTTTGCGGCTCTTCCGGCAAGTGCGCAAGATCCGGCGCTTCACCCGCTCGAAAAATACTACGTGAAATACAAGGCCGAGGGCAACGCAACAGGAGAGAAAATCCAGTTCTCGCAGGATTATGGAAGAAAAATTTGCTTAAAGGAAAACCTGCAAATTACAATGCCCGAGATCGGCAGCGTCAAACGTAACGAGAAGATGGTTTCCTGGATAGAAAACGGAGAGCGCTGGATAGTAGTCGTGAACCTCGATGACAACACCGGCACGAAGTTTAAGGACCCGACATTCGCCAAGATAAGCGAATCGCTGAAAGGCAAGGACCCCAAACAGTTCAACCAGCAGCAATTGATGAGCATGGGGGGAACAGTCACAGGCAAGAAAACGGTGAGCGGAGAGCAGTGCAGCACATGGAGCTTCCCGCAAGGGATAGAAATGTGCATCACCGACGACTTCATAATGCTTGAGACTGTGGCTAATGTGCAGGACCTGAAGGTTCATGAAACCGCGGTCGAAGTGAACAGGAGCTCGCCGGAGCCCGCGGGCCTGTGCGATTTAACCGGCGTCACTATAACGGAGAGAGACATCAACCAGATGATGCAGCAGCAACAGGCGCCTCAGCAGTAGGCGGAATAACCGGTATCGAAAATAAAGGGGAGGGGGCATAACCCTCTCCCCGCAATTGCAAGCCTTGTTTACTATTTTTTGTGAATGCCTTCCACTTCGAGGATTACCTTAACCTTGTCGCCGACCACGAACCCGCCCGAGTCGAGCGTCTTGTTCCAGTTAATATTGAAATCCTTCCTGTAAATCTCGGCCTCGGCCTCGAACGCCGTGCGCTCGTTGCCCCAAGGGTCGGTCGTCTTGCCGCCGTACTCGGCCTCGAGCTCCACCGTCTTCGTAACCCCGTTTATGGTGAGGTCCCCGACGATTGTATAATCCTCCGGGTCGTCCTTGTCGTCCCTGAGCACGCCCTTGCTTACGAACGTGATGTCGGGGTTCTTTTCAACGTTAAGAAAATCTTCCGACCTCAGGTGCTTGTCGCGTTTGGCATCGTTCGTGTTGACGCTGGCCGCTTTTATCGTGACCACCACCCCTGAATTCGAGAGGTTTTCCGGGTCGAAGGTGTAGGTGCCTTCGAATGTGTCGAACCTCCCGGTAACAGTGCTTATGCCGAGGTGCTTTACCTTGAACATTATCTGCGTATGAGCCGGGTCGATCTGGTATTCGGCGGGCTCTGCTATGGACTGCGAAGCGCCCGAGATCCAGAGCGCGGCGGCAGCGAGAATCGAAAATGTAATTGTGTTAAAAACCTTCATGATGAACAGCCTCCTTGGAGTATCTTTGAATTTTAAGAGGCCCTAAAAGGGCATAAAGTTTCAGGAAATGAAAAAATACCACACGAATTGTCCGTTAATAAGTTTAATTTTCGTGCCGGGCGAAGCGGCAAGCCCGGCGCACGAAACGGCAATGAGCCGAAAGGACTATGCATAATCCCCGTCCGGCCTCATAATATATTCATGGTTATCTATAAAACACCTGGAGAAGCGAATGCAGAAAACATCCGTGCGGAAAGCTAGAATCGAAGATGCGGACAGGATGGCCGAGATACTGAGAGAGATCGGATGGTCGGACAGGCGGAACGCCCTTCCGCTGGAAGAGGTTTCAAAACCCATAGAGGATTTAATCGGGCATTGCATAAACGACAGCCAGGGGCACTCGATGCTTGTCGCCGTGGAGGGCACGGACAGGGTCCTCGGCTTTACGTGCGTCCACTGGGTCCCGTTCGTCATGCTGGGGAGCTGGGAAGGTTACGTATCCGACATGTTCGTCAGCCCCGAAGCGAGCGGCATGGGGGTAGGGACGACTCTCATAGAGCAGGTCATCGAAGAAGGGAAAGAGCGCGGATGCATGAGGCTCATGGTCACGAACGGAAAGGAGAAGGCGTCATATAAGCTCGGGTTTTACAAGAAGCTCGGCTGGACAGAGAGGCCGCTCGTCGCGAATTTCGTTTATTATTATAGGGAGCCCTGGTCGTAGCGCGGGCGGGGGACGGAATGAAAACGAAGACGCTTATACTCGTAAGGCATGCGAAGTCGAGCTGGGACGAGCCCGGGATCTGCGACAGGGACCGCCCGCTCAACGACAGGGGCAAGAAGGACGTCCCTCGCATCGGGAAGTTCCTCTCGGACAAGGGCGTAAGGCCCGGGCTGATAGTTTCGAGCCCGGCGCGAAGGGCCAGGAAGACAGCCGAGGGCATCGCCAAAGAGCTCGGCTTTAAAAAATCCGAGGTCAGAATAGACGACAGGGTCTATACGTTCGACGAAGACGCTCTTTTGAGGGTTATATGGGGGTTCGACGACGGCCTCGACGAGATAATGGTCGTCGGGCACAACCCGGCGGTTACGGCCCTCTTGAACCGCCTGACGAGGGCCGGGATAGATAACGTCCCCACATGCGGCGCGGCGGTTATCGAGATAAGCTCCGAAAGCTGGGCCGGGGCCGACGACGGTGCGGGCAGGCTCGTCTCGTTCGATTATCCGAAAAATCTCCCCTGATTCCCACTTGATATTTCATTCCTTATCCGGTTAAATCCCTATCCCTAATGGACATATCCACACCCGACCTTTGCGACAAATACCCGGGGCTCGTCCGTATCGCCGAGCCCGTATTCAAAAGCTACGGCGGGCGCGCCGCGTTTTCCGGCGCCATAGTCACAGTCAAATGCTTCGAGGATAACTCCTTCGTAAAGGAGCTTGCCGGCAAGGACGGCGCGGGCAAGGTGCTCGTCGTTGACGGCGGAGGCTCTTTAAAGAAAGCGCTCCTCGGCGACCTCATAGCCGCGAGCGCCGCCCAAAACGGCTGGGCCGGAATCGTCATCTACGGTGCTATCAGGGACGTCGAAGAAATAGGCCGGACAGACCTCGGCGTCCTGGCCCTGGCGTCGATACCCCTCAAAACAGAGAGAAAAGGAGCGGGCGAGACGGGCATACCCGTTACGTTCGCTGGCGTTACCTTTAACCCCGGAGAGTACCTATACGCCGACGGCACGGGGCTTATCGTGTCTCCCGAGCCGCTTACGCCCTGAGCACGAGCGCCAAAACTGCTATCAACACACAATTTTCTTGATTAAAATTCCAAAATATTCTAGAATGGAAATACCGGATAATTGTTAATCCTTATAAAGGCATTAAAGGCGGCTCTCCCTCTCGGGCGGACTATAACCCCCGTGATGGAGACGATGGGAGGACTTGATGAAACTTCTTCTTATCAACCCCAGGTTCCCTGAAAGCTTCTGGAGCTTCAAATGGGCTGTCGATAACATAATGCCCAGGGGAATAAGGACCATCAATCCCCCGCTCGGCCTCGCCACTCTGGCAGCGCTTTGCCCCCCCGATTGGGAAATCGAAATAGTAGACGAAAACATCGAATCCATTCCGCTCAACCCCAAGGCCGACCTCATAGGGATCTGCGGCATGGGGGTTCAGTTCAAAAGACAGAGCGAGCTTTTAAAATTCTACAAAAGCAGGGGGCACTACGTCGTCGCGGGCGGGAGCTACGCATCCCTCTGCCCCGAGTATTTCGAGGACCTCGCCGATACGGTAGTCGCGGGCGAGGCCGAATACATATGGAAGGAATTCTGCAAAGACTTCGACAGCGGCGCGCCGAAGAAGCTCTACCAGGAGACGGGCGAGGTGTCGCTCGAAGACTCGCCGACCCCGCGCTTCGACCTCCTCAAGCTCGACAGGTACCAGGCCGTCAGCCTCCAGTTCTCGCGCGGCTGCCCGTACAGGTGCGAGTTCTGCGACATCATAGTCATGTTCGGCAGAAAGCCGAGGGTGAAATCCACTGAGCAGGTGGGCCGCGAGCTCGACGAGCTAAGGCGGCTCGGGATAAG
Source organism: Candidatus Dadabacteria bacterium (assembly GCA_050247635.1). GTDB lineage: Bacteria > Desulfobacterota_D > UBA1144 > Nemesobacterales > UBA2774 > JADLGH01. The sequence goes on along the minus strand of JBFWTW010000027.1, from coordinate 11,219 downwards.
GAACGTATTTTTCGTGGACGACAACCTCATCGGCAACAAGCCCGTCGCCAAGAAGCTTATGGCGTACCTCAGGGACTATCAAAAGGAGCACAGCTACACCTTCCTTTTCGGCACCGAGGCGTCGCTCAATCTCGCCCAGGACGACGAGCTTTTAAAGCTCTTCGCCGAGGCGAATTTCGGCTGGGTGTTTATCGGCATCGAATCGCCCGACGAGGAGAGCCTCAAGGAAACGCTCAAGTTCCAGAACACGCGCTCTGACATACTGACCTCCATAAGACACATATACTCCTACGGCATAGAGGTGCTCGCCGGATTTATAATCGGATTCGACAACGACACGGTAAGGACGTTCGACCTCCAGTACAGCTTCATACAAAACTCCGGCATACAGGCGGCCATGATAGGCCTCCTTACGGCCGTCCCGAAGACACCGCTTTACGAAAGGCTCGAAAAAGACGGTCGGCTCATAAAAGAAGCTAGCGGAACGGACAACACGAAGCTCGGGACGAACCTCATCCCGAAGCAGATGTCCTACGACGACATGGTCGAGGGCTACAGGCAGCTCTACTACAAGCTCCTCGACGACCGCACGATCGCCGACAGGATTCTCAACAAAACCCGCTACATGAAAAACCCGCTCTTCAGGAGCACGTACGACATCTCCGACCAGCTTAGGTCGTTAAAGGGTTTCCTGTTCCGTGGCATATTCCCGGGCGGGCCCGCGAGGGTATATCATTTCCTAAGGACGTTCCCGATCGCCCGGCCGAAGATGATACCGCTGGTAATCCAGGACTGGACTATCGGCATATCGATGCGTAACTACATCGACCGGCATTTCATAACCGTCCGGGAAGGGGAGGAGAGCCTAGCGAAGAACCACTTCGAATCGTTCGAAAGGTCCCTCGGCAAATATCTCAGCAAGGGTATAGTCGAAGTGTCGTTCGACAAATACAAAAACGCGGCGGCCAATCTCCTTATATCAATAAAGCGTAAGCCCGACGGCGAGTTCTTCGAGAACGTCGCGCCGCACATCGAAAACATGCTCAAGAACACCCCCTCGTCCATCACCTTGAAAATAGAGGAGTTCCACGACGAGCACCACCGCCACCTCCAGGGGCTGTTCAAACGCCTCTCCAGGTACGGCGACAGGATATACATCGCCGTCCACGAGAAGCTCCGCGACAAGGTGCATATCGATTCCTCCGTTTTCAATCTTGTGCTCGAGAGCTAGGCTATACTATATGGCATGCCCGCCGTCCTGACTTTACCAACCGCACAGATATAAAGGAGTCTTAAATGGCTGCTAATCTCGATCCGTCTGCAATACTGAAGATAGCGTTCGGCTTTTGGGAGTCGAAGGTCCTTCTCACCGCCGTAAGGTTCGGGCTCTTCACAGAGCTCGGCGACCGTGCAATGACCGGAAAGGAGATAGGAGAGGCGCTGTCGCTCCACCCGAGGGGCATTTGGGATTTCCTCGACGCCCTCGTCTCGATGAATTTCCTCGAGCGCCACGGAGACGGCCCCGGGGCACTTTACAGGAATACCGTTGAGACCCAAAGATTCCTCGACAAGAACAGCCAGTTCTACATAGGCGGCATGATCGAAATGCTTGACGCACGCCTCTTTAAGTACTGGGACGGGCTTGGCGAAGCCTTAAGGACAGGACAGCCCCAGAACGAGACCAGGCACAGCGGCACGTCTATTTTCGAAGAGCTCTACCGGGACGAGGCCGGGCTCGAGCAGTTCATGGATGCCATGGCCGGGCTCTCGCGGGGGAATTTCGAGGCCCTGGCGGAGAAGTTCGATTTTTCGAAGTATCATACCCACTGCGACATAGGCGGGGCGACCGGGCTTCTGTCCATACTTGTGGCCGAAAAGCACCCCGGCCTCAAAAGCATCTCCTTTGACCTGCCGATGGTCGAGCCTATAGCGAAAAGGCACATCGAGCGAGCCGGTCTCTCCGGCCGGGTTTCCACGGCCTCGGGAGATTTCTTCAAGGACCCGCTCCCCAAAGCGGACGTCATAACGATGGGCATGATACTCCACGACTGGAACCTCGAGAATAAAAAGCACCTTATCAGGGCCGCTTACGATGCCCTTTCGAATGGGGGCGCATTGGTGGCAGTCGAGAATATAATCGACGACGAGCGGAGGACGAACACATTCGGCATGCTGATGTCGTTAAACATGCTGATCGAATTTGGGGACGCCTTCGATTTTACAGGCGCTGACTTTAAGGAATGGTGCAGCGGGGTCGGGTTCAAGCGGTTCGAGGTCATACATCTGGCCGGGCCGTGCAGCGCCGCTGTGGCGTACAAATGAGAGCCTCGACGCCTAGATCTCGCAGAGCCGACTTGCCACACCATATTATTTCACCATATAGAACACTTACCCGGCATAGTTAATGTAATATCCCATATAGGCACAACCTGTTTGCGACAACCGTCCTTTATCAACACTTCAATTCAGAATTGAAGAATTCCGATTAACAGTGATCAAAAAAATATGTTATTATCGGACTTATATAATACATGTCGGATAATGTAAGGAGGACGACGGATATGTTGAATTCGCGATTGAATTCGATAGTTACTGGATTTCTCTTTATATTTGCCGCTTTTCTATTTTTTGGCGCCTTGCCTGCCACGGCGCAGGTCGTTTTCTTCTCCAACGAGGCCTTGTTTAACGGTTCCAACCCGGGCCTGTTCTTTCAGGATTTCAGCGACGGCAACGTCGGTCCGGGCGATGACGTGCTGTGCTCCCTGCCTGTGGACGAGAACAGTAACGACGGCTGTTTCGATCCGGGCGACATCCTGCCCGGGATAGCGTTCTCAACCAGCCCGCTTGACGGATTGATCCTCGTGGGCCCGAGCTTCCCGCCCGATTTCAACGTGCTAGTTGCCGCTGATCAGCCCGACACCATCGAGATATTCTTTTCGGACGGCACTGTATTGGCAGCCGGGTTGAATGTAGGATGTTTCGCGATGGGCCCTTGCAACAGCTCCGTCACAGTCCGCGTTTTCGGCCCTGGAGACGATCTTATAGCCTCCACCACGGTCAACGGCATCACGGATTCTTTCGATACCTTTATAGGTATGAGCTCGACAGTCCCGATAACGAGGATAAATCTTTCGGCGCCCGCACAGGTCTTCGATGGCATAGCGAGCGTGAGCTTCGGCACACCGGGGCCACGGGTCATACCAACACTGACGGAATGGGGTATGATAGCGATGTCTCTCGCGCTTGCCGCGGCGGGCTTCCTGGCTATAACGAGAAGACGCAGGATACGGGCGTCCGGACGGTAAGAAAGGCTCCAGAAACACAGCCCCGGCCGGGCAAGAAAAAATTACGCCTAAACATTTGACAACATGGCATAATCAGGAATAATCTTCTCTTCTATACAAGCGGGAGGAGTACATCATCATGCAGGCAGTAATTAAAACGGGCGGAAAGCAGTACAGCGTATCGAAGGGTGATGTTATCACCATCGACCATCTGGCCGGCAACCCGGGCGACGAGGTCGAGTTCAAGGACGTCCTTCTGGTATCGGACGGCAGCGGCGGTGTAAAGGTCGGCGCGCCCGTACTCGACGGCGCAAGCGTAAAGGCAAAGATAGTCGGCGACAAGAAGGGCAAGAAGCTCATAGTCTTCAAGTTCAGGAGAAGAAAGAACTTCAGGAAGAAGACCGGGCATCGTCAGACTTTCACCACTGTCGAAATAACCGACATAGTAAACTAAAGAGGGATAGAAAATGTCAACAAAAAAAGGCGGCGGAAGCAGTAGAAACGGAAGAGACTCCAGAGGCAGGAGGCTCGGCCTGAAGAAGTTCGGCGGCGAGACAGTCAAGGCCGGGAACATTCTGGTCAGGCAGCGCGGCACCAAGTACCACCCGGGGCTCAACGTGGGCCTTGGCCGCGATCACACGCTCTTCGCGCTCAAGGACGGCGTCATAAAGTTCGACACCGGCAAGAACAACAGGACGCGTGTGAACGTGGAAGTGTCCGCCGAATAAGCGGCCGTCTGGGAAAGGGGAGGCGTTCGGCCCCTCCCGGACTGATGTCCCTTCATCGGGGGAATGTGTCTGCCCAGCCATGCCGGTAAACCCAACGACTCAGCGCGGGCCGGTAATTTGCCGAAGCGCTGAAACCCATCGGTAATCCCCCGGGAATTTTGTTAAGGTCGCATGAAAAACAGGCTTTACTAGTTAAATTTTAGCCAGTATTATGAATTAAGGCTTGCCGATTTTTCATCGCCATGACCTGTGCATTTCGGCCTCCGAAGTGCATTACGCCAATCAACCGGAGAAACGAGATATATGGAATTAAAGTCCAGGATCGGGAATTTCTATTCAGGAAATACTGTCATTCTGGCGGTCATATTAATCCTCGTAGCGGTTCTGGTTTCGGTCTTCAACGCATACTACTATACTTCCACACTCAACGATCAGCGCGGCCAGGAATTGGCCCAGCTCTTCAGCTCGTCGAACAAGGGCTTTTCGGATACCGCGAAGGACATACTTGATACCCGCAGCGACATTCTATATATAAAGCTCACGAACCCGGACGGCGTCTTAATCGAAAGCTACGGCGACGGCGAGAACCAGACTGCCGAAATCTTCCCGATAAGAACCCCCGACAACAACACGATAGTCCTCGGCGTGACTCCGCGCGAGTACAAGAGCCTCGCACTTTCGGCGATTATGTGGAGCGCGCTCATTGGCATAGCGTTCACCGTTTTCTTCGTGTTCATAGGCTCCTTCTTCTCGACGGGCAAGAACGACTCCATCGAAAAGCTCATAGCCGCTATGAAGACAGTGGCCAGGGGCGACCTGTCAGCAAGGCTCAACCCCGACTCTGCCGACGACGTATCCGTCATAAGGGCGTACGAAACATTCAACCAGATGCTCGACAGGCTCCGGAAGAGGGACGACCTCGAAATAGAGGACGACGTGCCGCCGTTCCAGCCGACCCTCATAACGTCGAACATCGTCGTAGAGGAAGAGGATATTTTCCCAGTCAAGGAAAGGAACGTTATCGTCATCGTCGCCAAAATTGCTGACTTTCAGGACCTTTCGTCTACTCTCGACCCGGCCGAGTTCAACGCATTCCTCGCCGATTACAGAAAAGCGGCCTCAACGATCATATCCAACTACGGCGGCGTGATCGAAGCGCTCCTTAAGGACGAGATTGTGGCTTTCTTCAACGCCCCCGAGGAGCAGGACAACGCCGAGCTCAAGGCCATATGCGCGGCTGTAGAGGTGCTTCAGCTCTTGGCCAGCATCACGCGCGAGAGGAAGATCGAGGGCAAAACGGCGATTTCCGGCAAGATAGGCATAGCGATGAAGGCCGTTTCCGTCTACGACGAAACGGGCGTCCCGCACGGCATAAAGGATATAACCGAGGCCGCGAGAAAGACCTCCAACGTCGCCCCCGTCTGGAGGGTGATAGTGTCGGCCGACGTTTACAATGTCGTGAGCGATTTCGTTGATGCGAGGGAGCTCAAGCTCGGAAACGACTCTTACTACTCCATAGTCGGCGTCGAGGAAGGCGTAGTTTAAAAGACGCTTTCTCCCGACGATAATCCTGCCTCGTCTCGTCATTTCATAATTTCCCAACACAATATATTTTTATACATCATGGCAAGTAGTGAGGGTGATATGCCGCTACGTCGATTTCCGGCGGACGTTGTCCGGACGCGTAGTGTCATTTTTAGACGCAGCACCGGAGTTACTGAAAACCACCTTAAGCGCGGCAGGTGCTGATAGCGATAGACTACTTCGAATTCCGGCGGACGTTGTCCGCCGGGTATCGTTTGGGTAATATTTTTTGGATAACCATGAATAATAAGAGAGTAGTTGTGGCGATGTCGGGCGGAGTGGACAGCACTACGACGGCGGCGCTGCTGAAGAATGAAGGCTGGGACGTCATAGGCGTCACGATGCAGCTCCTCGACTATAAGGACGCCGAGGGCGGATGCTGCTCGTTCGACCACGTCATAGACGCGAGGCGTGCCGCCGCACAGATAGGCATCCCGCACTACGTCGTCAACTTCGTCGACCAGTTCAAGACGCACGTGCTTGGGGATTACATCGATAAATACAAGTCCGGGAAGACGCCGATACCGTGCGTTCTCTGTAACAAATACGTGAAATTCGACCTCCTCATGACGAAGGCGCTCGAGCTCGGCGCCGGGTACCTCGCTACCGGGCACTACGCGCGCATAGTCGAGGAGGGCGGGCAGTTTTCGCTCAAAAAGGCGCTTGACGAATCTAAGGATCAGTCCTATTTCCTCTACACGCTCACGCAGAAAGAGCTTTCGAGGCTCATGTTCCCGCTGGGGTCGCTGCCCAAGGAAGAGGTCAGGGAAATTGCCCGCGGGCTGGGGCTCATACCCGCCGAAAAACCCGACAGCACCGGTGTGTGCTTCGTACCGGGAGGGGATTACCGCGACTATCTCGCCGCCCAGGCCGATCTCGTCCCAGAAGAAGGGGATATAGTAGACGGCGAGGGGAAAGTGCTCGGGAAGCATAACGGCGTATTTTCATTCACCATCGGGCAGAGAAGGGGCCTCGGCATAGCCCTCGGGAAACCGGTTTACGTAACCGGCATCGAGCCCGTTAAGAACCGCATTGTAGTCGGAGGACAGGATAAGCTATATGGGACAAAGCTCGTCGCCGAGAACATAACATGGATTAATAGCAGCAAGTTAGACGACACACTTGAAGTAAATGCGAAGGTCAGATACAGGCATCGTGAAAGCTCCGCGGAGGTTCACATGAGCTCCGAAACGGACGCCACGGTCGAGTTCCGCGAGCCTGTGCGGGCCATTACCCCCGGGCAGGCGGTGGTTTTCTACAAGAACGACAAGGTCCTCGGCGGGGGATGGATCAAAGAGGTGGTCCGGCAGTGAAAAGTATTTCGGTCGTTACGCTCGGCTGCAAGGTCAATCAATACGACACCGCGGCCATCCTGAACAGGCTTCCCGAAAGCAAATACAAAACCGTTCCGTTCCCCGAAAAGGCGGACATATACGTCATCGACACGTGCACCGTCACGCATAAGGCCGACTCCGAGGCCAGGCGGTGCATATCGCGCGCCCGGAGGTCTAACCCCGACGGGATAGTGATCGTGACAGGGTGCTACGCGCAGGTCTCGTCGGACGAAGTGAAGAAAATAGAGGGCGTCGATTACGTAATCGGAAACTCGCACAAGTTCTCGTCGCTGCTGAAGGCCATAAGGGAAGGGCAGGCGCAGGATGAGCCGAAACTATTCATCTCGGACATCTTCAGGGAGAAGAAAAAGAGCTTCGAGACCCCGGGTATAGAGCGCTTCCCCGGACGGACGAGGGCATTTTTGAAGGTGCAGGACGGGTGCAACTATGCGTGCACATTCTGCATAATCCCGAGGGCCAGGGGGCGCTCGCGGAGCCTCGAGATAGACGAGATAATAAAGCGCATGGAGACCCTGGCCGACGCCGGATACAAGGAGATAGTCCTCACGGGCGTTCACATCGCTAGCTACGGCCGGGACATAGGCACGACGTTCCCCGAGCTCATCCGCCGTATAGACGATGCCCGCGTCGTCGGGCGCGTCAGGCTGACGTCCCTCGACCCGGCAGACATGGACGAATCGTTCGTCCGGCAGATCGCCGCGTCCAAGACGATATGCCCGCAGTTCCACGTCGCCCTTCAGAGCGGCGACGCCAACATCCTGAAAAGAATGCGCCGCCGTTACGCACCAGAAAGATTCCTCGAGATGACCGGCCTCATACGTGAGACGATGCCCGACGCCGCGATAGGGTCCGACATTATGGTGGGCTTCCCCGGCGAAACCGACGAGGAATTCGCCAACACGTGCGAGACGGCCGGCAAGTCCGCGCTCACATACTTCCACGTGTTCCCGTACTCGCGGAGGAGGGAGACCCCCGCGGCCGCGATGCCGGATCAGGTCAGGCCCGACGTCATACGCGAGAGGAGCAAGGCCCTCCGCGCCATAGGCGTCCGGAAGAAAAAGGAATTCTACTCCACATTCATAGGCAGAACGCTCCCCGTACTGGTCGAGTCCGGCAATACGGGCACGACTCACAACTACATCTCGGTCCGCATCACTGGTGGGGATTTTGAGGTCGGGGACGAGGCCCTCATGACCATAACGGGGCTCGACGGAGAGGAAGCGCTCGCCGCCCCCATCCGGGAAGCACGCAACTGACGTATATTATAGGTGTCATGACGCGAGCCCTCTTGCCATTCATAGCGGCGGTCCTCATCCTGGGGTCGTCCTGCCGCATCGGATATACTTCCGGTAAGGAAATGCTCGAAGCCGACTGGTTCGATCCGATAAACACGCTCACTGTTTGGGTGCTCGCCGACATACAGCCCACCAAAAAAAGCCATAAGGAAGCATGGGAAGAGGCCGTCAGTGACATGAACGAAAACGTCCCTGGGATAGACTTCGCCATCGTCGCCGGGGACATCGTCAACGACACCGAAGAGGAAACCTTCGACTGGTACGTCGACACGCGTAACGGCTCGTACATCGAAGAGTGGTACGAGATAATCGGCAATCACGACCTCAAAACCGACAGGGGAGAGCTCTTCAGGGAAAAGCTCCGTAAGGAAACGGATTACGCGATTCTGAAAGGGAACATCCTCTTTATATTCATGTCGGATTCCGAAAGGGGGAAATCGACGGTGATAAGCGACGAGACGTTCGAGTGGTGGAAGAACCTCGTCATAAACAACCAGGACAAGATAATCGTCGTCGTGACGCATGCCCCGCTCAAGGGGAGCGGCATTTCGTTCTCTGCGTGGAAGGGCAGGAACATCGTCGGCTCCAGGAGATTCAGGCAGGTCCTTAAGGATTACAGGGTGGACCTCTGGTTCTCGGGGCACCTCCACATCCCGCACGGCATACTGAGCACCACTGCCAAAAAGGAGAGCCTCGGGGGAACAGTATTCATTCACGTCTCGTCCATACGGCCCGAGGCGGCGGGGATGAAGGAATCGGAATCGCGAGTGATGACATTCGTATGCGGATCGGACAAGGTGCTTGTAAGGGTGAGGAACCACGAGAGGCACCAGTATGTGACAAACCTCGACGAAGTTTTTACGCTGTCGAAGCCTTATGAGTGCAAGGACGTAAAGCCCGTGGCCGGGCCGCTGACGCCGGAGAAGACGGCTGGTGCGGAATCGCCGGGAACCGCGCCCTAAAGCACCTTCTTCTTTCTCTTGAGATAATCGACGAGCAGGTATTTTCCGAGCTGTGAGGGGGTGGTGAAGAACGCCCGGCCCTTGTTTATGCGGGTCATCTCTTCGACGAACCGCCGAAGCGACGCGCTGTCGTCGAGCATGAATGTGTTTATCTTGATTCCCATACTGGTTACGCGCTTCACTTCCTTCAGCGTCTCGAACGTCGCCCTCGGCGAGAGGCCGCCGAAGAACATCGGCAGCTCGACCTGGAGATAACCGTCCATGTAGTACGCTGTAGGCTGGCCGTCCGTGATCAGGATTATCTGGCGGTTCGAGCTCCTCTGGCGCGAGAGCAGCTTTGCCGCAGCTGAAAGGGCCTCCTGGATATTCGTGAAGGGATCGTTCGAATCCCAGGCCGTGACGGCGAGCTCGGGGGTCGTGAGCCTCCGCGCGCCCGTCGAAAACCCGATAATGTACAGCTCGTCGCGGGGATAGGTGGTGCGTATAAGGTGATCGAGCGCCAGCGCCACTCTCTTGGCGGCGGGGAACCGCCCCTGAAAGCTCATAGACCAGGAAAGGTCGAGCAAAAGGGCCGTCGCCGCGTGGGTGTGGTACTCGGTGTCGTATACTTCGAAGTCCCCGGGCTCTATCCTGAGCCCGCTTCCCCCCGACTCGCGGGCGAGGGATTTTTTCAGCGTGTTCACGATGTCGAGGTTAAACGGATCGCCGAACTCGTACTGCTTCGTCTCCTCGGGACGCGCCGAGCCGGTGCCCCTCTGGCCGGTCTCGTGCTCCGAAAGCTTCTTCCGGTCGAGCGACGAGAATATATCCGACAGGGCAGTCTCGCCGAGCTTCCTTATGCCCTTGGGCGTGAGCTCCGTCCGCTCGCCCCTGGTCGCGATAAGTCCCGACTTTTCGAGCTCCGACTTTAGCCCCTTTAAAAGCATTAGAGAGTTCACCCCGTCCGGGTTAAGCATGTCCTTCATTTCCTCGGGGTCTATGTCGTCGAGGCTCCCCGACGAAAGGAGCTTTTCCATGCGCTCGAGGTTATCGAGCTGCTCCATGAGATCCAGGAGCTCTTCGAAATCGACCTCGTTCTCGCCTGTAAACCTCTCGCCGTAACGCTTGACGAACCTCTCGGCCTTTTTGATGTTTTCGAGGACCTCGGCAAGGCTTTCGTAGCGAGCCCTGGCCTCGCTGTCGGCAAAGTCGTAATCGGAAAGGGCTTCTAGCGCGAGGCTCAGCCTGCCTTCGAGACCTTTCAGGAATTCTTCCCTCCGCCTCAGCTCCTCGGAGCCTTCGGGGAATTTCTCCCTCAGGGTTTCGAGCTCCTTTTCGATTATTTCAGCCAGCTCGTCCCTGAGGTCGGAGAGCGAGTTCTTAAGGCTCGCGGAATCGTAGAGGCTTTGTCTAAAGGACGATATGCGCGAGCGGAGGTCTTCTATCCCCATGATACGCGACTCCTTGCCGCGTATGCCCTGCTTGAGAATCCACTGGTACGCCTCGTCGGGCGACCATCCTTCCATCAGGTAATCGGACAGACCGTCGAAGAGGTCCCCCGTCCTGACGTCGAACCCCTCCTGCGCGCCGTCCCACCGTTTGTACCTGTAGAGCGTCATTTGTATACCATCTTCCCGCCGACATTTTCCTTGTTGAGCTTATTGCTCAGGTGAAGCCCTTCGAGCGTGAATTCGACTGCCGACGCTATCTCGGCCGGCGAGTCGCCGGCGCCGAGCACATCTACACATTTACGGAGCCCCGGCACCTCGCCGAGCCCTGTCATGTATTCCTCGGAGTGCATGTAGTCGGCGACCTCGACGTAGCCCTTTTCGAAGCTCTTTACGAGGTCGGTCATTACGTCGAGCGAGGGGAAATAGGAATCGAAGACCGTCTTCACCGCGCGCTTTATGAGCTTCTCGACGACCCCTGTCTCCGAAACGTCCTCGCCCAGGTATTCGAGCTCTATCTTCCCCGTGGTTGACGGGATCATCGACGGGAAATCAGTGATCCGGGGCGAGACGACCCTTTCGCC
>JBFWTW010000026.1:0-20788 GCA_050247635.1 Candidatus Dadabacteria bacterium | reverse complement strand
CGAGCACATGATCCGCCTCATGGAAGCCCTCGAAGACAGCGACGACGTTCAGAACGTCTACTCCAACTTCGACGTTTCCGAAGAGCTAATGATGAGCCTTGCATCGTAAAATGAGGGTTATAGGAATAGACCCCGGCTCCAGGGTTTGCGGGTACGGGGTTCTGGAGTCCGAAAACGGCGGTGTGACGCACATCGCAAGCGGCTGCATAAAGGCCTCCCCCGGGCTCCCGGTTTCCAAAAGACTCTCCATAATATACGACGGGCTTCTCGGCATAATAAAAGGCCATTCCCCCCTTATAATGTCAGTAGAGAGCATGTTCTTTTCGAAGAACGCTCGGAGCGCAATTACGCTCGGCGAGGCGAGGGGCGTCGCGCTTCTCGCGGCGTCCATGTCGGGCATCGATGTCTGCGAATACTCCCCGACCAAGGTAAAGCTTGCGCTCACGGGGCGCGGGCGCGCCTCGAAGTCGGACGTACGGCGCATGATAACAATGCTGCTCGAGGTCCCGGAATTCGAATCAGAGGACGCCTCGGACGCGGTGGCCATAGCGCTCTGCCACCTTCATATATCACGCATCGAGCAGAAGCTCGGAAAGGAGTTCCTCCAGCCCCGGAGGAAGAGGAGACGCTTTACACTCGATGATATCCCTTCTTAGAGGAAAGATCGCCGAAAAGCCGCTCGGCCACGTGGTCATAGACGTAAACGGCGTCGGCTACGGCGTGACCGTCCCTCTTTCGACGTACTACAGGCTCGGCTCGGTCGGCGACGAGGCCGAGCTAAAGATACACACCAGCGTAAAGGACACCGCTATAGAGCTCTTCGGTTTCTTGTCCGAGGACGAAAGGGCCGTCTTCACGCTCCTTATCGGCGTTGCCGGCGTAGGGCCGAAGCTCGCTACGAATATACTCTCCAACATTTCGCCTTCCGAATTCGCATCCGCCGTTTCTTCGGGCGAGCTCGCAAAGAGGAAGATACCTGGCATAGGGCCCAAGCTCGCATCGCGCCTGGTCACGGAGCTCAAGGATAAGATCCCCGCGCTCGGGCTCGCGGCCGAAGGCCCGGGCGAGGCCGGGATGCTCGAGGACGTCGTATCCGCGCTCCTCAACGTCGGGTACAAGAAGGCCGAAATAGACGAGCGCATCTCCGAGATAGAAGAGGTCTGCGCCAACGAGCCCGAGATGGAGTACGCACTCCGCCAGACCCTCCGTATAATGAAAAAAATGTGAGCCGCGCCCGGCCTCTTTCCCCGCGCCCCCGAAGTCGTTTATAATAAACCGAGCTAGTGGAGGAGACTGTAAATGCCCGAGAGAGTATTAAGCCCGGGGGACGCCGAGGACGAGTCCCTGTTCGAGGTCAACCTTAGACCCGAGCGGCTCTCGGAGTATCTCGGCCAGTCCAAGGCAAAGGAAAAGATAGGCATATTCATCGAGGCTGCCCGGAGGAGAAAGGAGGCCCTCGATCACGTCCTCCTCTACGGCCCGCCCGGGCTCGGCAAAACGACGCTGGCGCATATCGTTTCCAACGAGCTCGGGGTGAAGATTCACTCCACATCGGGGCCCGTCGTCGAAAGGGTCGGCGACCTCGCCTCCATTCTTACGAACCTCGAAGAGAAGGACGTTCTCTTTATCGACGAGATACACCGCCTTAACCGCATCGTCGAGGAATACCTCTATTCGGCGATGGAGGACTACAAGATAGACATAATGATTGGCGAGGGCCCGACGGCCAAGTCGATGAAGGTCGGAGTAAGCAGGTTCACCCTAATAGGCGCAACCACGAGAACGGGGCTTCTCACGTCTCCTTTAAGATCACGCTTCGGCGTCGATCTCAGGCTCGATTACTACACAGGGGACGAAATAGAGGGCATAATCGCCCGCTCGGCGCAAATATTAGGCGTCGAGATAACGAAGGACGGCATGGCCGAGCTCGCCTGCCGCGCAAGGGGAACGCCGCGTATAGCCAACAGGATATTAAAGAGGGTGAGGGACTTCGCCGAGGTAAGGGCCGACGGCGTCATAGACGGCGGCGTTGCATCCGCCGCGCTCGAAATGCTGGAAGTCGATTCCCTCGGGCTCGACGGGCTCGACAGGGCCATACTGGAAGCTATCATAACGAAGTTCGGCGGGGGCCCCGTCGGCATCGAATCCATAGCCGCGGCGGTTAGCGAGGACAAGGACACGCTCGAAGACGTCTACGAGCCGTTCCTCATACGCGAGGGGCTCATAATCAAAACCCCGCGCGGGAGGACGGTAACCCCGCTCGCCTACAAGCACCTCGATTTCCCCATGCCCCGCATGCAGAAGGGGCTCTTTTCGGAATAGTTATTTCGCCGAGAGCGGTATCTCCCTTATAAATTCGTCCCAGTGCTCTTCTGTAATGAGGTCTATCTCTTTTCTGGGCGCCGCGTATCCGCCCTCCCCGGGGAACAGCGAATCGTAGACCTCGTCCCTGAGGCTGAGCCACTTGTCTATCGATTCATAGTCCTTGAACTTTACGACGGTCTTGTACGTCCAGAGCGGGCTAAGCGTGTGGACCCTCTGGGAGTAGAGCCTGTACTCGTCCACAATGATGCCGCGCTTTTGCATCTCGCTCCAGAACGGGTAGAGCTTTTCCCTGTAAACCTTGAGGAATTTATCGGTATTCTCGGGCTTTATGACGTAGAAGCTCTCCTCTATGACTATCTTGTATCTCTCCTGCGCCAGTGCCGGAATAGCGGCCGATACGCATAAAAGGGCGATAAACAGAGCTGTATATAGTCTCAGGGGCTTTAGCATGTCTCACCTCCGCCGGGTAAAAGCCCGGGGGCCCGGACTTTTTTAGAGACTATCGTACATTTTGGGTCGAAAATCAAATAAATGAGTATTTAGAAACGGAATATCATTTGATTTTGGTATTCAGGTATGGAAAACTTAATTTGAAATCTTAAATGCGCCACGGTCGTATTTACAATCAAAAACGTTGATTCTCTATTCACTACCAAATCCATCTTTTCAGCAGGGCAGCACATATGACAAACTGGTTATTTCTTGCTGTTGAAGCCCAGGCCTCTAACGGCGGGCAGATAAACATAATGCATCTCGTTTCGGACGCGGGGCCTGTCGTAAAGATGGTCCTGCTCCTTTTGTTCCTGATGTCGGTCGTTTGCTGGGCGATCATCTTTTCGAAGGCGATCATGCTGAGAAAGGCCGGCAAACAGTCGGATAAGTTCCTCGAGCTCTATAACGCGAGCGGGAACTTCGGGAACCTCTTCTCCTCGACGAAGCACATAAAGGGGCCGATAGCCGAGGTTTTCAGGGCCGGATACACGGAGATCCTTAAGCTCCGCCGCCCCGGAAGCTCAGGGCAGGGCGGGGAGCAGAAGGGCGTCCCGGACGCCATAGCCAACGAGCTCGGAGTGGTGGAGCTTGTCGAAAGGGCGCTCAAGAGGACGATGGCTTCGGAGACGGCGAAGCTCGAAGGCTCGCTAATATTCCTCGCGACCACGGGCAGCGCGGCGCCGTTCATTGGCCTTTTCGGCACGGTCTGGGGCATCATGACCTCGTTCATCGGCCTTGCCGGGAGCCAGGGCGTCCCGACGCTGCAGACCGTCGCCCCCGGCATCGCCGAGGCGCTCGTTGCTACGGCCATAGGCCTCGCGGCGGCTATCCCGGCCGTTATCGCGTATAACTACTTTATCAGCCGGGTAAAGCGCATCGACATAGACATGGAGAACTTCTCCTCGGAATTCCTCAACATAGTGGACAGATACATCAAGAAGGTATAAGACGATGGGAATGCAGACAGGCGGCCGCGAAGGCCGCACAGTGATGTCCGAAATCAACGTTACTCCATTCGTGGACGTGATGCTCGTTCTCTTGATAATCTTCATGGTCACGACGCCCATTCTTTATCAAGGGATGGACGTAAACCTCCCGAAGACGCAGTCGGGCCCCATACCGTCACTCGACCGCGAGAGGAAAGTCGTCGTCACGCTTAACTCCGCCGGCGCGATCTTCATCGAAAAGGACGAGTACTCCCTTAACGAGCTAAGCGGCGAGGTCCAGAAGCTCATAACCGAGAGAGGGGCCGACATAAGGAACGAAGAGGTCTTTCTCAGGGCCGATACGGGCGTTTCCTACGGGAAGGTGGTTGAGGTCATGACCGAGATAAGAAACGCCGGGGTGGAAAAACTCGGCCTCATAACCGAGCCCGTCCCGAGCAATTAAGAGGCAAACGGGGAAATGAAATCTGACGACAAAGACACATCCAAGGGCTCTTCCTTCTGGGGAGTATTCTTTTCGATAGCCCTTCACGTCTTCGTGCTGGTGCTGGTCCTTTTCTGGGGCTTTACGAGCACGAGGCAGGATTCCTCTCCCGGGCCGATAGAGGTGTCCCTCTCGGGGCTTGGATCGGGAGAGGGAAGCGGCGGTGCGCCTCCGAAACGCGCGGAGCCCCCTCCGCGTAAAGCCCAGCCGGTCCAGCCGGAGCCCGAACCGGAGCCCGAGCCCGAACCCGAACCGGAAAAAGAAGAGGTCGCCAAGGTACCTCCGCCCGAACCCGAGAAAAAGGAGCCCGAGCCGAAAAAAGAGGAGCCGAAGCCAAAGGAAGTGGCCAAGATCGAGCCGGACAAGAAGGTGATACCGATCGAGCCCGAAAAGAAACCGGAGAAAACCCCGGAGCCCAAGCCCGAGAAAAAAGAGGTGAAGAAAGAGACGCCGGCTCCGACGAAAAAACCCGAGAAGAAGCCTGAAAAGGAAGTGAAGAAAGAGGTCGCGAAGAAGCCGGAGCCGACGGAAAAGCCAAAAGCTCCCAAGAAAACGACAGCCAAATCCGAGAAGAATCTCGAAAGCGAGAAGAGTAAGGTTCTTCAGGATCTGAAGAGACAGAAGGTGCTCGACAACCTCAAGAAGGGCGAAGCGCCTTCCGAAGTCGAAGAGCCCATGGGCGAAGAGCAGAGGCTCGCCATGGCCGACTCGTCTGACATATCCGATAAGCCGGGCCCGGGCAGCGGGCGGGGCGAAACCTCTACCAGCCCCGGCAGCGGGAGCGGCGGCGGCAGGGTCGGCGGAGGCGGTGGCGGCTCGGGCGTAAATCCCGTTCTTCTCAGCCTCTATACCGACAAGGTTCACCAGCGAATAAAGCGCAACTGGCGCATCCCGCCGGGGGTTCCCACGGACGGTGATCTTGCCACAGGAGTATTCTTCAAGGTAGACGGAACTGGAAGGGTCTTCGACGTCAGGGTCAACAAGTCCTCGGGCAACGCCGCGTTCGATCAGTACTGCGTTGACGCCATACGTAAGTCCGCTCCTCTACCGGTTCCGCCGTCCGAGTTTGCGGCTCAGGCGGAGAAGGAAGGAATGGACATCACCTTCTATAATAGGCCGTATTAAAAAACTACGCTCCCCGCGGAAAAAAATGAATCTCATACTCGTAAGACATGGAGAGACCGACTGGAACAGGACCGGCAGGTGCCAGGGGATTTCGGACGTGGTCCTTAACGGTAACGGAAAGAAGCAGGCCGTAGAGCTCGGGGTTTGCCTTAAAGGCGAGAAAATCTCGGCTGTGTATTCGAGCGACCTCGCAAGGGCTATTTCGACTGCCGAGGAGATAGCGAAGCACCACGGGCTTACGGTCGAGACGGACAGCGACTTAAGAGAAATGGACCAGGGGGAATTCGAGGGTCTTTTGTTCACGGAGATAAGGGAAAGGTTCGCGGATATCATGACGCAGTGGCGGGACAGCCCCGAAACCCTCAGGATACCGAGCGGTGAATCACTCTCCGAGGTCAGGGATAGAGCGCTCAGGGCGTTCGGCAGGCTTTGCGAGCGTCACGACGGGGAGACGGTCGTAGCGGTAAGCCACAATCTCACGATAACGACGCTGCTGTGCGAATTTACGGGCATCGGCCTCTCAGGATTCAGGAGCTTCGGCATACAGGCGGCCTCGCGGAGCACCGTTTGTCTTTCCGAGGGGAAAGTGGTGGTAGTCGATCTGAACGACGTATCGCACCTTACTCCCGTCGATGCGCTGCCGCATTTCTGAGCCCTCCGCGCCCCGCCGTTTTCTTGTAACTCGGTTATACTGTGGTGTAATTTCGTGGTGCAAATATGAAAGAAGACATACAAAGAGTCGTACTCGAATCCGTAGAAAACATAGGAAAAAAGAATAATCTCACGGACCTCGCGGTCGAAATCGAGGTCGGTGTCCCGAAGCGGAAGGAATTCGGCGATTTTTCGATCAACACGGCCATGATACTGGCGAAAAAGATGGGCGAGAACCCCCGCCGTGTGGCCGAGCTTATAATCGAAAACCTCCCACCGGAAAGCGAGCGCCTTTTTAAAAAGGTCGATATCGCGGGGGCGGGCTTCATAAATTTCTTCGTCAGGGAAAACGCCATGGTGGACAAGCTCACCGAGGTCCAAAGGCTCGGCGAGAGCTACGGCGCGTCTGACATAGGTGGGGGGAAGAAAGTCCTCCTAGAATTCGTGAGCGCTAACCCCACCGGGTTCCTCCACATAGGGCACGCGCGTAACGCCGTCGTCGGCGACGTGGTGTCGAACATCCTCTCGGCGTTGGGATACGACGTGACGAAGGAGTTTTACATAAACGACGCAGGGCGTCAGATGGACCTCCTCGGCGAGTCCGTATATGCCAGGTACCGCGAGCTCTTCGGTATAGAGTCCGAGATACCAGAGGACGGCTACAAAGGCGATTACGTGAAGGAGATTGCCGCCGCCATCATGACGGAAAAGGGCGACGAGCTGCTCTCGTCGGATAAAGCCGCCGAGGCTTTAGAGTACTGCAGGGAATATGCGGAGGCTATGCTGCTCGGCTCCATAAAAGAAGACCTGGCCGAGGCGCGAATCCATTTCGACGAGTGGTACAGCGAGAGAGAAGAAATTCACGCGCTCTCAACGCCGGGAGGGCGGACGAGGCTCGAACATGTAAAGGAGCTCCTCCGCGAGAAAGGCGCACTCGAAGAGAGGGAAGGCGCGCTCTGGTTCATGGCCACTCGCTACGGCGATCCGCAGGACTGGGTGATGATAAAGAGCGACGGCAGCCCGACATATTTCCTCGCCGACATCGCTTACCACGCGGATAAATACGAAAGGGAATACGACAGCATAATAAATGTTTGGGGGGCGGACCATCACGGCCACGTGTCGAGGCTCGCGGCCGCGCTCCGCGCGCTCGGTTACGACGACTCCGTGTTCACGGTGATACTCATACAGTTCGTGAGGCTCATGCGGAACGGCGTCGAAGTCGCCATGTCGAAGCGCGCCGGGAGCTACGTCACCATGAGAGAGGTCATTACGGAGGTCGGCCCCGACGTCATGAGATTCTTTCTCCTCATGCGAAGCTCGGAGAGCCATCTCGACTTCGACCTCGAGCTCGCGCAGAAAGAATCGAGCGAAAACCCGGTCTTCTACATTCAATACGCATATGCCAGGATAGCGAGCATATTTCGTAAGGCCGAGGGCGAGGGCCTTGACGCCTCCGATGAATCCCTCGATCTTCTGACCGAGCCGGACGAGATCGCACTAATAAAAAAGCTCCTTCTTTATCCCGAGGTCGTGGCCGACAGCGCCGGGACGCTTTCGCCGCACAAGGTCGCATATTTCCTCCAGGAGCTTGCGGCGGATTTTCACAGTTATTACAATAAACACAGGGTCGTCGACGAAAACAGGGCCTTGAGCGGCGCTCGGCTTTATCTGATAAAGAGCGTACGCACGGTTCTCAGCAACGGCCTGGGGCTTCTGGGCATATCGGCCCCGGACAGGATGTGACGCATGGGCAGGAATAACTCCTCAGGAAAATCGCGCATACTCGCCTTCTTCGTTGCGTTCGTGATTTTATTCATGGTCGTCTTCGGCGTTGGCGTGTTCGTCGGCAAGGGGCTCAACAAGGAGAACTTCAGAACGACGCGCTCATTTAACGAGCAGCAGCCCGCGCCTCCCGCGGCCCCGTTCGAGGACGAAGCTGCCGAGGTAGAAGAGCCGCCGGCCGAAAGCCCTGGTGAGCAGCTTCCCGAAAGCCTCCCCGTGGAGGACGAGGCCGAGAGCCCGGCGGAAGATGCGGTTATAGCCAAGGTCAATCCTACACCGCCTCCGCCCGTACCGACGCCGGAGCCTGTACCGACGCCTGCGCCCAAAACCCCCGCTCCGAAAACTCCTCCGCCGAAGACCCCGGCGCCAAGGACTCCCGCGCCGCCTGCCCCGACGCCCGACGCCAGGGCGGAGCAGCTCGCCGAGATAGCCAGGAGCGTTGCAGAGGAGAAAAGGGCTGAGGAGGCCGCCAAGGCAAAGAGCGCACAGAAGCCCGCGATGCCGAAGGTCGATCCGTCGGGCAATTACACCGTTCAGATAGGGTCTTTTCAGGACCAGAATCAGGCGAACAGCCTCGCGGGGGCCCTCAAGTCAAAGGGATATCCCGCTTTCGTTAAGCCCATGGCTACCCCGAATAACAAGTACTGGTACAGGGTGAGGGTCGGGACGTTCAGGAATGTCGAAGATGCGAAAGCATACGGTGATAGCCTCAAGGCTGCCGAGCCCAGAGTCGAGATAGTCTTCATCACCGTCAACAATTAATCCCCCGTGCAACGCCGATCGGGGGACGTGTTTTCAGGCCTGCTTATGAATGTGACGAAAGGAGCACAGCACCTAATCAGCCGGACTGTAAAGCTTGCGGTACTCTTATGTTTCCTCGCGCCTTTCGCCTACGGGGAACCCAAAGACGGCGTTCATACGCTCGAATTCAACGCCCCCGGCGGCCGTGTGCGCGTATTCCTGCCCGACGATCTCTCGGCCGGGGACAAGGTATCGTCTTCGTTCAGGATATATCCCGCGGGGACGACGGCACAGGCCAGGGAGAAGAATTCTGCCCTTCTTAGCGGCCTCGTAATCGAGACGAGTTATTTCAGCGCCCCCGTGAGCAAGGGCTCTATCACCTTCGAGGTCCCGAAAAACGCCGGCGGGAGCACTCTCGTCTTTACGCTCGTCGGCAAGGGCGGGAAACGGCTCGGCAGCTCGCGCGTCCCGGTGCAGTTTTCCAAGCACGACACGCGCGGACCCGGAAAGCCCACCCCCTACGATTACCAGTGCCCGGTCGTCGGCCAGGCGGGCCGTCTTATAGAGATAAAGGGTCCATTCGACGGCGACTTTGCCACAACTGACTTTACCGTCGGGGGCGTAAAGCCGTTCGTTCTTTCGGAGTCTCCGAGAAAGCTCGTTTTCGAAAGCCCGGCGGATGTCGCAGGCACCGTGGATCTCGTCCTTAACGAGCAGGAAGTCGTCGTAAACCGTCCGTATACGTGTCTCCAGGTCGTAAAGATAGACGAGAGTGGCGTAAGCCCGGTCAGAAGCTCTCATTCGGATTCCACGCCGGCCATAACGGAGACGGCCGTCAGGGAAGAAGCCCTTCCGCCTGTTAGGCAGTCGCTCTCATTCGATAGTATAAAAACCGAGGAAACGCTCTCGGGCCCGCCGCCCGAAGGCGCGCCGGAGCTCGCCGTCACTGAAGAATTCGGCCCAGCCCCGGTGGTGGATACGCCGGCTTTAACGGACGGGACACCGGAGGGCCAGAAGGCGGTAATAATCGCGAGGCAGATGGATGCAAAGATGCGTGCCCGCACTGGCTCGCCTGCGGTTAGCCGCGCCAAGCCCGCAGCCCCGGCTCCCGGGACCGCGTCCAAACCCGAAATAGTCACAGCTGCCGCATCGTCAGGAGAGGATCTTGTCGAAAAGCCGCTCGACGAATCGCCGCCCGCCGCCGAGGAAGCGGATGCTCCGTCCGGTTCGGGTTCGGGAAAGGCTGCGAGCGATGCCGCGCGCTCGCCGCTTACGGGTGATATAGCGCTCAAGGCCGGCATAGTCGAGGGCCAGATGCTTGCTCTGTACACACCCGCGGCCGGAAAGCCCGGGGCCGGCCCTCGGAGGGCTTCGCCGGCATCGAAATCCCCCTCGAAAAAAGGCTATTCCGTACAGGTTGCTTCCCTTCGTTTTTCCGACGACGCCGACGATCTGGCCGTCCGGCTAAGGAAAAAGGGGTACGACGCATATGTCGTCCCGGCGAATATCCCGGGCAAGGGCAAGCTCTACAGGGTGAGGATAGGCGACTTCAAGGCCAGAAAGGAGGCCAGCTCCTACGCCGCAGGGCTCAAGAAAAAAGA
Source organism: Candidatus Dadabacteria bacterium (assembly GCA_050247635.1). Lineage (GTDB taxonomy): Bacteria > Desulfobacterota_D > UBA1144 > Nemesobacterales > UBA2774 > JADLGH01. The sequence continues at coordinate 10,640 of JBFWTW010000026.1, read as the reverse complement.
TCTCCTCTTTAAATCCGTCTTCGTAGCCGAAAACGACTGATGCGCCATGTATCTCTCTGTCCCGGACTCTTCAAATTCTTGCTTGAAAGGGCTAAAACGGATATGTTATTCATTCGTTAAATCCGTGCAATGAAACAGGAATAACCGCGTATATGACTAACCCCGAAGAGATTAAAGAAAGGTCTAAGAATAAAAAGGGCCCGGAGTCGACCAAGCTCCTCGGGAGCGGCATAAAGACGTGGTGGCTCCTCCTGATGCTGCCGATAGAGGACTATCTCCTTAAGATCAGGGTCCATCCGAACGTGCTCACGGTTTCGACCCTCGTCGTGGCCGCTATAACGGGGCTCTCTTATCACTACGGGTGGATTTTCGCGGGCGGCGTGCTCGTGCTCGCCGGCTCGACGTTCGACATATTCGACGGCAGGGTCGCCCGTGCGCAGGGGCTAAGCAGCGAGAGCGGGGCGTTCTTCGATTCCTGCCTCGACAGGTTCTCAGAGGCCTTCATATACCTCGGCCTTCTCAGTCTGTACAGGGATTCCATATTCGCCTACGTCGTTTTCCTGATACTCGTCTCTACTACGATGGTGAGCTACACAAGGGCCCGCGCAGAGGGGCTCGGCGTAAAGTGCGAGCTCGGCATAATGCAGCGAACGGAAAGGGTCGTCTACCTGGGCGTCCTCTCGGTGTTCAACTTTCTCGGCAACATCGTCGCTGGATGGATGGGGTACGCTCCCGCCGACTACCTCCTCAAGCTATCTCTGATCCTGATGCTCGTCTTCTCGTCGTATACGGCGCTCCAGAGGATGTTCCACGTAATGTCCGAGCTCAGGAAAAGGGATGTCCAGAAGAGAATCGGGCCCGAAGCAGGGGCCTGAACCAGCGCGGCGCGGCCCACGCCGCCCCGTCCCGAATTATAAGCCGGCGCTCCGTCCCGGATGCCGTCGCGGCATGGTCTAGCTGCCTCCATCATTATCTTTTTCGAGCTAATCGGCCATCCCGTGTATTTGCTACAGGGCGAATTCACAGGTATAAATGATAGGCTTCAAATACAGGGCGCGCCCGCCCGGCATGCCCTATCATTTCGAACCCGCACAACACTCGTATTCACAGGCAGGAATCATATGCCCAAAAGGGAAGATATAAAAACCATACTGCTCGTAGGCTCCGGCCCTATAGTCATCGGCCAGGCGTGCGAATTCGACTACTCGGGCACACAGGCGTGTAAGGCCCTTAAGGAAGAGGGCTACAAAATCGTTCTAGTCAACAGTAACCCGGCGACGATCATGACCGACCCCACGTTCGCAGACCGAACTTATATCGAGCCGCTGGTTCCGGAAATCGTGGAGAAGATAATAGAGAAGGAAAGGCCCGACGCGCTCCTGCCGACGCTCGGCGGCCAGACCGCTCTTAACATAGCAGTCGATCTCGCCGAATCGGGTGTGCTCGATAAATACGGCGTCGAGCTCATAGGGGCGAAGCTCCCGGCCATCAAAAAAGCCGAGAACAGGGAGCTGTTCAAGGACGCCATGATAAAGATCGGGCTCGACGTTCCGAAGAGCGGCGTCGCCCACACGATGGAAGAAGCTTGGGCCGTGATGGAGGAGGTCGGCTTCCCCGTGATCATCCGCCCGTCGTTTACACTCGGCGGCTCCGGAGGGAGCGTCGCGTATAACAGGGAGGAATTCGAGGAGTTCGCGAAATCGGGCCTCGATCTCAGCCCCGTAAGCGAGGTGCTCATAGAAGAGTCCGTCCTCGGCTGGAAGGAGTACGAGCTCGAAGTCATGCGGGACGGAATGGATAACGTAGTAATAATATGCTCCATAGAAAATTTCGACCCAATGGGTGTACACACGGGCGACAGCATAACCGTAGCCCCCGCGCAGACGCTCACCGACAAGGAATACCAGCGTCTCCGCGATGCATCGGTCGCGATAATAAGAGAGATAGGAGTCGATACCGGGGGCTCGAACATCCAGTTCGGCGTCAACCCCGAAGACGGGCGCGTTGTCGTCATAGAGATGAACCCGCGCGTCTCGCGGAGCTCTGCGCTCGCGTCGAAGGCGACGGGATTCCCGATCGCCAAGATAGCGGCCAAGCTCGCCGTCGGCTACACGCTCGACGAGATATCGAACGACATAACGCGCTATACGCCGGCCTCGTTCGAGCCGACGATAGACTACGTAGTCGTCAAGATCCCTCGGTTCACGTTCGAAAAATTCCCGAAGACCGACAAGACGCTCACGACGCAGATGAAGTCCGTGGGCGAGGTCATGGCGATTGGCAGGACGTTCAAGGAATCGCTTCAAAAGGCCATGAGGTCGCTCGAAATAGATTCCTACGGCTTTGAGCCCAGGACGGCCGACACGGAGCTCATAAAGGAAAAGCTGAGGACGCCGAACTCGGACAGGCTCTGGTACCTGGCGGACGCCTTCCGCTCGGGGCTCGACATAGAAGAAATATATTCCATTACGCGAATCGACAGGTGGTTCCTCCGTAACATCCGTCAGATAATCGATATGGAGGAGAGCCTCGGGGCGTCCTCGGGCAGCCCGGATGCGCCGCTCCTGAGGAAGGCCAAGGAGTACGGCTTTTCGGATACCCGTATCGCCGCTCTCCTGGGGAAATCGGAAAGCGACGTAAGGGAAATGAGGCTCGCCTCGGGCATAAAGCCGGTCTACAAGATGGTCGATACCTGCGCCGCAGAGTTCGAGGCTTATACGCCGTATCTCTATTCCACCTACGAAACCGAAGACGAGGCGCTTCCGACGGACAAACGGAAGGTCGTCATTCTCGGCGGCGGGCCGAACAGGATAGGGCAGGGCATCGAGTTCGATTACTGCTGCGTCCACGCTTCGTTTTCGCTCCGCGAAGAAGGCTACGAAGCGATAATGGTCAACTGTAACCCAGAGACTGTCAGCACGGACTACGACACGTCCGACAGGCTCTACTTCGAGCCGCTTACGCTCGAAGACACCCTCGCGATCATCGACAGGGAAAAGCCCGAGGGGGTTATCGTTCATTTGGGCGGACAGACGCCGCTCAAGCTGGCGATACCGCTCGAGGAAAGGGGCGTCAAGATCATCGGCACCTCCCCCGACAGCATAGACCTCGCCGAGGACAGGGAGCGGTTCAGGGACCTCATCGAGAGGCTCGGCCTCCGGCAGCCCGAAAGCGGGATCGCCCGGAGCCAGGAAGAGGCCCTTCGCATAGCCGGCGAAGTCACGTATCCCATCGTCGTCAGGCCGTCTTACGTCCTCGGGGGAAGGGCAATGGAGATCGTCTACACCGAGGAATCGCTTAAGCGTTACATAACCGAGGCCGTAAAGGTAGCGCCGAATCATCCGGTCCTTATCGACAGGTTCTTAAACGACGCCAAGGAAGTGGACGTCGATGCGATATCCGACGGCAAGACGGTCGTCATAGGCGGCGTGCTCGAACACATAGAAGAAGCCGGGGTACACTCGGGCGACAGCGCGATGGTGCTGCCGCCGTTCTCCATAAGCCCAGAGGTCGTGAACGAAATAAAGCGCCAGACGAAAGAGCTCGCCCTCGCGCTTAACGTCGTCGGACTCGTGAACATTCAGTTCGCCATAAAGGACGATAAGGTCTACATACTGGAGGTCAATCCCCGCGCCAGCAGGACGGTCCCTTTCGTCAGTAAGGCGATAGGCGTCCCACTCGCGATGCTCGGCACCAAGGTGATGGCCGGAAAGACGCTCGAAGAGCTCGGCTTTACCGAAGAGATAATCCCCAAGCACGTTTGCGTAAAGGAATCCGTCTTCCCCTTCATCAAGTTCCCGGGCGTCGATACCATACTCGGCCCCGAGATGAAATCCACGGGCGAGGTTATGGGCATAGACAGCGAAATGCGAATGGCATTCGCCAAGGCCCAGATGGCCGCGGGCGCCAAGCTCCCGCTTTCTGGCACTGCCTTCGTCAGCGTAAAGGACGACGACAAGCCTAGGCTCGCCGAGTTCGCGAAAAAGCTCTCGGACCTCGGCTTCGGCATTCTGGCGACGACGGGCACGGCAGCCTGGCTGAAGGAGCTGGGCGTCGAATGCACGGTGGTGAAGAAGGTCGTCGAGGGGAGGCCGAACGTCGTCGATCACATGAAAAACGGCCAGGTGCAGCTCGTCATAAACACCACGTTCGGAGAAAAGGAGATAGAGCAGTCGTACACCATACGAAGGACCGCTCTCACGCAGAGGGTCCCTTATTTCACGACTGTTTCCGCGGCTATTGCGGCCGTCGCGGCCATAAAGGCCCTTATAAAGGAAGGGCTCACGGTCAAGGCCATCCAGGACTATTACTAGTTATCTCCTATTGTTGTATAATTTACTCGACCCGGTTTGTTTAAGGTTCCCGGTTTATAACATATAGAGTATTTGTTTTGGCCGCCCCAGAGACGCCGGCCAAGGGAGAGTGCATTATGTCGATTGAAAGAGTACCGATGACGCCTAAGGGGCACAAGAAGCTCCAGGATGAGCTCAAGAGGCTCAAGACCGTCGAAAGACAGGAAGTCATCAAGCTTATCGAATTCGCGAGGTCGCTGGGAGACCTTTCGGAAAACGCCGAATACGAAACTGCAAAGCAGCGGCAGTCCTTTGTCGAGGGCAGGATACAGGAGCTCGAAAGCAAGCTCAGCAGGGCGGAGGTTATAGACCCGGCCACGCTGAAGAATAAGGACAGGGTAACCTTCGGCGTATCGGTCAAGCTCGAAAATCTCGATACGGGCGAGACCGTTGCCTACCAGCTAGTCGGGCCCGACGAATCCGAGCCTGAAAACGGCATGATCTCGATTACCTCTCCAATAGGAAGGGCGCTCATCGGGAAGAGCATAGACGACGAAGTGACAGTCAACGCACCGGGCGGCGTAAGGGAATTTATCATCCTCGAAATATACTGAGCCATTACCGCTCCTTACTTTCTTCGTACTTCCATTTAGATTCGATTATTCCGGAGGCGGGGTTATAGATGAATTCCTCGCCCATAGGATGCTCCGGGAATGCGCCCGTCGTTTCCTGCTCGATGAACGCCCTCAGCTCCGCGAGGTCGCGCGGATACCCGCCGTACATCTTCTTGAACCTGACGGCTTTCGCATTGAGGAACGCGAGCGCCTCCTTTAACTTCCTCGAGGCGAGCTCGGTGTTCCGCACGGCGTCAATGTCGGGGGCAATTATGAAGTCTCCTCCTACGGGGGCTGCCGGAATGCCGCCCTTTAAGTATCCGGTTGCGGCCAGTTCTTTGACCGAGCTGGGGAGCTTTCCGAAATCCCTTTGGTACGCGAGAAGCGCGGCCGTGAGCTGGTCCTCCATTTCCATCGTCTCGATCTCCTGAAGGTTCCGGTAAGCGAAATTCCGCCTCCCTTCGCTCGGACTCGTCTCGTATATTATCTGCCATATCTCCTTCGAGAGGTCTCTGTTCCCGCCTTTCGCCAGGGCCGCGGCCGCCATTCCTTTTACCGACGCCTCTCTCGCCCCTATGATCCCGGGCTTTTGGGCGGCCTCCTGGAACAGCTCGGCAGCCTTCACGTAATCCTTCGGGTAAAAGTAGTAGAGGAAGGCCTCTTCGAGCGGCAATCTGAAGTTGTCCGGATTATTCTTCCGCCCCTTTTCGAGGAGCGTGACGCCCATGTCGAACTGCCCGAGCCCGAAGGGCTCTGACTCCGCAAGGAACGTCCCGCCGTACCTGTAGGCGTTCACAAACCGGGGATCGAGGTCGGTGATTATGTCGAAATAATGGTAGAGGAGCTCGGGGTTCTGCTCTTCGATCTTCCTGCTGCCGAAATACTGAATTGCCCTCATCCAGTATATGTCTGAGAGTATCTCCGTATAGCCGAGCGAGATTTTCTTGAGCGAAGACGAAGACAGATAGAGGCTATCCTCGACCGAGCGGAACTTCCCCCTTATGTCGTCTATCCTCACCTGAAACGGTATCGATATCACCACGAGCGCGGCGATAGCGATAAGGCCAAATATCGTTGTTCTACCCTTATTCACGGCAATCACTTACTTGAATTCTTTCTTCTCGAATATGATTATCGCGAGTATCAGCAGCGCTGCGGTATACAGGAGCGCGTAGGCCGTGGTGTACAGCAAGAGGTCCGGGTTTACCGTCCCTCCGTAGACGGCCTCGTTCCTGACATCGAACTTTTCGAGGTTGGGGATCACCCTGTAAATCACCTCGGAGAAAACGGCGGTGACCGGGTTCTTGATTTCCTCCGCGAACAGCCGGATGTCGCTCGAAAATCTCCCGATAGCGAAGACAAAGAACGTAAACAGCGCGCTTAATACTGGCGTCGTGAAGCTGGAAAAGACAAGCGCAATCCCGATGATAATCAGAAATTCCAGATATTCGAAGTATATGGCATTAAAGAATTCCGCGTAGAAATGCCCGCCGTAATAGAAGCTTATAAGCCCCGCATATTTTATTTCGATGTAAAGAACGATTAGGAAAAGTATTAACGCCATTCCGAGTGTAATAATGAACAGTGTAAGGCCGAGCCCGAGGTATTTCCCGAGTATGAATTCGTACCTCCTAATGGGCTTCGAGAATATATTGTAGACAGTCTTTTTCTCGACCTCCTTGTAAACGAGCCCTATGCCGAGGAAGACGGAAATCAGTATCCCGATTACGGATATGGCCGTGAGGCCGAGGTCTTTTACGATTTTGTTATACTGCTCGGCCGATATGCTGGCGAAAACGAGGGAGCTTACTATCATAATAAGTGCGAAGAGAACGAGGCTGTAGAGCACCCTGTCCCGTATGGCTTCCATGAACGTATTGTGTGCAACACTAAAAATTCTTCTCATCTCTTTTCTGCCGACTGATTTCGGGCTTCGATGCGGCCTGTACCGGGGCTATCCGCCTGCGCCTTCCCTCGGGGGGCTTTCCTTTTTCGCCTCTTCTACGAAGAGCCCTTCGAGCGACCTCCTTACGGGGTGAAGCGATATAATTTCAGCCTGTGTTTTGGCCACCGCCTCGATTACGCTGCGCCTTATGTCCTCGTCGAACTTGAGCACGACATACCCCGCCCTGTGCTCCATCTCGACTCGCATCTCCCGTACGGCCCGCTTCACTTCCTCCGGATCACCCTCGACGTGCATCTCGTAATCGGTATGAATCTCCTTAAGCAGCTCGCCTAGCGTGCCCGTCTTTATGAGCGTCCCGCCCATGATTATCCCGACGCGGTCGCAGAGCGCCTCGACGTCCGAAAGCATGTGCGAGCTTAAGAGTATCGTCTTCCCTTTCCTCTTCTCTTCGAGTATGAGGTCCTTTATCTCGCGCCTGCCTATCGGGTCGAGCCCGCTCATCGGCTCGTCGAGGATTATGAACTCCGGGTCATTGATGAGGGACTGCGCGATTCCTATCCTCTGGAGCATGCCCTTGGAATACTTTCTCATTTGCACGTTTCCGGCGTGGGACATCCTCACCTTCTCAAGAAGCTCGCCCGCTTTTTCTGTCAGATATTTCCGCCCGAGCCCATGCAGCTCGCCCATGTAGATCAAAAGCTCCTCGCCTGTGAGGTAATCGTAGAAGTAGGGGTTCTCCGGCAGGTAGCCGATCTTCCGCTTGGCGTCTGGGTCTCCCGAATCCTTTCCCAGGAGCTCTATGGTTCCCTCGGTCGGCCTTGCAAATCCGAGTATGGATTTGAACGTAGTGGTCTTTCCGGCGCCGTTCGGTCCTATGAAGCCGAATATCTCCCCCTGCTCGACGGAGAACGTCACGTTCTTGAGCACGCGGGTCATCTTGCCGAGAAACCCGGTTTTGTAGTCCTTTACGAGATTGGTAATACGAAGCGCGTCAGACATAACGAGACATCTAAATATATGCCCTTAGGTCTTTCGAAGCAATAACAATAATAAGAAACTGGAAAATCACGGGATAGTTTTTCTGCAATACCGATCAGTCGCAGTCCGAATCCGTTCTCGAGGATTCGAACGTGCCGACAGCGCCGGAGTTCTGCGAAGTCACGGTGCACTTTATGACCTTGTCGGCAAATGTCGCGAAATCCTTTCTCCCGTTTACCTTGGCGCTCGTCATCGAGGCCTCCCACCCGAAATCGCCCTGGAGCGAAAGCTCGTCGGCTTCGGCGTCGGCGCTCCACGAGAGGCAGTACCCGGCTTTGGGGTCTAGGCAGTCCGCCTGCCCTGCCGCGCTGCCGTCTGCGACCACGGCGTATTCGAACGTGATATCTATGAGGGAATCGTATTCGTCGTTCGTTCCCGACGGGTCCCTTAGCGACCCCGCCGTTCCCATCGAGCCAATCAAATTAGTGAAATTTCTTGTCCCGTCGTCGTCGAGGTCCTGCTCGAAGTATTGGTACTCGGCGTCCTTGAGTGTCTGGAGCGCCTTTCTCGCATTCGCCTCGTTTGCGGATATACGGGCCTTGAGGAGATTGGGTATAGCTATCGCCAGAAGGATGCCAATTATCGCCGCCACGACAAGCAGCTCTATCAGCGTAAAACCCTGTTCGCGATCTTGATTACGAAAGTTGTTCATGGCGTTGGGCATTTCCTGACAATAATCTTTGCAATTTATGTACCAGTAATATGAATGAAATTTGCTTTATGCAGTGGCCTTCTAATAGCTTGCGATTATTGATTTAAATTGCACAAGAAAAAGGTTGCCGTTCACTGTTGCTAGACTGTTTTTGGCATATGTGACAAATTTTGTCACATATGCGCTAATACCATTGATTGTCGGATTTCGTACAGCATAAAATGACACACATAAAAAAGGGAGGGATTCCTCTTCGGAGTCCCTCCCCGTGTTTTCTAGATTGATTTGCCCAGGCCCAAACCCGGCGGTATTAGTCGCATCCGGGAGATGTGCGGTCAGCCTCGAAAGTGCCTGCATCGCTCGTAGCGGACGTGCTTATAGTACACCTTATGGCGCCGTCGCCGTATACCGAAAAGTCCCTTCTGCCGGTTTTGTTGAAGCTGGACATGCTTGTCTGCCAGCCGAAGTCGTCGAAGAGGCCGGTCGTACCATTAGCCGTAATTTCGACTGCATCCCACTGTATGCAGTATCCGGCCTTCGGATCCGCGCAGTTATTAACCATGTCCGCCCCTTCAAAGCTGCTGTCAATAAGGGCATTAGGCTCGGTTGCGTCGTTTGAATCCGGAGCACGGAGAGACGGGCTGTCCGCAAGTGTGCCGATAACATCGATGAAGTCCCTTTCCCCGTTGTTGTCGAGGTCCTGCTCGAAGTACTCGCCCTCGGCGTCCCTCAGGGTCTGCATGGACTTTCTGGCATTCGCCTCGTTCGCCGACATCCTTGCCTTCATAAGGTTAGGTATCGCTATTGCGAGTAGTATGCCGATGATTGCCGCAACAACCAAAAGCTCAATGAGAGTAAAACCTTTCTCATCCTTATTACGTCTGATTTCTTTGCCTGACATATCAACAACCTCCTTTTCGGAATTAATTTATCTAAAATGGATGCAAAGCCCGTGCCATCTGCGAGCCCCAAAGGGCTAGTCTTTATAACATGCCATAATTTAATGATAGTTTGTAGTTTGTGCCAAGACCATCGGTTTACATACCGGAATCCAAAAACTTGTATTGTGTGACACATTTTGTCACGTGTGCGCAACATGTGACAAAATGTGTCAAGCTGCCATTGATGACCCTATTTATATAGATTTTACCACCTTAATATTTATCAAGTCAGGGAAGTATGCTATTTTATAGTACTTATTTACAAAGGAGGCAGGTTCTCTATGAGGAGCGCAAACAATTCCGTCCGTCTTACTATACTATCGCTGGCTTTGCTCGCGCTCCTTGTCCCGGGCTGTACCAATATAAAGACTACTTCCTACTTCACCCCCACCACGACCAAGCTCGAACAGTACCAGGCAGTCCAGTTCGAGAATTTTGAAACGGAGATACCGAACTTCCCCGAAGAGGCCCTGTCGAAGGTTCCCGAGCAGGCCGCCGCTCTCCTTGAATCCAAGAACAAGTTCAAGGAAGTGAAGTTCGGCAAGATTGAGAATATCCCCGCGACGGACACCGTTGTAGTATTGGGCGAGATAAGCGAGTACAGGCCGAGCTCCGACGTTTCCTTCGAGGGCGGTTCGCTCAAGTTCGGTGAGGTTGCCATAACCATAAAGCTTGCCATCGTTAACAAAGCCACCGGAGACGAGATTTCCACGGGGGAGGTAAACGGCTTCAGCTCCCTCGGGTTCATGGCGAAGGATATATACGAGAGCCTAGCCGAGGAAATTGTTAAGTACATACTTGAGACTTACCAGTAAAAATTTATAATTTTTCAGTGGGTAAATCCTATGGAGGTAGTGATGAGAAAATTTATTCTTTATCTGCTGCTCCCCGCAGCCGTTTTCGGGGTTTTGCAGTTTGCTGTCTTGCCGGCTTCGGCGGAGGATGCCGCCGCGCTGGACAAGCAGGCGAGGGAGGCGTTCCTGAAATTCACCCCGGAAGGATTTGAGGAAGCCATATCTCTTTACAACCGCGCGATTCAGACCAACCCCAAAGACGCAGTGGCCTACGCCGGCCTTGGTGAAGTGTATTCGTTCATGGGTTCTTACAGATATCAGGTTAAGGAAGACTACGAAGAGTTTTACAACCTCGCGTACAAGAACATAGTGAAGGCGCTCGAGCTCGGCCCGAATCTCGAAC
>JBFWTW010000025.1:0-20955 GCA_050247635.1 Candidatus Dadabacteria bacterium | reverse complement strand
GTAGAGGCCGCAAACGACCTCAAGTACAGGGACTTCCTGACCGTCTCGCTCATAATCGACACCCAGGTCCTCTTTCCGGACAACTGGATATACATACACGACCCCGGGGTAAGGCTCGGGAGGATACAGAACTTTAAGAACTGGAGCGAGGAGATGGTCCCCGATCCGAAAAAGACGTGTCTCGGGCTCGAATATTTCTGCTTCGAGGGCGACGGGCTCTGGACGATGAGCGACCGGGACCTTATAGAGCTCGGGAAGAAGGAGCTCGGCATCATAGGTATCTGCGACCCGTCGCTGGTAGTGGACGGCACAGTGGTCAGAATGCCTAAGGCCTATCCGGTCTACGATTCGACGTACAGGGAATCCCTCGCCACTATACGCGGCTACCTCTCCGGCATAGACAATCTTCAGCTCGTCGGCCGTAACGGCATGCATAAATACAATAACCAGGACCATTCCATGCTGACGGCCATGCTGGCTGCAAGGAACATATCCGGAGCGAACTACGACCTATGGAGGGTCAACACCGACCAGGAATACCACGAAGAGGGCGAAGCCGGCGATTACGGGCTTTCCGAGTACGACGGCCTCTCGTCGACACAGCCGAGGGTGCCGGAAAGCGTGCCCGGGCCTATAGAGCAGGTCATCATAAGGGCCTTTGCGAGGCTCGACAAGCTAGCCTTCGCGCTGTCCGTGGGGACGGCGACGGGTCTGGCGGTTTTCCTGGCGACGATGTTCCTGATCCTGAAAGGCGGCACCGAGGCGCATAAATACGTCGGGCTCCTGGATCAGTACTTCGCCGGATATACGATAAGCGTCGAGGGGGCCTTTATAGGGCTCGGATACTCGTTCTTCTGGGGATTTATATTCGGATGGCTGTTCGCTTATATAAGGAATTTCTTTACTGGCCTCTTTATCTTCAAGATAAAGAGGGAAAGGGAGCTCTCGTCTTTCAAGAACTTCATAGATTATATATGATATAAACCGCCATGACGAAGCCAAGAACAGAAGAAGAGAAACTACTTCAGGCAGTCGCGCTGCTCAACGCTAAATCCATGGGGCTCGTGTTTGGCATACTCCTCGGGCTTCTGATTTTCATAGCTACGAACTGGCTTTTGGTGAAGGGGCCGCAGCCGAACAGCGCCGGGCAGTACGTCATAGGCCCGCACCTCGGGCTTTTAAGCCAGTTCTTCATAGGCTACAGCGTCTCTTTCGTGGGAAGCATCGTCGGATTCATCTACGGCTTTGCTCTCGGAACCATAGCGGGAACGTTCGTAGGATGGCTCTATAACCGCATCGTTATGTTCAGGCAGCGATAAAACCCCTTTATTCCTCGTATCGCAGTACCCTGGAGGGCCCCATTTAACGGAGTTTTCAGGCCGGCCTCGCAAGATCCTGCGTTCCCGGGCCATTTTTCAAGTCTGCCGAATATAGAGTAAAATAACTTGGCTTTTAGGGATTATAATCTTCCGGAATGCATGAATTGAAAGACGAAAAGAAACTAAAAAGAGAATTCGTACTCGACCTCGTCAGGCCGTATAAAGCCCACATCGCGCTACTGCTTTTCCTCCTGTTTCTGGCGTCGGCGTTCGAGGGTATATCGATAGGCATGCTCGTTCCGCTCCTCGCCGGAATACAGCAGATAAAGAGCTTCGACCAGCTTCCTGAGGCTCTCCGCTCGCTGATCGATATCTTCTCGGCGTACCCAATCGAAACCCAGATACTTCTCTCCCTCACATTCGTCGTGGGCGGTGTCGTGCTCAAGAACATTTTTCTCGGGGTCTCCCAGTACCTGGCCTACTGGCTCACGGCGAGGCTCATTGCAAACCTACGGATGAGGGTTGTGAACTCGCTCGTACATGCCGGTATGGGGTTCTACAACACCGTGAAAACAGGCGACCTCGTCGAAAGGACGATATACAACACCGTCCTTACGGACGACCTCATAAAGAAGATAGTCGAAATGGCAGGCTACATGATGTCGTGCCTAATTCTCCTTGTACTTCTCGTTATATTCTCGTGGAAGCTGACCCTCGTCTCCATAATCCTCGCGGCGGTCATAGCGTACGCGGTCTCAATATACATCAGGCGGCTTTCCTCGTACGGGCGGCGGCTCGTTAATACCGGTAGGGAGCTTACATCCTCGCTCCATGAAACGCTTTCAGGGATACAGGTTATTAAATCCTTCACGAAGGAAGATGAGCAGATAGAGAAGCTCAATACGCACATAGAAAACCACGCGCGCCATCAGCTGAACGTCAACTTCACGACGTTCATGGTGCATGTCGTAACAGAAGCCTTCGGCGTCGTCGCAATCGGGGTGCTCTTTTTTATAGCGATAAAAAGCTCGGCGATGGACTACAGGCTCGTACTGACGCAGATACTGCCCTTTATATATATAATCGCCCGCATACTGCCCGTGCTTAAGCTGATGAACCAGACGAGGGGAATAATAGTCAGCAGGCTCCCGGCCTTCGATACGGTCTTCGACCTCTTAAGGACCGACAACAAGCCGCAGACTACAGACGGCGATCTGGATTACTCCGGGCTCGAAGACGGCATAACGTTCGAGGATGTGACATTCTCATATAACGAAGGGGAGAGGGCCGCCCTCTCGGAGGCGAATTTCTTCATCCCCAAGGGAAAGACGACGGCTATAGTCGGCAAATCCGGGGCCGGGAAGTCTACGGTCATAAATCTTCTGCTGAGATTCTACGACCCGCAGTCGGGCAGGGTTCTCATAGACGGAGAGCCCCTCCCCGACTACAAGGTGAAATCGTACCTCCGCCACGTCGGCATGGTCAGCCAGGATACATTTATATTCAACGATACCGTCAGGAATAATATAGCTTTCGGCCTCACGGGGGATTATACGGACGATATAATCGTGGACGCAGCGAAAAGGGCGGGGGCGGACGAGTTCATCACAGCGCTCACGGAGGGGTACGACACGATGCTCGGCGAGAGGGGCATAAGGCTCTCGGGAGGGCAGAGGCAGAGGATTTCGATCGCCAGGGCGACGCTTAAAAACCCGGAGATTCTGATTCTCGACGAGGCTACCAGCTCCCTCGATACGGCCACCGAGCAGCTCATACACAGGGCCATAACCGAGCTCAGCAAGAACAGGACGGTTATTATAATAGCGCACAGGTTCTCGACGATTAAAAACGCGGACCAGATCATCGTTCTCAAGGACGGCGGGGTCGTCGAGTCCGGCTGTGAATCGGATCTGATGAAGCTTAAGGGCGAATTTTACAGGCTCGCCACAACCGGAAGTTAGCATTTTTATAGATATGAATTCCAAAAATCCCGACATATCAGTCGTCATACCCGTCCACAACGGGGAAACGTATCTGTCGATGTGCCTCCACGCGCTGAAGGCGTCGTTTCACGAAGAGTTCGAGACCATAGTAGTGGATGACGGCTCGAAGGACGGCTCGGCCGCGATAGCGAAAGATTTCGGCGTCAAGGTCCTCGAATTGGGCCGGAACTACGGCCCCGCAGCCGCCAGGAACGAAGGGGCGGCCGCCGCCGAAGCGCCCATTGTGCTGTTCATCGATGCCGACGTGCTCGTAAGGGGCGACACCATATCGCATGTCATAGAGGCTTTCTCGAAGAATCCGGATGTAGCCGCCGTATTCGGCTCCTACGATACAGAGCCGTCGGCGCCCGATTTTCTGTCTCAATACCGGAACCTTCTTCATCACTATGTTCACCAGAAATCCCGGAGCGACGCGAGCACATTCTGGTCGGGGTGCGGCGCGATAAAAAAGGACATATTCCTTGAGATGGGCGGCTTCGACAGGGTGCGGTTCTCGAAGCCCTCGATCGAGGACATAGAGCTCGGGTACAGGATGAGGCGTAAGGGGCACAGGATACTCCTCGACAAGGAGCTTCAGGTGAAGCATCTTAAGGAATGGAGCTTCTGGTCGATGCTCAGGACCGACGTATCCCAGCGCGCCGTCCCTTGGTCGAGGCTCATGCTCGAAAGCAGATTCTCTCCCAGGGACCTTAACGTCAGCCTGGCTGACAGGGTAAGCGCAGCCCTCGTGGGCATACTATCCGTCGCCCTTCTGGTTATCATCTTTGCAGCCTTGTTCGGAAGCTCGGGGGTTCTCTACCCGGCGCTGATTCTCTCTGCCGTGCTGGTCCTTGCGCTCATCGTGCTTAACAGGCAGCTCTACTTGTTTTTCCTGGAAGAGAGGGGATTCGTCTTCACCCTCATGGCCATACCTATGCACTTTCTCTACTTTTTCTACAGCGGCGCCTCGTACGGCTTATGCTGGCTCGGAAAGAAAATGTCGAAGAAAAAAAAATAGCCCCGGCGGGGTACAGCGGGGCGTCGTCAGTCGGACGAGGTATAGGTTCCGGTGAGCTTTTTGACCTTCTCGACTTCCTCGGGCTTGTCGAGGATCTTCCCCTTTCCCATCTCGTAGAGGAAGTTGGCGTTGTCCCTCGGCGCCTCGCTTATGACGTTCGGGTCGAAGAAGACTTCTTTCGTGTGGACGAGCCCGGCGCGGTTGTAAGAGGCGAGCTCATACTTCATCCCCATGCGAAGCGCGTCACAAGGGCATGCCTCGACGCAGAATCCACAGAAGACGCATCTCATGAAATCGATGTTGTAGACCTTGGGCCTTCTCTCGATTCCGTAATCGTCCGCGGGCTCGGCTACTATAGATATCGCCTGCGTGGGGCACGCGACCTCGCATAGCTTGCACGCGACGCATCTTATTTCGCCGTCGTCGTCCCCGGGCATAACGTGAAGCCCCCTGTACCTAGGGGGAAGCTCCTTTACCTCTTCTGGGTACTGGACGGTTATCGGCTGGAATTTAATCAGGTGCTTAATGGTAAGAAAGAGCCCGTGCACTATCTGCGGAAGATAGAGCTTTTCGTACCACGTGAGCTCAGGATGCTTAAGTACCTTGATTTTGATAGCCATTGTTCGTTCCCGGATTAAGAACTACAGATAAGTTATAACATACTCCGGGGATTTTTAAAGTTCCGGGGCACTCAGATGAAGAATCAGGCCCGGTCCTTGAGATCATTTCTGAGTCTTAAATAGACGGCAGCGCCAGAGATTATTGATATTATGACCATGACGAGCCCCACGGCCGTCGAGCCCAGTAGCATCTTTCCCGTGCCCATCATCCCGAAGAGGATGAACGAGACGCCGAGCGCCCAGTTTACGAGCACCGGCTTGAACCGTGGCTTTTCGATATCGGGGTTTAGGTCGCTTACGGGCTCCCACCATCCCCAGGGCTTTACCCTTTTATAGAACTCGTTGAGCGTCTCGATCGGCTCGGGTTTGGTTAGGAACGTCACGATGATCCACGTGAGTACGGAAACGGGGATTACCAGAATCTGGTGCTTCAGCTCGAGCGGTATGCCATGCGATCTGGTGTAAAGGACGATCACGAAGATCGCCGCGAGCGACGACGCCAGCGCCGCGATCTCCGTCCAGGCGTTCACCCTCCACCAGAACCACCTCAGTATCAACACCAGCCCGATTCCGGCGCTCATCGCCCAAAGGAATATCCACGCCTTCCCTATGTTGCTGATGTGCATGGCGAAGTAGCCGGCGAGTATCGTGAGCACGAGCGTGCAGATTCGGGAAACCATAACGTAGTGCTTCTCCGTCCCGTCCTTATAGAGGAAACGCCTGTAGAGGTCGTTCATTATGTAGGAGGCCCCCCAGTTAAGGTGCGTAGACAGCGTAGACATGAAAGCGGCGAGAAACGTCACGAAGAGTATTCCCTTGAGCCCCGGGCCGAGGAACTGGTTTATCATGACGACGTACATCGCCTCCTGGTCGCCGTTCGCTACTTCGGCCGTGGGGTATATAAGAAGTGACGCGAGCGCTATGAGCACCCATGGCCAGAAGCGTATGATGTAGTGGTTTATCGCGAACCACGCGGTGCCAAGAACGGAGTCCCGCTCGCTCCTCGCCGAAAGCATGCGCTGTATGAAATATCCTCCGCCGTCCGTGTTGTGCGAAGACCACCATATGACGGTCAGGTAAACGAGGAACGTAAAGAAGCTGGACGACCAGAACCCGTCGCTCACCGGGTCGCCCCGCGATGGCGTCATGAAAAGAGAAACGTGCTTTTGGTCTATCGTGCTCAGCTTGTCGATGAAACCAGAGAGCCCGCCGATCTCGGGCGAGCCTATCACGGCCCAGGCGAGTATCACCGTCCCGCCCAGCGCGAGGAAGTACTGGAAAAAATCCGTGAGCGTCACGCCCCATAGCCCCGACATCATCGTGTAGAAGAATGCGATGAAGAGGCATATCGCTATCGCTACGGTCGTCTCCACCCCGAAAAAGACCTTGAGCACCTTGGCCATCGCGCTTATAACCCAGCCCATCACGATGAAGTTAAAGAGGGTGGAGTAATAAAAGGCCTTGAACCCCCTGAGGAACGCCGCGGGCTTCCCGCTGTAGCGGATCTCGTTGAGCTCGTTATCGGTGATGACGTTGGCCCTTCTCCAGAGACGCGCGAAGACGAGGGCTATGAAGACGTGGCTGAATATATAGTTCCACCAGAACCAGTTCTTCCAGATGCCCTCGGTCCTTACCCATCCCGTAACGGCGAGCGGCGTATCGGCGGCGAAGGTCGTTGCGACCATGGACGTGCCGAGAAGCCACCACGAGAGATTACGCCCGGTGACGAAATAAGAGGACATGCTGCTGCTCGCGCGGCGCGTGAAGTAAATCCCGACAAAGAGAGAAATCAGGAGGTAGGCCGCGACTATAGCCCAGTCGAGCGGAGATAGGGATGAGAAAACCGAGTTCAGTCCGGCGCTCATTGGAGGTGTAATGTACCCGATAGGAAAGATTGCGAACAGCTATAAGGCGGTGACCGGGATTTTGCCGACGGCGGCGGCGTTTCCCAAAAGAACCTCGGCCGTCGCGAACTGACATTCCGGGAGCGAATCGAACGCGCAGATCACGGTGCCAAAGCCGTCGAGCCCCCTGACGACGTAGGGCGAGCCGAACGAAACGAGTGCGCTCTCTCCCGGGGCCGAGGACAGGCGCTCGAGCGCGGCCCTCATGAAGTCCGGCAGCGAGAACTGCTTCTTCCACGCTCCGACCGTAGTGAACACGAGACATATGAGCGTGGCATCGTCTCCGGCGCCGCGGGAGAGCTTGCTCACGTCTGTAGTTGAGGTTACGTTGACCTCTTCGAAAACGACTCCGGCATTGCGAAGCCTGCCCGAGAATACGGCCGCCACGTCCTGCCCCGACTCCGTCACGTCGAATGTGCACAGGATAGCACGGCCCGGCTTTAAGCTCCGGCCTCTCAGTTTTGAAACCGACTTCTCCGAAATGAGCCGTGAGAGGTTTCGGCCTTCTTCCTTCGATTGCGTAGTGATTTCAGGTAACCCGTCGGGGAGGGATTTCTTGAGCGAAATAATTCTGTCTGCCGCTTTCAGGACAACCTCTTCGTTAAGTGTTCCTTCGGCAGTGGCTTCGTTTAATCCTTTAAGGAGCGTATACGGGTCACGCGGGTCGAGTATTATGTCGCAGCCCGCGTTAAGGGCCCGTAGCGACAACATCGCCTCGTCTCCCAGATTGCTTATGCCTGACATTCGAAAGGAGTCCGTTATCACGACTCCGCCGTAATTCAGCTCACGCCTAAGCATGCCGCTTACGACTTCGCCCGATATGGTAACCGGGTCGCCACTTCCTGTTATCTCGGGAAGTGCGACGTGCGCCGTCATCAGCATATCGATCCCTTCGGCTATAGCGCTTTGGAACGGTTTCAGGTCGCGCCCGAATAGCTCTTCTCGTGTAAGTATAAGAACGGGGAGCTCGGAATGAGAGTCCGCCGCGGCGCTCCCGTGCCCGGGGAAGTGCTTTCCGCACGAGAATATGCCGCCGTCCCGGCAGCCCCTTATAAATGCGCCGCCCATTCGGGACACGAGCCCGGGGTCGTCGCCGTACGAGCGAATATTTATTATCGGATTTTCGGAATTCGAGTTCACGTCTAGGACAGGTGCGAAGATTAGATTAAAGCCGCATTCCCTCATCTCACGCGCCGTGAACAGGGCCTCGGAATAGACGAGCTCCTCGTCACCCGCTGCGCCCAGCGCCATCGTGAAAGGGAATATCGAGCCGCCCGAAACGATCTGGCCGAGGCCCCTTTCGGCGTCGCAGCCGAAAAGGAGAGGGACTTCGGACAAGGCTTGCAGCTCTTCCACGGCGCTTCGGACGGATTCTACGTCGCCGCCGAATATTATGAAGCCTCCGATGTGGAATTCCCTGACCAGATTTTTCGCAAGCTCGAGCGAGCCGTCCACTTTGAAATCGAGCCTCGGCATCACTGCCTGGCCGATCCTGGAGCGAAGGTCTAAATCAGATGCGTTTATATCTCCTAGTTTTTCAAGCCAAGATTTAATGCTCATAACGTATACGTCTTAGCCGAGACCTCCGGGCGATATTTTCCCAAGCGGCACGCCCCGCCTCGCCCCTGTGACGCCGGGCAGGTTGCCGGCGTTCCCCGAGATGCATTCGTTCGCCAATATAGCGAAGGCGACCGCCTCCTTGGCGTCGGCCGGTATGCCGTAGGCGTCGGTCGTTGTCAGTTTGATACCGCCGAGTCTCTCCTGGAGCTTTTTCACCAGAAAGGCGTTCCGGCATCCGCCGCCGCTGAGAATGACCTCGCTCACCTCGTGCTCTGGGAATATGAATTTTTCGTAAGATTGCGATATGGATTCGACTGTTAGCGCAAGGACGGTGGCCATTAAATCGCTGAGCGTAATCTTGCCGCCCGTTACCATGCCGTAGAGCCCCTCGGCCGCGACGTTTCCGAAGAGCTCTTCGCCGGTCGATTTCGGAGGCGGCTTCATGTAGTAGGGGTCCATCAGTAACTGCTTCAGAAGCGCCTCGTTCACCTTGCCCTTCGAGGCCTCTTTGCCGTCCCTGTCGAATCTCTCATCGCCTCCGGACGAAAGCGCCATTATCCTGTCCATCAGCATGTTGCCCGGCCCGGTATCGAATGCAGTCACGCCGCCCAGGTGCTCAGTTATCACGGTCGCGTTCGCTATGCCGCCCAGGTTCTGCGCGATCTTGGTTTCGCCCGGCTTCGAGAATAGTATGTAATCCGCATAAGGCACGAGCGGGGCGCCCTCCCCTCCCGCGGCGACGTCCCGCGTCCTGAAATCACCGACCGTCGTAATGCCCGTCCTCTCCGCTATGACGTCGGGCTCTCCTATCTGGAGCGTCGATGGAATTCCCGCGCCAGCCGACGGCGGCACGTGGCTTACAGTCTGGCCATGCGAACCGATCAGGTCCACGTCGTTCGGCGCTAGCCCCGCCTTTTCCATCACAGACTGCGCTGCCCCGGCGAACGCCTCGCCCACCAGGAAATTGAGCTCGGAGATCTCGCCTGGCGTGCATCCGTGTTGAAGCCGCCCGAGCCCAGTGATGATTTCGGACGAATAGGGCACGCACGTAAATTCGAGGAGCTCGATTTCAGTACCGGCGCCCTTTCCCCTGATCTTGACGAGGGCGGCATCTATGCCGTCCATGGACGTCCCCGAGATGAGCCCAATCACTACCCTTTCCTTCTTTCTGAATAGCAGCATCAGGTCCTTTATCATTTTCGTGCCTGCCCTATTACGGACCTGAGGAACCCTCCGTGCTCCTTTAAGAGCTTACTCGCTTTCCTATAGTCCGTGTTTTTTATCTCCATTACTATGGCTGCTTTTACGTCCCACTTCGAGCCCTGTAGGAGCTCGACGGCCCTTTCCTCGCCGACGCCGGTTATCAGCATGACGAGCCGCTTCGCCCTGTCCCGGAGCTTGGCCGACCCCGGCCTCACGTCCACCATGAGGTTCCCGTACGTCTTACCGAGCCTTACCATCGAGGCCGTAGTAAGCATGTTCAGCACCATCTTCGTCGCCGTACCGGCTTTCATTCGCGTGGAGCCCGTAATCACCTCGGGGCCGACGAGTACGGATATCACGACCTCGGGCACTGTGGTTTCGACCGGATTACACGTGACGAGTATGCGGCCGCTGCCCTTTTTCCGCGCGTAGTCGAGCCCGCCTTCGACGAACGGCGTGCCGCCGCTCGCGGCTATGCCGACGAGTACGTCTTTCTTTTTAAGGTTTATTCGTTCGAGTTTTTTCCGTGCTTCCTCGGAGGAATCCTCCGCCCCCTCGGCTGACTTCCATACCGCTTTCCGGCCCCCGGCTATTATCCCGAGTATCATGTCCGGGTCCGTGCCGAACGTGGGCGGGCACTCCGCCGCTTCGATGACTCCGAGCCGGCCGCTCGTGCCTGCGCCGATAAAAACGAGGCGGCCTCCGCGTCCGAGCCTTTCGGTTATGAGCTCCACGGCGCGCGCGATATTCTCTTTTTCCTTTTCGATCGCCGAAACTATAGTGCCGTCTTCGGAGATGATCGATTCGACTATCCCGAGCGCCGGAAGCTCGTCGAGCTTTTCAGTCCGGGGATTTACGCGCTCTGTAAGAAGGTGCCCTGTCTTTCTGGATTCAGCCACGGTTCTATTATATCCCGCCGTCTCCGACTTATTAACACCGGGCTGAAATTTATTGCCTGTCTTTCGGTTTGGAAGCGCCCATCATGTTCGCCCACCTGATGAAAAGCTCGCCCTTGAGCCATCCGCTCGCCGCAATCTTGCTTCTCCGCTTCCATATAAAATGGCAGTAATCCTGCGCAGTCCAATAGAGCTTCTCATGAGCGGCTATGCTGCGTACACGACCTTCTGTTTCGTATCCCAGCTCGTCTAGCAAATCCCCTGCTATCGATTCGAATACGGCGCGGTCTGCCTCCGACATCTGATTCCTCCATTTGCCGTGGTTGCCCTTCAATATGCTTCTCTTCGTCCCGTACACCCCGGACTTTTTGAGCTCGCTTTTAATAAAGTTGGGTGTTAAAACCGCCTCGGTAAAAGGCTCGTCGATGAATTCGCATACCTCTTCCATAGCCTCCCTGGGACTTTCGAGAAGCGTCTCGTACCTGAGCTCGAAATATCTCCCGGGACCCGCCCCCTGGCCGTCGCGCCGCCCCTTCTCTGTCATCTGCTTCCACTCACCGGCGGCCGAATATACATTTCCCGGCCCGAACCATGTGTTCATAAGGGAGAGGGCGACGTCCCTACCGTCGCGGTATATGTGTATTATCTTGCACGACGGGAATATCTCGACGAGCGCCGGGATGTCTGTCACGTACTGCGGGGTTTTGTCTCCCCAGCGCGGCTTACCTTCCACCCGGGCCCACTCTCCGAATATTGTGGAGACTATATCTCCATAGCTCCGGCAGCCCGAGAATGAAGACGGGGTCAGGGAAAGCCCGAATCCTTTCACCCAGTGAATGTCGAGTATCGTAGACGCAATCTTAACGGCGTCGTCCTCGTCCCGGGGGTTCCCATACAGCTTGTATAATTGCGGAATAAAGTGAGACTCCGGCGGAAACGTGATGTGCGAATGAGAGCGCAGGAGGTCTCTTATAAGCTTCGTGCCGCTCCTTGGGCAGCCTACTATGAATATGGGGGAATCGGCCATTCCGGAGACCTTCGCCTCGCCCTTAATTTCGGGTCAAGTGAGAAATACGGCGACGTATAAATTAAGCGTAACACAGCCGTCTTCCGAAACAAACCACGCGAATTTCCCGGTGGAATATGATGGGTGAAAAGGCAGGATTTACCTTGCCGGAATCCCCGGTGGAAATTTGTTGACAACCACCCAAGGTTATAATAGATTTCTCATTGGCGCGGGTGTAGCTCAGTTGGTAGAGCATAAGCTTCCCAAGCTTAGGGTCGCGGGTTCGAATCCCGTCGCCCGCTCCATTCTTTATTCTCCCCTTCCAAATAATAAGGCCGGGGCCCCAGGTCTAAAATTCAGAGATTCACATGGAGCCATTCCGTGTCAGCTATAGATCCCCGGTTCAGTATTTATTCAAATCGCCATCGAGCCAATATTTGGCGGCACTGAAATTTGCCCTTAATGCTATCCCCGATTTCGTGATTTCATAAACCAGGATCTCCGAGTCCAGGGGAACCTGCCCGGAGGCATCTCCGCCGGACCCGTCGTACTTTGCCACGGCCTCTCCTTTGGCGCCGAAATTCCAGCCTTTCGTCACGAATTCTCTATATGCACTATCGCTGTTGAATATTATCACTTCACGAAAGTCCGTCAGCGCGATGCCCAGCCCGACACCGCCTTCGCCCATCCTCATATAAGTCTTGAATCCATCTGCGTTATCGGTGACCACGCCGTACCCGTTCCCTGTTCCAAAGAACATGAGCTGCGTGTTAATGTTACTGAACACCCCGTAACCCACCGATTTTTTAACCAATGACCTTGCCTGCGGCACCCTTGCATACAGCTGGGCTAATGTATCTTTCGCCATTTGATCGACAAAAGCCCTCTTTTCCTGCGGTGTATTCCCCTTGGGCTTTGCACAGCCCGGCTGAAAAACAACGCCCAGGCACAATATAAAAAACAATACGACGTGAGTTATCCTGATATTCATATCCCGCACCCTCTTTTTAGAATTTTTGTCACAGCAAAATCTTTAACCATTTGTTACTTGCGCAACTATTTTGTTCCACTAATATCCCCCCGATGTTTCATTTTAGAATGTGCTGATTTTATAAATGAACCTAAAGTTTCCAGAACCAAAAGCGCCCTTGCTCCATCTTTAATATGCATAGCTGTATGTAATTGTTTACATTGTGAAGAAAAATGTCTAGCCGAATACTGCAAAATAGATAATATCCCCTGGGAAATTTGAGGGCGCTCTGGATCTTGCCAAGACCGATTACCGCCGACTTTCAAGTCTTGGCCTGAGCAATCTTTCAAGTGTGATACATATTACGAAATGAAACATCTAAAGCTCGGGGGCGTTGGCTTGAACCCGCTGTCCGCTGCTCCTGAGTACCTATTCTCGGAACAAGCCGAATATCGAGGCAAGGCCGCCAAGCGGCAGCCCTGCCGTTTTCCTCATTATAAGAACATACCGCCTGAGACCTCGACGCGTTGCCCGCTTATCCAGCGTGTGTCGTCCGAAAGAAGCGCCGCGACGGCGCTCCCTATGTCGTCCGGAAGCCCCACTCTTCCGAGGGCCGTCTGCGAGGCGATGAACTCATTGATCTGCTCGTTGTCCCTGACCGCGCCGCCGTCAAAATCCGTTTCTATCGCGCCGGGCGCGATTACGTTGGCCCTGATTCCCCTGAGCCCGAGCTCTTTTGCCATATAGCGGGTGAGGACCTCTATCGCGCCCTT
Source organism: Candidatus Dadabacteria bacterium (assembly GCA_050247635.1). GTDB lineage: Bacteria > Desulfobacterota_D > UBA1144 > Nemesobacterales > UBA2774 > JADLGH01. The sequence continues at coordinate 7,704 of JBFWTW010000025.1, read as the reverse complement.
CATCGACGCATAGGCCGCATAGCCCGGGAGCGAAAAGCGTGCGAGTCCCGTGGACACGTTCACGATGCTCCCGCCGTCCGCCATGAGGGGGAGCAGCTTCTGCGTAAGGAAGAAGACGCCCTTTAAATGAATGTTATAGAGGGTGCCGAACTGTTCCTCCGTCGTCTCCGTTATAGGGGCGCTTATGCCTATCCCCGCGTTATTGACGAGGAAATCGAAGCTGTCGCGGCCCCAGACGTCCGACAGAACGGTTTTCACCGATTCGGCGAAAGAGCCGAACGACGCCGAGTCTCCGACGTCTAATTGTAGAGCGGCGGCCTTCCGGCCCTTGTTTTGAATCTCGGAGACGACGGCATACGCCTCGTCCTTATTGCTGCGGTAGGTCAGAAGGACGTCGTGCCCCTTGTCGGCGATATGAAGGCACATGCTCTTTCCCAAGCCCCTGCTCCCGCCGGTTACGATTGCGATTTTCATTACTGCCTCCTCTGGCTGATTTCGACTTTGTATTAATTATCCCTCAAAAAGCGCTCGCGGTCGGACGAACGATGATTTCGTTTACGTCCACGTTGTCCGGCTGAGATGCCGCGTATAGCACTGCTCCGGCAATGGCCTCCGGCGTAAGCGATATCTTCCTGAACTCTTCGAGTGCATCTTTCGCGCTGTCGTCCGTGATGTCGGAGCCGAGCTCGGTTTCGATTACGCCCGGCGATATGATAGTGACGCGCACGTTTTTAGACTCCTGGCGTAGCCCCTCCGAAATCGCCCACACCGCGTACTTCGTCCCGCAGTAGACGGCGCCCGTGGGCACGACCACGTGCGCGCCTATGGACGCATTATTTATAATGTGCCCGCCTCCCTGCGCCTCCATAACCGGAAGCGCAGCCGCAATGCCGTTTAAAACCCCGCGTATGTTGACGTCTATCATGTTGTCCCATTCATCCGTCTTTAGCGCGCTCATCGGCGAAAGCGGCATGACCCCGGCGTTGTTGAATATAACGTCGAGCCGCCCGAATTTATCTACAGCGAAGCCGACAAATGCGGCAACGTCCTCGCGGTTCCTGACGTCCAGTGCTTTGAACTCCGCCGTTCCGCCCTTTTCCCGTATATCATTCGCTATGCCTTCGAGCTTCTCCGTGCGTCGTGCGCCGAGGACAACCTTCGCGCCTTCTTCGGCGAGAAGCCGCGCCGTGGCTTCGCCTATGCCGCTGCTCGCCCCCGTGATCGCGATAACCTTATCAATGTTTCTGCTCATTACTGCCTCCTCTTTATTGTTTACGAGTTTTGGTATCGATAAGATTCAGTCTACCGGCGGCGCGTATTTTCTGAATACCCGGAACTCCCTTATTATTGCCTAATCCTCCAACCGTCTTATACTCTTTCTGTAAGCTGGTACAATCAATTCTGCAGACATGGGAAAGAAACCGGGCCTATGAACGAACTTCAGCGTAAAGAGCTTATAGAATTAATTGACAGATACTCCAGGGAAGACGGTATTCACGACACCGCCATACCCGGCGTCTGGTGCATAAAGTCGTCGAGCCCCAGCATGAAGATGCCGGTAGTTTACAGCCCGTCATTCTGCGTCATCGTACAGGGGAAAAAGGAAGTAATGCTCGAAGGCGAGATATACCGCTACGAGCCCTCTGAGTATCTAGTGGTGTCGGTAAACCTCCCCGCTACGGGTCGGGTTACCGAGGCCTCGCCCGAAAGGCCCTATCTTTCTCTCCAGATCGACATCGATCCCAATCATATCAGCGAGCTCATTACGCAGATGGGCCGGGGGCCGGCCTCTGCGGGAGAAGGCACCGCGCGCGGCCTTTTCGTCGACAAGCTCGACGGCACACTGACCGACGCCGTCTTAAGGCTCGTCAGGCTTCTCGACGCACCGGGGGACGCTCCCCTAGTGGCGCCGATGATAATGCGCGAGATATGCTACAGGCTGCTTAGCGGGGCTCAGGGACAAAGAATCGCGCAGATCGCCGTCAACGGGAGCCATGCGGAGCGCATAGCGAAGGTGATTCGGACCCTTAAGGAGGACGTCTCGAGGGCTATGCGAGTAGAGGACATGGCGGGGCTTGCATACATGAGCCCATCTTCGTTTCATTATCATTTCAAGGAAATGACCGCCATGAGCCCACTCCAATACCAGAAGCATCTTCGCCTCCTCGAAGCGAGGCGCATGATGCTTTCCGAGGGTCTAAACGCCGAGAACGCCGCGCACCGCGTCGGCTACAAAAGCCCTTCACATTTCAGCCGGGAATATACGAGGATGTTCGGTGCCCCGCCAGCCCGCGACGTCGAGGCTTTGAGGGGTACTGTATCGGCGAGCTTTGTTCAGGCCGGGATGTCGGCTAAATAAATCCTGCTGCCGGTATATTGCCGGAGGTCATTAATTCGGCGCGGAAGAATCTTTACCGCTCTCCGAATCGTTATTTTCCTTACCCTGCTCTATGTAATACCTGACAGCTGCACGGACGAACCTGCTCCTCTCCGCTTCGCCTAGGAGCCCCTTCAAGCTGTCGTAGACGCTCGGGTCTATGAGAAGCGCGCCCAGCGTTCCCTCGCCGCCCCTTAGCATCTCGGAGATCTCCTTGAAGTTCGTCATGGTTTCCTTGAGCTCGGTTATAACCCCGTCCTCTCCGTTAAGGCCTGCCGTCGCGGTTTGGATGTTGGCGAAGGTGTTGTTTATGTCGCCCGATAGTTCTTTATTATAAATGAGATCGTGGAGCGCACCGTCGCCGGTATTTATCTCGTTGATGAGCTTGTCGAGCTTGGATACTGCCCTGTTGAGCTTTACTATGGCGTTCTCGTCTATCTTCTTGCCCGAAGCGTCTTTCTCGCCGTAGATCATTGCGTTCAATATGCCGTCATTGTGCTCTATAGCCTCGAGGTTTTTCTGAATGGCCTCTGAGCTTCGCCGTACGGAAAGTATGGTCTGGTTGATGTTTTCTATATTCTCCTCTTGCCCGAACGCCTTTACTATTTTATCGAGGCTCTCCGAAATGCTGATAATGTTGGAGAGAAGGTCGCCCGACTGTCCGATTATGCTGGAGAACTCGACCGGTGTCTGGCTTTCGATCGCTAAAGTGTCCGGTAGCTTGGCAAGCGGAGGCTGCATGCCGGGGATTATCTCTATATACTTATCGCCCAAAAGACCCTCGGTTCTTATCGTCGCCTTGGCGTCGGGGTTCAGCCTTTCCATGCCGTCCTTGTTTACCTTCATGACGACGTTGATTGCCTTGTCGTTCAGGGGATTCTCGGCGAAGTCGATGTCAGTTACCGCCCCTATCCGCACGCCCGATAGCCTGACCGCCGCGCCTTTTATGAGGCCCGCCGTATTCGCGAAGGTAGTAGTCAGCGTATAGCTCTTCTCGAAGAAGCGCTGCTCGCCCGAAAGAAAGAATAGGATCAGCACAAAGAGGCTTATGGTTATTAGTACGAATAGACCAACTCTGAAGCTCAAGGTTTTCTGATTCCGCATAACGACGGTCTCCCGACAATCCTTTTACCGAATTAAACCGATTGATAATACTGGATAAATTCTAACCCCCATCGGGCAGATTGAAAAGATTATACGTAACAATCGGGTGAATCACAAAATGGCTGCTGGCGGACCGGGAACGTACGGATACCCCTCTCTATTGGAATTTACAGCCATTCCGCTACAATATAGGTTTTCAGCCGCCCTCCCAGGAATGACAATATTCCACGGTTCGAGACGGACTGCCGGGCAGCACCCCGGACAAATTACTCTAGCAAGGAGTCATAACTGATGAACAAGATACGGAGAGTCATAATAAGCGTTTCCGACAAGGAGGGCGTAAGCAACTTTGCAAAGGGCCTCCAGGACTACGACGTGGAGATACTCTCCACCGGCGGGACCGCGAAATGGCTACGTGACGGCGGTGTCGAGGTGAAGGACATTTCGGAATTCACCGGCTTCCCCGAAATACTCGGGGGCAGGGTCAAAACCCTCCACCCGGTAATCCACGGCGGCATACTCGCTCTCAGGAACGACGAGGTTCATGTAGGCCAGATGAAGGAGAACAACATCGAGCCGATAGATATGGTGGTCGTCAACCTCTACCCGTTCGAAGAGGTAATCAAGAAGAGCGGCGTTTCGCTCGCCGAGGCCATAGAGAACATAGACATCGGCGGGCCGACCATGCTGAGGGCCGCAGCGAAGAACTATCACTTCACGTCTATCGTCACGCACCCCGAAGACTATAAAGACATACTAAAAGAGCTCAAGAAGAATAAGGGCGGCATCACGCCCGAGACGAATTTCAGGCTCGCCGTAAAGGCTTTTTCCTACATAGCCAGGTACGACGCCGCCATCTCGAATTACCTGGGCGCTATAGAGGCCGACGGCAGCTTCGGCAAGTTCCCATCGAGCATGACGCTCCACCTCGAAAAGAAGATGAAGCTGAGATACGGCGAGAACCCGCACCAGGAAGGCTCTTTCTATGTCATGACGGGCCTCGAGGAGCCGTGCGTTTCCAATTCGGAGCAGATACAGGGAAAGGAGCTCTCGCTCAACAATATTTATGACACGGACGCCGCGTTCGAGGCGGTCAAGGACTTCACCGAAACGGCGTGCGTCATAGTGAAGCACAATAACCCCTGCGGCGTGGCGACGGACGAGAGCCTCGTGGGGGCCTTCCTTAAGGCCAAGGAGTGCGACCCGGTCAGCGCCTTCGGCGGCATCGTAGCGTTTAACAGGGAAGTAGACGAGGTTACGGCCTCCGAGCTCGCCAACATGTTCCTCGAAGTCGTAATCGCTCCGGGCTACTCCGAAAAGGCGCTAGAGGTGCTTGCGAGCAAGGGCAACCTCCGCGTAATGAAGTCCCCCGCTCTCGACGGTCATGTGAAGCCCGGGCTCGATTTCAAGAAGGTCGTGGGCGGCGCCCTCATACAGGACAGGGACACCGGCGTTGAAAACGATTTCCGCAATATGAAGGTAGAGACGCAGCGCCAGCCCACGGACGAGGAGCTAGAGGCCCTCAAGTTCGCCTGGAAGGTCTGCAAGCACGTAAAGTCGAACGCCATAGTCTTCGCCCGTAAGGGGCAGACGGTGGGCATAGGTGCCGGCCAAATGAGCAGGGTCGACTCTGTGAAGATCGCGACCATGAAGGCCGCGATTCCGACCCAGGGCGCTGTCCTTGCTTCGGACGCCTTCTTCCCGTTCAGGGACGGTATAGACGAGGCAGCCAAGGCCGGGATTACAGCCATAGCACAGCCCGGGGGTTCGATAAGGGACAGCGAGATGGTCGCCGCCGCGGACGAGCACGGCATAGCAATGGTATTCACCGGCGTAAGACACTTCAAGCATTGATCGATTCAGAATAAATTCTAACCGGCGGGCTCGGGGCAGTCCGAGCCCGCCGGTATTTCCGAAGCCCGCATTCTCCCCTCCTGCTATCTTCCTAATACCCCACGGCACAGACACAAGGCTACTAGCCCCCTACCGATTCAGGTTTCTCTGAATCCTATAGAGACATACCTTCTATAACGCACCTGACAACTGTCTCTATGCTCTCTTCTATAACGCGAGGTGCTCGCATGAGTTGTATAAATTCGCGTCACCCGCTTTGACGCCCTGGCCCACAGAATCTATAATTCCGGAAGAATGAACGTTACCGTATTCTACGACTATAACTGCCCCTTCTGCTACATCGCCTCCCGTAGGCTCGCCATGCTCTCCGGGGAATTCGAGCTCTCCACCCAATGGAAAGGGATAGAGATTCACCCGGAGTTCCCGCCTGAAGGCGCAAAGAGAGGCAGGTCCGTCAAAAGCCTGATTGTAAGGGAGACGATGGGGGAATCCGCCCGAGAGGAAGGTATAGAAATCAGGTCACCCGGGTTTGCGGCGAACTCCAGATTCGCGCTCGAAGCCTCGGAGTTTGCGAAGACTGTCGGGCGCTTCGAGGCTTTCCACTACGCGGTCTACGAGGCTTACTTTATGGAAGGGCTCAACATCGGAAAACCGGACGTTCTCCTCTCGATAGGCGAGTGCGCTGGTATAGAACGCAAGGCACTTACTGACTCGCTCGTAAGAAGGACGATGCGCGGTGCCGTCGAGTCAAACGAAAGAGAGGCCGCAAAATACACTGTCCTCGGTGTTCCTACCTTCATACTCGGGAGCTTCCCGGTCCATGGTTGTCAGTCGCTCGAAACCATGCGGGCTATGATCGAAAGGGCGCTTTCAAGGCTTTAAGTGGTCTATTTCAAATCACAAAACCTTGCGTTAAAGGCGCTGTCTATATACAAACAAAAAACCCCTTCTCCCGCGGCTGCGAGAGAAGGGGTTTAATTTTGTAACACCGAAGAGAGATGTTACTTCATCTCAACTGCGATGCGTTGTTTCTATTTGAAGAACTGATCGATGAAGATCATCAGCCTGCCCTGAACCGTCCAAGGGGTTTCGTTGTAGTTTACCCTGTCAGGGGAAACGTCATTCGCCGCGAGCGTATTCAGCGCCTGAGCTTCGAGGAGCGTGTCCAAGCTGCTTCCTGCGAAGACTATACCGCCGATTAAGTCGAGGCTGACACCCGGATGTACGTGCCAGGTAAGCGTACCTTCAACTTCAGTACCCATGTAGGTGTCGAGGTTGCTTACACCCGGATACGGGTTGCTGGTTTCTTCGTTAAACGCTACGAGAACCTGCGGCGTGAAGGAAAGCTCGTCGATCAGCTTCACGGTACCCCATATCCTGGCATAGTAAGCGTTATAAACGCTGCTCTCTACCTGGTATATGTTCGGTATCATGTGCTTGAAGAGGAGGTTGTCGATGTTGTAAGCAGGGTTGAAGAATATAACGCCACCCTCGGTAGAACCGGTTCCGAGGTCGTCACCCTTCGCCCAGCCGAACTCCGCCGCAACCATCTTAAGAGGCCATCCCGGATAAACTTCCGCGCGGGCCGCCCAGATAATATTCGACGAATCAACGTCTATGCTGCCAGGAACGCCATCAATCTTGATCTTACCGAAAGCACCCTGGATTTCACCAACGAGCCTCCAGAGGTCAGTTTTATAGTCGATCAAACCCGAATAGAGGGTTAAACGATCGAGGTTAACTATACCAGACGCAGCGCCGGCGTTGGGTGGAACACCCGCATCCGTACCGCTGGTCGGGAAAGTGTTGATGTTGTTCTGATGGATGTACGGGAATACATAACCACCGACGGTGAGGTTACCGCCTGCGACGTTCGGGTTGTTGAAGATAAGAGCCGCAGCCGCAATATCGTAACCGTTACCCTGACCGGTAACTACGCTGTTTCCCTGGGTGAAAATATCCGAAACCAAAACAAAGGTAATAGACGAGGAACCAGCAGAGAAAGATTTAAGATAGAGGAACCTGTCTACTACGAAACCGAGGTCGCTGTACGGATCCCAGCCGCCGTTGGCAAGAATACCGAGACCCCAGTCAAATGGCTGACGTCCAATTCTTACGAAACCGAGGTTATGAGGAAGAACTATATCAGCATGAAGCATCCTCACGTTAAAGAACCCCGGATCGTCTATTGCGTTAGGTCCGGTCAGTATTGCTCCACGGAACCTGTCGCTGAACGAAAGGCTGGAGTTTACTACGGTGTTACGTCCACCCAGCAGCTCCGAAGTTGAACCGCCCCAGATGTTGTTGTCAAAGACGTTAAACTGGGCCCGGATCGTTACCGCATCGCTGAGCACCAACTGAGGAGTTAA
>JBFWTW010000024.1:0-21179 GCA_050247635.1 Candidatus Dadabacteria bacterium | reverse complement strand
GATCTCCAGCGTCGCGGCCGGAATAGGCGCGGTGAGCCAGCTCGGCGTGCGGGGTATCGTGACGACCGCGATACTGGCGCTGGTGGGATGGGTTATTTGGGCCTTTCTTACGTACATTATCGGAACCAAGCTACTTCCCGTGCCCGAGACGAAGACTGACCTCCCCGAGATGATGCGTACTATCGGATTTGCGACATCCCCGGGCGTCCTCAACGTGTTCGGGTTTATTCCGTTCATCGGCAGCTTCATCGCGCTCATTGTCGCGGTATGGTCGTTCGTCGCGATGGTCATAGCCGTGCGGCAGGCTCTCGATTATACGAGCACGTGGCGGGCGGTCGGCGTCTGCATCATCGGATTTATCGTTTACATCATTATCAGCATGGTCCTGGCCGGTATAGTAGGGACGCACGATATGATGCCCAGTGCATCCTGACGTAGATTAGCGCATCTTAAGTGTTTATATGCGCCGGCGGAGGCGCGCCGGGATTCGTGCAGGTTTCTTTCATCGGAAGAGGTGATATTCGCAGGTGTTTATTAAGAGGCTTATAAGGGCGCTTTTGCTCGACCCGGCGGTTTACGAGGAGATCGAGCACGACAGGCGCGCGATGTGGCAGGCGGCGCTCGTGGTGCTGCTGTCGAGCCTTTCGCGCGGGCTCTACGCGTATAACGTAGGGAATTACGAGGGGCTCGTGATCGGGACGATAACCAACTTCGTCCTGTGGATTTTGCTGTCTTTCCTCATATACATCATAGGCACCAAGCTCTTCCCCGAGTCCGAGACCAGGAGCGACCAGTGGGAGATCATGCGGGTGCTCGGGTTCGCGAGCGCGCCGGGTATCTTCAGGGCCTTCGCGAGCACGCCGCACATGACGGCGATAGTGTTCCTCGTCGTGTGGGTCTGGACGCTCGCGGCGATGATAGTCGCCGTCAGGCAGGCGCTCGATTTCAGGAGCACCTGGAATGCGATATGGGTTTGCGTCGTGGGGCTGGTAACCTACTGGCTGTTTTATGTTATTTTGTTTTTCGCGTTCGGGCTGCCGAAGCCTGCGTGGTCGTGAGGGGGAAATAGCCCTTTAATTTTTCATCCTGACTAGATTTTGAGCCGACAATAAGGAAGTTGTTAAATCCCCCTTTTCCTAAGGGGGACTTAAATTACATATGGTGTGTCATTCCCGAGTGCTTTAATCGGGAATCCAGTCTGCTGTATTGCTCATTCTGAACCCCTTATCTTCGATGCCCTGATGATTAACTGAATGGATTCCTGCCTACGCAGGAATGACAGAAATGTGGTGATTCCTCGCTCGCTCGGAATCGTTACGGGAATGACAGACACGTAGTGTGTCATTCGAACTTAGCGCATTGGTATGATGCCGGCAACTGAAGCGCGAATAGTGGCAATGGCAAAGCGTTGCTACGTCGTAATCCAACACGCGTGGCGTGTTAGCCGCGGGCTTTGGCTGCGCGGCGCGCTTCGTCCTTGAGAATCTTGTAGTCGATGCTGTCGAGAAGGGCTTTCAAGCTCGCTTCGACTATGTTCTGGGATACGCCGACCGTGCTCCAGTCGCTCTCGCCGTCGCCGGATTCGATTAGAACGCGCACTACCGCGTCGGTGCCGTGCTTGGCCGCGAGGACCCTTACCCTGTAGTCCTTGAGGCGGACTTCGCGGAGATTCGGGTAGAACTTTTCGAGCGCCTTTCTGAGGCCCTGGTCGAGCGCGTGCACGGGGCCGTTCCCGAGCGCAGCGGTGTGCTCCAGAACGCCGTCAACGCGGGCGATGAGCGTGGCCTCCGTTACAGGCTCGTCGTCGCCTGCACGCTTTTCGGTCGTGGTGCGCACGCTGTCGAGCTCGAAGGGCTTTCTGTACTCGCCGAGCGCCTTTCGTATCAGCAGCTCGAACGATGCGTCCGCTCCCTCGAATTCGTAGCCTTCGCTCTCGAGCTTCTTCAACTCGTTCAGTATGGCGTTTACGCGCTTGTCCTGCGGGTCGAGGTCTATGCCGAGCTCCTTGGCCTTGTAGAGGATGTTGCTCCTGCCGGAGAGGTCGGATATGAGCACGCGCCTGTGGTTGCCGACCACGTCGGGCTGGACGTGCTCGTACGTGTCGGGGTTCTTCATGACGGCGCTTACGTGGAGGCCGCCCTTGTGCGCGAAGGCGCTCTCGCCGACGTAGGCCATGTGCCTCAGCGGCGGGAGGTTCGTGAGCTCGTGTATGAAGTGCGACACGTCGTAGAGACGCTTGAGCTCGTCGTCGCCTATGCAGTCTATGCCGAGTTTCAGCTTCAGGTTCGGTATGATCGAGCAGAGGTTGGCGTTGCCGCACCTTTCGCCGTAGCCGTTCATCGTGCCCTGTATCTGCCTTACGCCTTCCCTTACGGCGTAGAGGCTGTTCGCGACGCCGACTTCGCCGTCGTTGTGGGTGTGTATGCCGAGCTCTGCGTCACCGAGGGCGAGGCCAACTTCGCGGACTATCTCCTCGACTTCCCACGGGAGGGTGCCGCCGTTCGTGTCGCAGAGGACTATGACGTCGGCCCCGGCGTCCTTCGCCGCTTTCAGCGCTTCGATGGTGTACTTCGGATTGCGCTTGTAGCCGTCGAAGAAGTGCTCGGCGTCGAAGAAGACTTCGTCCACGTGCTTTTTGAGGTACGTCACAGAGTCGTGGATTATTTCGATGTTTTCCTTGAGCGGTATCCTGAGGGCTTCCTTGACCTGGAAATCCCAGCTCTTGCCGACTATGGTTACGGCGGGGGTTTCGGCCTTCAAAAGGGCCTGGACGCTACTATCCTCTTCGCAGGTTTTGCCCGAGCGCCTGGTGCTGCCGAAGGCCGCGACGGCGGACTTACGGAGCCTCAGCTTCTTGGCCTCTTCGAAGAATCCTTCGTCCCTTTCGTTAGAGCCCGGCCAGCCGCCCTCAATATAATGCACACCAAGCTCGTCGAGCTTCTGTGCGATTCGCAGCTTGTCGTGGATCGAGAACGAAATGCTCTCGCCCTGCGTGCCGTCTCTTAAGGTAACGTCGTATATCTTCACCTGCCGTGCGCTCATTTTTCCTCCCCGAGCTCGAATGCGTCGTGAAGCGCCCTAACCGCGAGCTCCGTGTACTTTTCCTCTATGACACAGGAAATTTTTATCTCGGAAGTGCTTATCATCATTATATTTATGCCTTCCTTCGAAAGCGTCGAGAACATCTTCGTTGCAACGCCGGAATGCGTCTTCATGCCGACGCCGACGAGCGATACTTTGGTAATCTTGTCGTCGGAGATGATATCCTTCGCGCCGAGCTCACGCGCTACACCTTCTGTTAGTATAATTGATTTTTTAAATTCTGTCCTCGGCACGGTGAACGTCATGTCGGTGTGGCCCTCGATGCTGACGTTCTGGACTATCATATCGACGTTGATGCCGGCCGCGCTCAGGGGCGAGAATATCCGCGCCGCGATGCCCGGGCTGTCCGGGACCTGCGTGATGGTGATCTTGGCCTGGTTCTTGTCGGACGATACGCCCGAGATGAGTATATTTTCCATGTGAGTCATGTCTTCCTCCTTAACTACCCACGTTCCTTCCTGCTCGGGCTTCGCCGTCGGGCGCACGTGAAGCGGGACGTCGTGCTTCATCGCGAATTCGACCGCACGGGCCTGGAGCACCTTGGAGCCGAGGCTCGCGAGCTCGAGCATCTCTTCGTAAGATATCTGGTACAGCTTTCTCGCCGTGGGGACTATGCCCGGGTCGGAAGTGTATATGCCGTCCACGTCGTCCTTATACAGCTCGCAGGAATCCGCTTCCAAAGCCGAGGCCAGCGCTACGGCGGTGAGGTCTGAGCCCCCGCGCCCGAGGGTGGTGACGTTGCCGTCGTCGTCCACGCCCTGAAACCCGGCCACGATTACGATCTTCCCCTTTTCGAGGGCTTTCTGAATCCTCTCGGCGTCTATGCGGACTATCTTGGCCTTGGAATGGGCGTTGTCCGTGATTATGCGCACCTGGTGCCCCTGGTACGAAACGGCGTCGTGCCCGAGGGCCTTGACCGCCATGGCGAGGAGCCCCGAGGAGACCTGCTCGCCGCTGGACGTGACTACGGCGAGCTCTCTTTCATCCGGCGGGTCCATGAGATCGAGCGAGAGCTTCACCAGCTTGTCCGTCTCGCCGGCCATGGCCGAGACGACGACGAGCACGCCGTTACCCTTTTCCTTCGTCCGGATGACGTGCCCCGCGACCCATCTTATTTTGTCGAGGTTTGCAACGCTCGTTCCGCCGTATTTCTGAACGATAAGACCCATTCTCTTGTTCCTTTTATCCTTATATTGCGCGTCGATTCCGACGCCTCGCCGCCCGTTTCAGGGATTGCTATCTCTACGTCGATCGTATAATCGGGGAGCTCTTCTTCTATCCTCTCGGCCCATTCGACCGCCGAAATCCCCCGCCCGAACAGAAACTCCTCGAACCCGATGCCGTAAAGCTCGTCGGCACCCGAGATGCGGTAGAGGTCGAAGTGGTAAAGCGGCATCGTTCCTTCTTCGTACGCGTTCATTATGACGAAGGTCGGGCTGACAGGGTCTTCTTCTATTCCGAGGGCCCTGGCTATACCCTTGACGAGCACCGTTTTCCCTGCCCCGAGGTCTCCCCTAAGGGCGATAATACTACCGGGCTTGAGCGATTTGCCAATAACCTCGCCAAGCGCCACCGTTTCGTCGCTGCTGTGAACGACTATCTCTGTTTCCATCGTATCTTCCGTTTTCATTTTATAGTTTGGAAGGCCGACCGGGCTCTTTCATCTAATTCGGATGAAAGGCTCGTCGTCCATGGCAGGGATATCTTTAATCACGCCCGTAAGCGCGTCGGCCAGGTCCTCGGCTATGATGCCCGCCTCACCCCGAACGGAGGCCGCCCTGTCGCCGGCGAGGCCGTGTGCGAATACGCCCAGCTTGCAGGCGTCCTCGGGGCTCATCCTCTGCGCGAGGAAGCCGCCCGTTATGCCCGTCAGCACGTCGCCCATTCCGCCCGACGCCATGCCGGGGTTGCCCGTCGTGTTGACGAAGACCTTGCCGTCCGGGCAGGACACGAGCGAGCGCGCCCCTTTTAGTATCACGTAAACGCCGTATTCGCGGGCGAACCCTAGCGATACGCCGACCCTGTCGTCCTGCACGTCCTCCGTCGATATGCCCGCGAGGCGCGACATCTCGCCGGGGTGGGGCGTCAGGATCACGGGGACACGGGCCTTTTTGAGTATGCCGGGCTTTTCGGCGACGAGGGTGAGGCCGTCGGCGTCGATGAGGAGCGGCACTGGGGACGTCTTTATTATCTGGTAGAGGAATTCGCGCGCGTCGTCCGTCGTGCTGATCCCGGGGCCTATAGCGACGGCCGTTTTCTTCTCGGTGATTATTTTGTGCGCACGGGCCGTCGAAACGTCGCCGAATGTGCCCTGCGCCGTTTCGGGCAGGGGCTCGGTCATCGCCTCGGTCGTTTTTATCTCCATTATCGTATTAAGGCTTTCGGGTATGCCGACCGTCACGAGGCCTGTTCCGGCCCGGAGCGCGCCGAGCGAGGCGAGCGCCGCGGCGCCGGATTTTCCGGGCGAGCCGGCGAGTATGAAGAGGTGCCCGTACGTGCCCTTGTGCGTGTCGGCGGCCCTTTTGCCGACGAGACCGCGCATGTTCGCATGCGTCAGCATCTCGAACGGGATATTGGATTCAAGCGCCTTAGGCGTCGTGATGTCGGCTACGTAGAGGCTCCCCGCATAATCGACACCCGGGTATATCGAGATGCCGAGCTTGGGGACCACGAACGTGACGGTGATATCCGCCTTCACGGCCGCGCCGAGCGGAAAGCCCGTGTTGGCGTCGAGCCCGGAGGGGACGTCCACAGCGACCTTCGGCGAGGGCTGTGCGTTAATAAAGTCGATGAGTTTTTTGTAGAATCCCTCGACTTCCCTGTCGAGACCTGTGCCGAAAAGGGCGTCCACGATGACGTCGGCGGGCTTGTATCTGCGGGTCGAATCCGCGAGCTCGACTATACTGCCTCCCAAATTCCTGAACGCCTTATAGTTCGTGAGAGCGTCGCCCCTGTATTTGGCGGGGCCCGACGCGAGGTAGACCGCGACGGAGAGGCCTTGCCCGGCGAGATGGCGCGCAATAACGAAGCCGTCACCGCCGTTGTTGCCTCCGCCGGCGAATATCGCGACGCTCTCGGCGAAGGGGTATTCCTCGAGGATGACGTCGGCCGCAGCCCGGCCGGCGTTCTCCATCAGCACGAGGCCCGGGACGCCGAAGTCTTGTATCGTCGCCCGGTCGATTTCCCTGACTTGCTCACGCGTCGCTATTTTCATGGTCTTGGGATAAAAATAACGTAAATCCGGGGGATTGTACACACGCTGTGTGTGTTGACGCCCGGCGTAGCGGGGGGGATGGGGATATTCCAACTGCGGCGCGAATGGTGATTGGAATCACCTTATTCCTTTATAATTAAATCCCCTCTAGTTTTACTTTGATTTAGGTCCTGCTCGGTACTGGATGAACTCCGAGAACTTAAGCGGTGGCGTCCAATTCCTCACTTGCTCGAAATTGTCCCCTTTTTCTAAGAGGGGATGAAAGATTAAAGGCAAAGGATTAACTGAATGGGTTCCTGCCTCCGCAGGAATGACAAGAATAAGGTAGATTCCTCACTCGCTCGAAATCGTTGGTCGAAATGACAAAACACTTGATGGATTGCTGGCGGAAGTGGATTCCCGATAAAAACGCTCGGGAATGACAGATTAAAAGACTAAAAGATTAGATCCTGAAACAAGTTCAGAATGACTACAAAGAAAAGACCAAAGATAGATCTCTCACTGTTTTAATTTGAGGTCTTCCCGAGCAGTACCAGATATGCTTTCTTGCAATCTGCCCATGGCGTCCGATTCCTCGCTTGCTCGAAATCGTTGTTCGAGATGACATACTTTCTGACGCGGAGATAGAGATGATAGTTCTGGTGTGCGCTTAAATCCAAACGCCCATGTATTCGAGGGCGCGTTTGATGTTGGCCGGGGTTTGGGTTTCGCCCCTGCAGGCGTACCAGCAGGCTGTGCACTTGGTCTCTTCGTAGAGATCCGGCCTGTATTCCGAGTAGTGCGCGGTTATCGGCATTTCGGAGCAGCGCTTCAGGTGCCCGGAAGGCGTGACCTGGATGTGGCTTATGCCTGCCGTGCATCCGGGGATGCCGCCCGTCTCGAAGTATTTCGGGATTTCGTTGAGGTAATATTCGGTCGAGAGTATGGTGCCCTTCCACTTCCTACGGAGGCGGATGAGCTCGTTAACGAGGCTCTTTACCCTGTCGAGCTCCTCCGGGTGGACGAAGTGGTCCTCGTTGTTCGTCTTCATGACGGAGTAGGAGCTGAACGATATGCAGACTCCCCATTCGTGCGCCTTGGCGGCGAGCTCGGGTATCTGGTCCATGTTGTCTTCCATGATGATGGTGTTCATCGTCACCTTGCCCTTGGGGAACTTCTTGCCAAGGGCGGGCATGAGCTCGGAGAGGTGATCCCAGAGGCCGGGGACGCCCCTGTAGACGTCGTGCTTCGGGCCGGGGAAGTCGAGAGATACGGCTATCTGGTTTATTCCGGCGTCGTAAAGCGCCTGGGCCTTGTCTACCGTGAGCAGGTCGCCCTTCGTCACCATCGACGTGAATATGAAGTAGGACGATTCCTTGACCTGGCGGACGATGTCGGGAAGGTCTTTCCGGAGCATCGGCTCGCCGCCGGTGATGACGACGACGAGGGGGTTAATGAGTTTTATCACCGGTCGGTAGTCGTAGATGCGCTCTTCGTGGCGCGTCTGCCAATAGTCGCAGAAGTCGCACTTGGCGTTGCATAACTTCGTGATTTCGAGGTTTACGAGCTTCGGGCGGCCGGTGAATCTCGTCTGGAGATATTTAATCGCCCCGTAAAGGCTTTCCTGTGTGGTAATCATCCTTAAGATTTATACATTAGAGGATGCATATTTTCAAGCTGCGGTTTAACTTCGCAAAGATTGGCCGGGGAGCCCCCGGGGGCAAAAATGTATTGACTTGCCGGAGGTTATCTACTTTAATAGAGAGAGGCGCGGCCACGCCGCCCGGAGAAAGGGATGTCGAAGAAAACAATCCATATAGAATTATTCCAGTGCGATCACGTGGACGAGGACGTCGGGAGATGCGAGCGGGACGGCGACCGTGAGGCGATAAAAACCTGCAGCATATGCGGGAAGGACCTCTGCATAAAGCATTACGAGCTTTCGACGGTTACCGTGCACGGCACGAGGGATTACTTTACATATTACTTTTGCCCGCATCACACGGACGAATTCCTGGAGACGCTGGCCCTTAAATTCGGGAACACGAGGCCGGTGCCGCAGACGGGGTACGGGGTTACGCTCAACTAGCTCCCCCGGAAAAGCATATTGACTTATTCCGCGCGATTTAGTTTAATCTGTCTTGCGGGGGGCGGTAGACTTTAATTACAGGCCCACGAGGTAAACGCCGGGGCGCGGGACGCCCGGGCGCAGCATTCACAGGAGGTTTTTCCAAGATGTCCAGCAAGACCATAACGGTAGAAATATTCCAGTGCGACCATTTGCACGACGACGGCGAGAGGTGCAAGAGCGAGGGGGAGAGGATGTCTATTAAGTCGTGCGCGCTCTGTCAGAAGGACCTTTGCAGCAGGCATTACGAGCAGATCACCGTTTCGAGCCGCGGCGGAAGGGAGACGCTGACCTATCACTTCTGCTTCGACCACACGCAGGAGTTCATGGATACGCTCGTAAACACGTTCGGCGACACCAGGCCAGTTACGTACGCCGGGATGGCGAAGTAGGCAGCGGGAACTGACTCAACATTTGGCTATAACCGGCTGGGGATGTTGCGGGTGGGGTTCGCCGAAACACGTGCTCAGCCCTTGACTCTCCAGAGAGTTCCTTCGGACTTGTCTTCGAGAAGTATTCCCTTGTCGGACAGATAATCCCTTATTTCGTCGGCCCTCTTCCAGTTCTTTTCCGCGCGGGCGGCGTTCCTTTCCTCGATAAGACCTTCGATCTCATCGCTGGAAATAGCCCCTTCCTTTTTCTGGAGCTTTATCGATTGCAGGTATTCGGACGGGTCGTACTCCAAAATCCCGAGCACGTCGCCGAAATGCTTTATTTCGGCAAGAGCTTCCGTGAGGGCAGGGGTCCAGCCCCGGGCGTCGATGGACCTGTTTATCGCGCGCGTGAGCTCGAAGAGGCTGCCTATGGCGTCGGCCGTGTTGAAGTCGTCGCACATCGTCTCGACCCACTTTTCCCTAAACGCCCTCGCAGCCCCGGAAAGCTCGGCGTCCTCGCCGTTGTTGCCGTTCTTCTGCTGGTCGCCGGAGCGCTTGAGCGTGATGTAGAGCCTTTCGAGTGCCGTTTCTGCCTCGTCCATCGTGACGTCGGAGAAGTCTGCCGGGTTAAGGTATTGATGCGAGAGGAAGAAGAGCCTTATGGCCTCCTGGTTCCAGGTCGCGACGGCGTCCCGTACGTTCAAAATGTTGCCGATGGACTTGGACATCTTCTCGCGGTTTATCTGGATGAGGCCGTTGTGAATCCAGTATTTGGCGAACTGCCTGTCGGTGACGCATTCGGACTGGGCGATCTCGTTTTCGTGGTGGGGGAAGATGAGGTCTTTCCCGCCGCCGTGTATGTCGAAGCTCTCGCCGAGATACTTCATGCTCATCGTCGAGCACTCGATGTGCCACCCCGGCCTTCCGTTGCCCCAGGGGCTTTCCCAGAAGGGCTCGCCGGGCTTGGCGGCCTTCCACAGCGCGAAATCGAGGGGGTCTTCCTTGAGCTCGTTGATGTCTATACGGGTGCCGGCGAGCATGTCGTCCGGGTCTCTCCTTGAGAGCTTCCCGTATCCCTTGAATTTCTTTACCGAGAAGAAGACGTCGCCGCCCGATGTGTAGGCGTAGCCCTTGTCGATAATCCTGCCGACGAGGTCTATGATCTCGGGCATGTGCTCCGTTACGCGGGGCTCGATGGTCGGGCGCTTGACGCCAATGGCGGCCATGTCGTCCCTGTATTCCTTAATATATCTCTCGGCGACTTCGTCCGCCGTGGTGTTTGTCTGTATCGCCTTGTTGATGATCTTGTCATCGACGTCGGTGAAGTTCCGGGCGTATGTGACGTCGTAGCCGATGTGCGTGAGGAACCGGAATATGACGTCGAACGTTACGGCCGCGCGGGCGTGCCCGAGGTGCGCCGAGTCGTAAACCGTCGGCCCGCAGACGTACATTTTTATCTTGCCGTCGCTTAAGGGCGAGAGCTCTTCTTTCTTTTGTGTGAGTGTGTTGTAGAGTGTGACTTTTTTTGTCATTATTTCTGTCTTTCTCCGATCGGCCTTTTATATGTCATTTATTCGGGAAACGGAAATCAATGTTTTTATAAAAACATTAAAAGAAACGATGAGATTGCCGCGGTCACAGAATACGTTCCCTCGCAATGACACATTATTAAAGATAAAGACTGGATTCCCAATGTGTAAACAGGTTTCGAGCAGTACTGGATAAACGCTTGTATTTCAAAATGACGGCGTCCGATTCCTCGCTCGCTCGAAACCGTTGGGAATGACAAACTAAAATACAGTTTCCTTATATAAGATCCTCGCCGCCGTCCACCTTAATCACGTTGCCCGTGAGCCATGAGGTCTCAGGCAGCGACAGGGCATATATGGCCCTGGCTACGTCTTCGGTGGTCGTCAGCCTGCCGCCGGGGTTGACCTCGACGGCGTGCCTGATTATCTCGTCGTTGCCCGGAATCTTGCTGAGGGCCGGGGTTTCCGTCACGCCCGCCTGTATGGCGTTGGCAGTGATGCCGTGCTTCGAGAGCTCGACCGCGAGCTGCCGTATGTGCGATTCGAGGGCGGCCTTGGACGCGGATACCGGCCCGTAAGTCGGCCATACCCTGTGCCCCCCGGCGCTGGTCATGGCGAATATGCGCCCGCCTTCCGTCATGAGCCCCCTCGAAACGAGCTCCTGCGCCCAGTAGACGAGGCTATGGGCCATGACGTCGAGGGTCATGTCCATGTTCTTGGCGGAGACGCGCGCCTTTTCGTCCTCGGCTATGTAGGGCTTAAGCGTGCCGAAGGCGAGGGAGTGGATCAGCACCTTTACGCCAGCGGGGTTTTTGTGCTCGTCTAGTATCTGCTCGATCTCGCCGAGGACCTCGGACCTCTGGTCGGCGTCGGCTGCGTTTACATTGAAGAAGCTGGCCTGCCTGCCGTGCTGCTTGATCTTGTTCTTGATCTCCTCGACCTTGGGCATCGTGCCTTTTCTGTCGAGGTGGACGCCGAAGATGTTCATCCCGCGCGATGCGAGCTCTATTGCCGCGGCTTCGCCGAAGCCGCTCGAAGCGCCCAGAATAAGCGCCCAGTTGTTTTCTAAACCTTTTGACATGCTTTGTATTTTCTCCCTTATCCGTGCGGGGATTGCACGATAGCTGTAGAGATTCTACGTACTTTGGGGGGAATTTCAAGGATTGGCGGGGGCGCCGGCGCGCGCCCGGCGGCGGCTCCCCCCGACGGGACGGCGCAATTCCTTGACAACCCCTCCCCCTCGTGGAAACTGATTTGGCAAGGGGGCCATCCTACATAACTATGAGCGACGTTTATTTTTCTTCCGTGATCACACGAATAGGGCAGATCTTCATCACATCGACAGAGAAGGGCGTCTCGAACATATTTTTCGGGGAGAGGGGCTTCAGGGACTATCTCGAAAGGACGGCTCCGCAGGGTCTCGTCCCGGGCGGCCCGGCTGCCGAGATGGCGAGGGAGATAGAGCTTTATTTCGAGGGGAGGCTGACGAAGTTCATGACGCCGCTGGATATGACGTCGGGGACGGAATTCCAGAGGGCTGTGTGGGAGAACCTGAGGGCCATACCCTACGGGAAGCTTACGACGTACGGCGAGCTGGCCGAGAAGGTCGGAAAGCCCGGCGCGGCGCGGGCCGTCGGCAACGCTGTCGGCGTTAATCCGCTGCCGATAGTAGTGCCCTGCCACAGGGTAGTCGCGTCCGACGGGCTCGGCGGATACACGGGCGGGATAGATATAAAGAAGGATCTCCTGAAGGTAGAAGGGGTGCTCACCTGAAACAGGGCGCCGCAAAGCTCGTCGCGACTTTCTTCGGGACGGGTTATTTCCCGTACGGCCCCGGAACCATCGGCACCATCGCCGCCATACCGCTTTATTATCTCTTCTCTTTTACTCCACCATATATTTATGCGCTTCTGATGCTCGCCGTGATCGCTGTTTCCGTGTGGGCCTCGGACGTTATGGAAAAGTCCGCCGGTAGGACGGACCCGGGATTTATCGTCGCCGACGAGGTGTCGGGCTATCTGGTGACGATGGCGTTCGCGCCGGTGTCGGTGACGTCGGTCGTGCTCGGATTTTTCCTCTTCAGGCTGTTCGACATTACGAAGCCGCCGCCCGCGAGGCAGCTGGAGCGGCTCGGCGGGGGGATGGGGATAGTGATGGATGATGTGGCGGCGGGGGTGTATGCGAATATTGTTCTGCAGGTAATGCTGAGGTATGTGTTGTAGGGTTGCAAATTGTGATGACTCTCATTTTTAAATCCCCCCTAACCCCCCTTTTCCTAAGGGGGGATGGAAAGGCAAAGGATTAACTGAATGGATTCCCGCCTGCGCGGGAATGACAGATAGGAAGTCTGTTTTCCAATGTAGCGGAGTACACAACCGTTACGTCGGTTGTCAGCGCACACTGTGCGCTTGCTTGTAAAGCGTCGAGCGTATACTCTTTTCGAATTACTTCCCGGGGGCAAAAAGGCGCTGGCTGAATGAGTTTTACTATAGAGATAATCACCACAGGCGACGAGCTTATGACGGGCCTTACGGCCGACGGGAATTTCTTCTGGGCAGGGGATTTGCTTGCGTCGAGGGGGCTCGAAATCACGTATCACACGACCGTCGGCGACTACATGGACCGCATAGTCGATGCGTTCGGAATCGCCCGCGGGAGGGCCGACGCCGTCATAGTTTCTGGCGGGCTCGGGCCTACGGCGGACGATCTCACTGCCGAAGCAGCGGGGCGGTTCTTCGGCGCCGGGCTAGAGCTTAACACGGAGGCGCTCGCGTCCATCGAAGAGAGGTACAAACGGCGCGGGCGTGTGATGACGGAGATCAACCGGAAGCAGGCATGCCTCCCGAAAGGGTGCACTGTCCTCATAAACGAATGGGGCACCGCGCCGGGATGGCGGTCTGAATCGGAAGGGACGGTGTTCTACTTCCTCCCCGGGGTGCCGAAGGAGTTCCGGGCGATGATGGGGGCGTACGTCCTCCCCGAGCTCGAAAAGGCCGCCACGGGAAGGCCGGCGGCGAAGACGCGGCTCATAAAAACCTTCGGGCTGCCGGAGTCGGGCGTCGCCGAGAGGCTCGCCGGGCTCGAAATGGAAGGTGTACGGCTGGGATACAGGGCGCATTTCCCGGAGGTGCATCTCCGCGTGACTGCTTACGCCGGGACTGAAAACGCCGCCGAAGCGCAGCTCGACGATTATACTGAGGAAGTAAAGGCGCGGCTCGCAGGTTACGTGTTCTCGACGAACGGCGAGACTATGGAAGAGGCGCTCGGCATTCTCCTCAAAGAGAGGAGCCTCACTCTCGCGACGGCGGAGTCCTGCACCGGCGGACTGATATCGCACAGGGTGACGAACGTCCCCGGAAGCTCGGCGTATTTTCTCG
Organism: Candidatus Dadabacteria bacterium; assembly: GCA_050247635.1. Classification (GTDB taxonomy): domain Bacteria; phylum Desulfobacterota_D; class UBA1144; order Nemesobacterales; family UBA2774; genus JADLGH01. Next base: position 7,476 of record JBFWTW010000024.1, on the reverse strand, counting down.
AAGGGGTCGTGTCTTATAGCAACGAGGCCAAGGAGAAGATACTGGGCGTGCCGCACGAGACTCTATTCAAGCACGGCGCGGTGAGCGGCCCGGTCGTCGAGGCGATGGCCAGGGGCGTGAGGAAGCTCTCGGGCTCGGACATAGGGGTCGCCGTCTCGGGGATAGCCGGCCCGGGCGGGGGAACGCTGGAAAAACCGGTCGGGACTGTGTACATCGGAACGGATTCGGCATCGCACGGCGCGAGGTCGGAGCGGTTTTTATTTTTCGGGACGCGCGAGGATATAAAGCTCGCGACGTCGTCCCGGGCGATAATGACTGTTATGCAGATTTTATTAAATAACGTATAATTTGGGAGTTATAATGGCAAAACAACCACTCGCTGAAGACAGCAACGCAGAAAGGGAAAAAACGATAGAGCTTGCGATATCGTCGATAGAGAAGCAGTTCGGCAAGGGATCGATCATGAGGCTAGGGGCCGGTGCGCCGATCCCGCAGCTTTCGGTCGTCTCCTCGGGCTCGCTCGGGCTCGACATAGCGCTCGGCGTCGGGGGATTCCCCAAGGGAAGGATAATCGAGATATACGGCCCCGAAGCTTCGGGCAAGACGACGCTCGCGCTTCACGTTATAGCCGAGGCGCACAAGAAGGGCGGCATAGCGGCCTTCGTGGACGCGGAGCACGCGCTCGACCCGAACTACGCCAATAACCTCGGCGTAAGGGTGGACGAGCTCTTGATCTCGCAGCCCGACTTCGGCGAGCAGGCGCTCGAAATCGTGGACACGCTCGTAAGGAGCGGCGCGGTGGACGTGATAGTGCTCGACTCTGTGGCGGCGCTTACGCCACGGGCGGAGATAGAGGGCGAGATGGGCGACACGCACGTGGGCCTACAGGCGAGGCTGATGTCACAGGCGCTTCGTAAGATAACGGCCACGGTCGGGCGCTCGAACACGCTCGTAATATTCGTGAACCAGACGCGTATGAAAATCGGCACGCTTCCCTACCAGAACCCCGAGACGACGAGCGGCGGCACGGCGCTCAGGTTCTACTCGTCCGTCAGGATAGACGTAAGGCGAATTGGGTCTATCAAGGACGGCGATGACGTGAGGGGGAACAGGGTGCGCGCCAAGGTCGTGAAGAATAAGGTGTCCCCGCCGTTCAGGGACGCCGAGTTCGACATCATGTTCGGAAGCGGCATATCGCAGACGGGCGAGATGATAGACATAGGAACGAAGCTAAACATCGTCGAGAAGAGCGGGACGTGGTTCTCGTACGGCGGCGAGAGGCTCGGGCAGGGAAGGGAGAACGCGAGGACATTCCTCGCCGAGAATCCGGACCTCGCCGAGAAGCTCAAGGGCGAGATACTCGCCGGGACCGGCATGACAAAAAACATAAAGACCGAAGAGGAGTAGCGGCCGGAGCAGGACATGGGCATAAACATCGACGACATTCTGAAGGCAGGCGTAAGGGTAGGGGCCTCCGACATACACATAGGCACCGGGCGGCATCCTATTTTCAGGGTCGAGGGCAAGCTCATGCCCGTAAAGAATGCGCCCAAGCTGACCGTCGATGACGTGAAGTCGATGGCGTATTCGATGATGAACCCGGCCCAGAGGGAGAAGTTCGAGGATCTCTTCGAGATGGACCTCGCATACAGCATAAGCGGGCTTTCGAGGTTCAGGGTCAACATATTCCAGCAGAGAGGCTCGCTTTCCATCGCGATAAGGTCTATCCCCTTTAACATCCTTAACTTCCAGTCGCTTCATCTTCCCCCCGTAATGGAGAAGATCGCCGGCGAGGAGAGGGGGCTCGTGATAGTCACGGGGACGACGGGAAGCGGAAAGTCCACCACGCTCGCCGCTCTTGTGGACTACATCAACAAGAACAGGGCGCGGCACATAATCACCGTCGAGGACCCGCTCGAATATATGCACGAAGACCAGATGAGCTACATAAACCAGAGGGAGGTGGGCATCGACACGATGGCCTTCGCCAACGCGATGAGGGCGGCCCTCAGGGAAGACCCGGACGTCATACTGGTCGGCGAGCTCAGGGACCTGGAAACGATGGAGATCTGCCTTTCGGCGGCCGAGACGGGGCATCTCGTTTTGACGACGCTCCACACCCTCGACGCAATGGAATCGATAAACCGTATGCTGACCGTATTCCCGCCCCACCAGCACAACCAGGTGAGGTATCAGCTCGCGCAGGTGCTGAAGGCCGTTATATCGCAGAGGCTTGTTCCGACCGTTGACGGCAAGGCGCGAGTGCCGGCCGTCGAGGTGCTCATAGCCACCGAGAGGATAAAGGATCTCATTTCCGACCCGACAAAGACCTGGGAAATAAGGCAGGCCATTCAGGAGGGGAGCCTCCATTACGGCATGCAGACGTTCGATCAGTGCCTCTACAACCTTTACAAGGGGAACCTCATCACATACGACGAGGCTATGAGGCAGGCCACCAACAAGAACGACCTCGCAATGAGGATAGAGGGCATAACTTCGGGCTCGTCTTCGCTCGTCCGCGAGGAAACCTTCGGCACCCAGGGCTCTCGCTGAAACCGGCCCCCGCCCACGGGACCAATGTTTGTTCCATCCTCTGTATCTTCGCCAATTCACACATGGGCGACAGCGTTAAAATTTGATATACTCTATACTATATGGCCTCCATGAAAGTACTAGCTATCGAAACGTCCACATATTCCGGGAGCATAGCCGTCGCGGACGGCGACAGGATCCTGGGCGAGTATTACATGGGCATGGGGCCGTCACATTCAGAGAAGCTGATCCCGAAGGTCGATATGCTCCTTTCGGAGCTCGAAATCGACAAGGGTGAGCTTTCGGGGCTGGCCGTCACCGCCGGGCCGGGGTCTTTCACGTCGCTGAGGGTCGGGATATCGACCGTTAAGGGGCTGGCGTTCGCGCTCGACTTGCCGGTAGTTTCGGCGTCGTCGCTGGAGCTTCTGGCGATGAACGCGCCGTTTTCGGAGCACCAGATATGCCCGATAATCGACGCCCGGAGGGGCGAGGTATTCTCCGCCCTTTTCAGGCACCACGGCGGTAATCTCGCGAGGGCCTCCGAAGACGCCCCGCGCACGCTCCAGGAATTAAGGAGTATAATAAAGGAAAAAACAATATTTATAGGGGAAGGCGCTTTACTTTATAAAGATTTTCTGGAAGATAATCATGGTGATAGCGAGCTTGGCGAGAGTATGTTCTGCCCCTCGTACGTGAATTATCCGAGGGCTTCGTCGCTCGCTTACCTGGGTGTCCGGAGATTGCGGGAAGGGCTTTCCGAAGATGCCGCGCTCCTGTCGCCGGCATACCTTAGAAAGCCAGACGCAGAATTATCAGCAAAGGGGAGAGACCATGACAGAATCTGAGATAATCGAGAAGCTTCTCGAGGGGGACGAGGAGTTCCAGAAGCTCTATTCCGAGCACAGGGAACTCGACGAGGTTGTAAGCAGTCTGGAAAGCAAGGAGTCCCTGAGCTTCGACGACGAGGTCGAGGTGAAAAGGCTCAAGAAGATAAAGCTTTCGCTCAAGGACAGGATAGAGGCAAGAATAGCGGAGTGGAGGCACAGGGTCGAAGCCTGACAGGCGGAAAGCCCTGAAATCGGTACCTGAACATAGATTATTAAATCGCCCGGAGGACGTGTATTCGTCGCCGGGCTAATCCTACGGGGGTGTAATTAGAATGGCAAGAATGATTGGAGCCGAGATGTTTTTCGAGACTCTCATACACGAGGGCATAGACGTGGTGTTCGGACTACCGGGCGGCTACGTGCTTAAGGTGTACGACGTCATGTCCAAGTATGAGGATCGGTTAAGGCACGTTCTTGCCAGGCACGAGCAGGGCGCAACCCACATGGCTGACGGCTACGCGAGGGCGTCCGGCAAGCCTGGCGTGGTGCTCTGTACTTCCGGTCCTGCCGCGACGAATACCGTAACGGGTATCGCGACGGCGCAGATGGACTCTTCCCCGATAGTCGTTTTCACGGGGCAGGTCCCGCTCCCATACCTGGGGAGCGACGCATTCCAGGAGGCGGACCATATCGGTATAACCCGCCCCTGCACGAAGCATAATTATCTGGTGAGGAAAACTTCGGATCTCCCGCGCGCGATGAAAGAGGCGTTTTACATCGCGGGCACGGGGAGGCCGAGCCCTGTCCTCGTCGATATGCCCAAGGACGTTCTCCTGGGCGAAGACGAGCTGGTCATACCGGATTCCGTCGGGCTCAGGGGCTATAAGCCCCCGACGAAGGGGCACCACAGGCAGGTTAAGCGCGCGGTCGAGATGCTTTTAGAGGCGAAAAAGCCGCTCATTTTCGGCGGTGGAGGGCTCATATGGTCGGCCGCGAGCGAGGAGCTTAAGGAGCTTGCACACAGGCTCCAGATCCCCGTCACGCTGACGCTTATGGGACTCGGCGCTTATCCGGCGGACGACCCGCTCTATATCAGCATGCTCGGCATGCACGGCTCGTACGCGGCCAACATGGCCGTACACGAGTGCGACCTCGTCATATCCATCGGCGCGAGGTTCGACGACAGGGCGACGGGCGGAAATTTCGCGAAGTTCGCACCCAACGCAAAGATCATTCACATAGACATCGACCCGTCGACGATAGACAAGAACATAGTCGTTCATTGTCCGATAGTCGGCGATGCAAAGCTCGTTCTCCAGCAGATGCTCGAGCTCCTTCCGGCGAAGGTAAAGAACGACAGGAAGGAGTGGTCGTCGATGATAAAAAGCTGGCAGAAAAAGCACCCATATACCTATAACCAGGGCGACGAGAAGATTCTCACGTCCTACACTATCGACACCCTAAGCAAGATCACCGACGGCGAGGCAGTCATCGTATCCGACGTCGGCCAGCACCAGATGTGGGTGGCCCAGTGGTACAAGTTCAAGCACCCGAGGACTCACATCACGTCGGGCGGGCTCGGCACCATGGGCTTCGGCTTCCCGGCCGCAATGGGCGCGAAGTTCGCCCGGCCGGACAAGCAGGTCGTCAGCGTGTGCGGGGACGGCAGCTTCCAGATGAACCTTCAGGAGCTGGCCACGGCGGTCGAGAACCGCATGGACCTCAAGATACTGCTCCTCAACAACGGCCATCACGGCATGGTCAGGCAGTGGCAGACGATGTTCTTCGAGGGCAACTACTCGGCTTCGAAGTTCGGCGTGCTGCCGGATTTCGTGAAGCTGGCCGAATCCTTCGGCGCGGTAGGCCTCAGGGCGTCCAGGCCCGACGACCTCGAATCCACGCTCAGGGAAGGGCTGTCGACGCCGGGCGTCGTGCTGATGGAAGTCCTGGTCGATTACGAGGAGCTGGTGTACCCGATGATCGCCCCGGGCGGCGCGATGAACGAGATGCTTCTCGGGCCGGGCGCACAGCTCAGCAACCTTGCAGACGTAGCCGATATGGCTTAACGGGAAAGATTGGGTATAATGAGTGAGCTTTTTATATAAGTAAGGGTTCTCATTTATCTTTTCCCCTGTATAATCAGCGGTTCATTCAGATATACCGGGAGGTATATATGGAGGTATATATATTGTGAGGCACACGATAACGCTTCTTGTCGATAACGAATCGGGCGTTCTCTCGCGCATAGCCGGCCTCTTCAGCGCAAGGGGGTTCAACATAGAGAGCCTGAACGTCGCGGAGACGCTCGAGCCGGATACTTCGCGCATTACGCTCGTAACGTCGGGCGACGATTTCATAATCCAGCAGATAATCAAGCGCTTTAACAACATGGTGAACGTGATCAAGGTGAGCGACCTTACGGACGAAGTGAGGGTCGAGAGGGAGATGGTGCTCGTTCGCGTGGACGCGAAGCCCGAAACCCGCGCCGAAATACTGAGGACAGCCGATATATTCAGGGCCAAGGTGATAGACGTAGGCGCGAAGTCGTATACGCTCGAGCTCACCGGGGACAAGGAAAAGGTGAACGCGTTCATAGAGCTCCTTCAGCCGCTCGGCGTAAAGGAGATAGCGCGCACGGGGACTGTGGCGATGAAACGCGAAAGTAAAGCCTTAAGGAAAGGAGAATAAAAAGATGAAGGTTTATTACGACAGCGATATTAACCAGAATAAAATTAAGAAGAGAAAAGTCGCGATAGTCGGCTACGGCAGCCAGGGCCACGCCCACGCGCTTAACCTCCGCGACAGCGGCGTCGAAGTCGCAATCGGGCTCAGGGAAGGCAGCGGGAGCTGGGAGAAGGCCAAGCAGGCCGGGTTTAAGGTAATGTCGGTGGACGACGCGGCAAAGTGGGCGGACATCGTAATGATCCTCGCCCCGGACACGAGCCAGGCCGACATATACAGGAACGAGATCTCGGGCAACCTCGACGCCGGAAACGCCATAGCTTTCAGCCACGGGCTCAACATACATTACGGACAGATCGTCCCCCCGCCCAACGTAGACATATTCATGGTTGCGCCGAAGGCCCCGGGCCACACCGTCCGCGGTCAGTACGAAGAGGGCGGAGGCGTGCCGATGCTCGTAGCCGTCCACCAGGACGCAACGGGCGAGGCCAAGGAAGTAGCGCTCGCATACGCCGGAGCTATAGGCGGCGGAAGGGCCGGCATCATCGAGACGACCTTTAAGGACGAGACCGAAACGGACCTCTTCGGCGAGCAGGCGGTTCTTTGCGGCGGCCTTACTTCGCTCATCATGGCCGGCTTCGAGACGCTCGTCGAGGCGGGATATCCGCCGGAGATGGCGTACTTCGAGTGCTGCCACGAGGTTAAGCTCATCGTCGACCTTATATACGAGGGCGGCATATCCAACATGAGATATTCCATCAGCGACACGGCCAAGTACGGCGACATCACGCGCGGGCCGAGGGTCGTAGACGCGGAATCCAAGAAAGAAATGAAGAAGATCCTGACCGAGATCCAGAACGGCGAGTTCGCCCGCGAGTGGATACTCGAGAACAGGGCAGGCAGGCCTGTCTACAACGCTCTCATGAAGAAGGGCGAGACCCATCCGATCGAGGACATCGGCGGGCAGCTGAGGGGCATGATGAGCACACTCTTCAAGAAGAAGCTGGTAGACAAGTCGAAGAACTGATGGAGCGAAAGCGGCCACCCATAGCCACCGAGGGTTTCACCTATCTCGGTATTCTGGCGTTCCTGGCCTGGGCGGCCGCGATAACTGGCTTCATAACCGTTTCGTTTGTATTCGCGGGGGCGGCCGTCGTGGTCCTGTTTTTCTTCAGGGACCCCGAAAGGGACGTCCCCGACGCCCCGGAGGCCGTCGTTTCGCCTGCGGACGGCGAGGTCTTGGAAGTCGCCGAGATTTACGAAAGGGACTTCCTCGGAATGCCAGCTACCAGAATCTCCATATCCCTCGCGGTTTACGATTGCCACATTATCAGGATGCCCGTAAAGGGCAGGGTAACCGGTACAAAATACTCCCCAGGCAGTTTTCTCATTGCGAATATGCCCCGTTGGCTTGTTTCCGAAGGAATGACGAGGA
>JBFWTW010000023.1:15453-21568 GCA_050247635.1 Candidatus Dadabacteria bacterium | reverse complement strand
AGGCCCATATGTTGATACGCTTCTCGCCGCCCCTGTCCGAGACGAAGTAGATTTCTTTCCCGTGCCACATAGGCACCGAGTCGGTGCCCGGATAGTCGGTGATTTTTTCTATGGAGCCGGTCTCGAAGTCGTATATCCAGATGTCGTTGGCCATCCCGCCCCTGTACCCTCTCCAGGCGCCGCGCATGGGGGCCATGTATTCGAACGCCATCTTCTTGCCGTCTGGGCTCAGGCTGCCGAGCTCGCCGTAGGGAAGAGGGAGCGCCTCGGGGAGGCCGCCTTTGGCCGAAAGCTTAAAGAGCCTGTCGTAGCGCTGGCTCGGGCTCAGCATGTTTGAGCGAAAGAGGATGTTCTTGCCGCCCGGGTACCAGCCGACGACCATGTCGTCGTCCGGGTGGTGGGTTAGCCTCTCGGGTATCCCGCCCGTACGGGGGATCGTGTATATGTCTACGTTGCCGTCGTAATTGCCGCTGAAGGCTATAGTCTCGCCGTCAGGGGAGAATTTGGGCAGTATCTCGTTCCCTTTGGCGGAAGTAAGCCGCGAGGCGAGCCCCCCGGATTTGGGAACCACCCATATATCCCCGGCGTAGACGAAGGTTATAGAATCCCCGCTTACGTCCGGATAGCGGAGCATGAGGGCGTCGGGGGTTTCCTCGACGGGCCCCATCTCGGGGTTCGAAAACGCGGAGCCGAGCAATAGCGCTGCCATGACTACAAAAATAGAAAGGATCGGGATGCGGGGCTTCATTCTGACAGAGGGCTGTTCCTTATATTATCGTGCCTGAATAAACACGTTATGATATAAACTATACATCCATACACGCCGGATGTCCCCGGATTTTACGGCGCGGCGCACGACCGGCTCAAATCTCGTCCCTGAAGTCGGTCTTGAATGCCTTTTGCGAGGCTGCGCGTTCGAGCGCTAGCTCAATCAGCCTGCTTACGAGGTCTTTGAAGCTAAGCCCGCTCTCCTCCCAGAGCCGTGGGTACATGCTTATATTCGTAAACCCGGGGATCGTGTTTATCTCGCTTATGTAAATCGCCCCGGCGCCCTCTTCTATAAGGAAATCGACCCTCCCGAGGCCGCTGCAGTCGAGGGCCTTGAAGGTTCGTATGGCGTAATCCTGAAGGAGGGCGGTAAGCTCGCCGCCGAGCTCCGCCGGGGCGATAAGGCCCGTCCCCTCTTCGAGATATTTAGCCTTGTAGTCGTAAAATTCCCGGTGCGGGACGACCTCACCCGCGCACGAAGCCACGGGCTCTTCGTTCCCAAGGACGCTTATCTCGATTTCGCGCGGCTTTGTGACAGCCCTTTCGACGATTATGCGACTGGAGAACTTGCAGGCATAGTCGATGGCCTTTTCGAGCTCGTCCCCGTTTTTCGCCTTGGTTACTCCCACCGAAGAGCCGAGGTTGGCGGCCTTGACGAAGCAGGGCATTCCCAAGAGGTTCATCGTGAGTATGGCGACGCCGTTCCTGTCGGCCTCCCACTCGTGTTTGTAGAATCCGACGAACTCCGGCACCGGGAGGCCGGAATCCTTGAGCACGGCCTTCATCATTATCTTGTCCATACCGACGGACGACCCGAGAACGCCCGCACCGACAAAAGGCACACCCATCAGCTCGAAGAGCCCCTGGACAGTGCCGTCCTCGCCGAATGTGCCGTGAAGGACGGGGAAAATGACGTCTATCTTGTGCTTTGCAGCGGGCTTCCCGTCAGCGATCTCGTACAGGAGCGGCTCGCCCGAGCCGAGAGAAGGCGTAAGGAAAGAGCCCGTTTCGACATCGAGCTCCCCGCCGCCGAGCCAGGCGTCTATGGATGCCCTCCGCCATATCCCCTCTTTATCTATGAATATAGGAAATACTTCATATTTATCTTTATCGGTATTCGATATCACGGATTTCGCGGAGACCAGCGAGACCTCGTGCTCTACGGACCTGCCCCCGAAAACGACTCCGACTGTTAATTTTGCCAAGATGCCCCCTTTTTCGTTTGTGACAAGTTGAATCCCGCCAAGCCGCGGCGGCAACTAACGGGTTACCCAAACCGCTACCCCTTGTCAAGACGGAGGGGACTCCGTTTACTTGCAAATGGAAAGTCTTAATGTAAAATCCACTCAGCGGATTGGCAGTCAACCTAAATAAGGAGGCGATTCATATGCAGAAAGTAGTTCTGAGCGAACCGTTAAGGACTGCAATCGGGGCATTCGGCGGAACGTTGAAAGATACGAACTCCGCGAAGCTGGGCGCCACGGTTGTAAAGGAGATACTGGACAGGACGGGAATCGACCCGAAAGAGATCGACGATTGCATTATGGGTAATATTCTCGGCGCGGGTCAGGGAATGAACGTATCCAGGCAGATATCCATCGAAGCTGGGCTGCCTGTGGAAACGCCGGCGGTAACGATTAATCGCGTCTGCGGCTCGGGAGTACAGTCCATAGCGCTCGCAGCACAGGCGATAAAGGCGGGGGATGCGGAAGCCATAATCGCGGGCGGCACGGAAAACATGAACCTCGCCCCCTTTTACCTCCCCAAGGCGCGTTACGGATACAGGATGGGAATGCCCAAAGACGAGATAGTAGACGGCATGGTATACGACGGCCTCTGGGACATATTCAACGATTATCACATGGGAGTCACCGCGGAGAATCTCGCGGAATCCTATAACATCTCGAAAGACGAGCAGGACGAATTCGCCTACAAGAGCCAGCAGAAATGTAAGGCTGCCCAGGACGAGGGCAGGTTCAAGGACGAGATCGTGCCGGTGCTCATCCCGCAGAGAAGGGGCGACCCCCTGGCTTTCGACAGGGACGAGCACCCGAAGGGCGACACGACGCTCGAAGCGCTGAAGGGCCTCCGACCCGTGTTTAAGGTGGGCGGCACCGTAACGGCGGGCAACGCCTCGGGCATCAACGACGGCGCCGCCGCGATCCTCGTCTCCTCGGAAAAAAAGGCCAAAGACCTCGGGCTTAAGCCCGTTGCCTCGATACTGTCCTACGCCGTCGGCGGCGTGGACCCGTCCATCATGGGCATCGGGCCGGTGCCGGCGATACAGAAGGCGCTCGACAAGGCTAAGCTCTCGCTCGACGACATAGACCTCTTCGAGTTAAACGAGGCCTTCGCCGCGCAGTCACTCGCGGTGCTGAGAGACCTCCCGATACCCGAAGACAAGATTAACGTGAACGGCGGAGCAATAGCCCTCGGACACCCGATAGGCGCTTCCGGAACGAGGATTCTCGTTACCCTTCTCCACGAAATGGGCAAGCGCAAGAAGGTAAAGCGCGGCCTCGCGGCCCTTTGCATCGGCGGCGGAATGGGTATCGCGATTATCGTCGAGAAAGAAAAGAATTAAGACTCAGGATTGAAACTTCCGGGGAGGGCTTTTAGCCCTCCCCTTTTTTTATTCTCTTTAGCACTGATCCGGAACAAAACTTCATAGAAAGCGGCATCATTTCCCGCCGGAAGATGCGCCCGACTGGATCTCGAAGAAGTATTCCTCCGGCTCGAATTGGCTCTTGAATTTCTCGGGCACCGGAGCGACCGTCCTCTCGGCGTAGTTCATGAACACGATGCCGGTCTTGGCCGTGGCAATCTCTTTCCCGGTCTCCATGTTGCTGACCCTGTAGACGAGGTCGCAGCCGTACTTCGTAAAGTCGCATACCGCTATATCTATGACGACAACATCTCCGTAGAAGCCCTCGGACTTGTACACGATCGCGACGTCCGAGAGTATTATCCCGGGGCCGTCCACGTCGAGCTCGGAAAAGCCGAGGCTCCTGAAGAACCTGACGCGCGCCTCGTGCGTCAGCGACAGTATGGAGTCGTGCCCGAGGTGTCCCCCGTAGTTTATGTCGCTTATACGAAGCGATATTTCTGTCGAAAAAACGTGCTTCTCCGGGAATTCCATTTTTATTCTGGCCATTCTGTATCCTTTTTAAGTCGAATTATCCCAGGGGCGCCGCCAAGCCGCGCCGGGTCATGTTTCGGCAGTGCATACCGAAAATTAGTTGACACACTGCCGGGTCGTTTGCTAAAGTTTGTATTATACTTAGGTAGAGTAATTCACGCGAATTTGCCATGACCCGAGATAAGATAGACACAGTATCCATAAGGTCATACTTCAGCAACCTCGTAAACCTGAGCTTCTTTGACCTCGGGAAAGAAAAGGACAGGGAAGCAGCCGAATACCTCACCGAAATGCTGACCGAGTTCGCCCGGTCGGAAAGCCTCTACAAACTCACCGATGACACCGGGAAGAAGATGAGCACGATAGTCGATATGCTTATAGAGAGCAGGAAGGTCCCGGCCGAGAACAGCGGCTACCAGAGAGAGGTGAGGAAATACATGGGGGATTTTTCGCTCTTCATGAGCGGCATATTCCGGGACTACGTCAACCGGGGCTCGTATCTTTCCTATTACATGAGCGAGGGGATGAAGTCCTATTCGGTCGTATCCATATTGGACCTCGAAAGGGGCGAGGGAAATCCGATAATGTTCAGCAGACTGTCACGCGAGTTCGAGTTCTACTCGGGCGCGCTCGACTACATGCGCAAGGTCTACTTCGGACCGGATATGTCGGCCGACCCGTTCTCGAACATCGCACTCCAGATTTCGCGCATGGAGCATTGACAGGCGCCCGCCTATCCCCTGAAATACCCCGCAATATCCTTCGAAAGTATAGTGAACGATTTCTCTTTGTCCGGGCTGAAGTCCCTGAAGATGAAATGCTCGACGCCGGCATCGACGTACTCTTCGAGCCTCTTTATGACGTCAGCCTTCGAGCCCGCGGCGACGAAGTCGAGCACTATATCCCGCGAGTAGTACTTCTCGCCCATCTCTCTGAATTTCCTCAGCATGTCCTGGTCGTTCGGCATTATCTTCGTATACTCGAGCCCCTGGTACTCCTCGCCGATCTTGATGTCATACCCGGCCTGGGAGAGGAGCTCGGGCCATATGAGGGCGTGCTTTACAGGCTCCAGGGACTTGTACGCTTCATCGACGTTCTCGGCAATGGAGGTGAACATGTAGATGGTCTTTTCTATGTCCCCGAGGCCTGCGTCACGCCCCGCCACGCCTTCGAAAACGGCCTCTAGCTTGCGTGCGAATAGGGACGGCGGCATCGCGTTCGTCACCCATCCGTCGCCGTACTCGCCGGCTACCTTGAGCGCCCGAGGGCCGGTAGCCGCGACGTATATCGGGATGCGGTTGTCACGAACGGGCTGTATGCGGAGCTCGGCCTGACTCATGCTGTAAAGCTCTCCATCGAAATCAACCGGCTCGCCCTTCCAGAGAGCGCGCATGATCTTTATGGATTCCACGACCCTCGTGAGGGGCTTGTTCCATTTGATGCCGTAGGGGTCTAGATTCATCTTCTCGCCGTATCCGACGCAGACAAAAATCCTGCCGTTCGAAACGTGATCGACCGTTGCGAGACGGTGCGCGAACACAGCGGGATGCATGCGGTGGGAATCGCCGACCGTACCCATGATCACGCTGCTGGTTTTCATCGACGCGGCAGTTATAACTGACCACACTTCGGGCGTCAGACGCTTCGCCATGAAGACGACGTGATCGGGAAACCATACCGTGTCGAAACCCGCATTTTCTGCATCTGCGGCGAATTTTACGAGCCCTTCTACCGATTCACCGGGAACCGGTGCAGTGATGCCGAATTTGATTTTCTTACCCATCTCTTTACCTCCGCGAACGTTAATCGGATTCACTGAATTATACACAATTCATTTTGATTGATTTCTTGATTTTTAGAAATCAAAGGGTTATTATTTCGTACCCAACACGATCCAAAATTCAATTCAACCACACAAGTTGAAAGAGGCGGAGGTATTCAGGAAATGGAGAGACTTGAAAGACTTGATAAACTCGAAAAAGAACATACCAGCAAACACGTAGACATCGAATCCAAAAGATTTTTCTTCGACGTAAAAGAAAATCACAAAGGTAAATATCTCAGAATCACCGAGCTCAGCGGCGGCAGATCCTGCATAGTTATTCCTCTCGGGGGAATCAGTCTTTTTAAGGAAAGACTCGGGGAAGTAATCGAAGAAGCGGAGAAGCTGATCGAATCGCCCGGCGCAATTTCCTGAGCGCTTGCGGA
>JBFWTW010000023.1:0-15353 GCA_050247635.1 Candidatus Dadabacteria bacterium | reverse complement strand
AATTTCCTGAGCGCTTGCGGATTGTAAGTAAACCACTGCCCGCAGAAGTGGGCGCACACAGTAAAACATAAGCGAAGAATATAGAGCGCCCGTTACAAACGGGCGTTCCCGAACCCTGCAGGCGAGTTTTTCAGCCTGCCCAACGAAGTTATATACTAGTTCAATAGAAAGGAATGAAACGGTATAGACTGCGCTCAGTCGATTTCCGCCTTGAGCAGGTCGTCGTACGTTTCGCGTTTTCTGACTACGCTGAACGAGTCGCCGTTCACGAGCACCTCGGCGGCTCGCGGACGCGTGTTGTAGTTAGAAGACATTACGAAACCGTATGCGCCTGCGCTCATGACCGCGAGAAGGTCGCCCATTCCGACGGCGGGAAACGGCCTGTCCTTCGCAAGAAAGTCGCCCGACTCGCATATCGGCCCGACCACGTCCACCGGCCCTTCCGGCACGCCCGATTCTTTTACGGTAAGTATCTCGTGATAGGAATCGTAGAACGCGGGGCGTATGAGGTCGTTCATCGCGGCATCGACTATGACGAACTTTTTCGCGGTCCCTTCCTTGAGGTATATCACCTTCGTCATCAGAAGGCCCGAGTTCCCCATGAGCGACCTGCCCGGCTCGAGGACGAGCTTGTAGGGTTTGCCCGCGAGGACGGATCTTATTACGCTCGCGTATTCGCCCGGCTTCGGAGGGGTTTCGCCTTTCTCATAGCTGATGCCGAGGCCGCCGCCGATATCGATGTATTCGATATTTATCCCCGAGGTTGAAAGGTCGTCAGCAAGGGCGACGAGCTTCTTGAGTGAATCGGTGAACGGGGACAGATCGAAAATCTGTGAGCCTATGTGTGCGTCGATGGCAACGACTTCGATACCCTTCATGGCACTGGCTTCTCTGTAGACTTCGGCGGCCCTACCTATCTCGATCCCGAACTTGCTCTTCTTAAAGCCCGTCGAGATGTAGGGATGGGTCTTGGGATCGATGTCCGGGTTTACGCGAAGGGCGACCGGGGCCTTTTTACCGAGCCCCGAGGCGACTTCGTTAAGAAGCCCCAGCTCTTCGACAGACTCGACGTTGAAAAAGAGTATCCCCGCTTCGAGCGCGGCCTTCATCTCCTCGGCTGTCTTCCCGACGCCCGAGAAGACGACCTTCGACGTGTCCCCCCCTGCCCTCTTCACGCGTATTAGCTCTCCGAGAGATACTATGTCGAATCCGGAGCCGAGATCGGCGAAAGATTTCAATATGGCGAGGTTCGAGTTGGCCTTTACCGAGTAGCAAATCAGCGTTGCAATGTCGGAGAACGCGTTCCTGTAGCCCGTAAACGCGTTCTTGAGGGCCGCGTAGCTGTAGACGTAGCACGGAGTGCCGACGGATTCCGCAATCCTGGAAAGTGGTACTTCCTCGGCGTAAAATTCGCCGTCTTTATAATGGAACGCCTCGCTCATAAAAAGGATTCTCCCAAACTTTTGTTGGAAACAATTTACACGAAATTACCTAAATGAAAACAGAAACGGCCTTCGTAGGCGCGAGCCCTAGCCGGGGGGATCAGAGCTGCCCCTTGAGGTATTTATCGAGATAATCGAGCCTGTCGTTTCCCCAGAACATCTTGTCGTCCACGAAAACCGTAGGCGCCCCGAAGGCCCCGCGCGAAGCCGCCCGGGACGTTTCTTCCTTAAGCCTGTCCTTTATTTCCTGCTCGACGATCCTGGCCATGAACCAGCCGGGGTCGATCCCGACTTCCTCCACCGCCGCGCTCAGGATATCGTCCTGGCTGAGGTCCTTTCCCTCGGTCCAGTAGAGCCTGAAGAGGTGATGGTTGTACGGAACAAGCAGGTCTTTCTCGGAGGCTGCGAATGCCCCGCGCATCGGCTTTACGCTTATGAGAGGAAAGTGCTCGGGGAATTTGAACTCGACTCCGTAGTAGCGGGACGTATCAGCTAGATCCTTCTTGAGGTAAGCGATCTTGTTTTCGATCTGCACAGCGGGCTTAACCCCGGTCTCGTTGAAAACCCCGCCGAGAAGAAACGGCTTCCATTCGAGCTCGGCCCCGTTATCCTCGCAGACCTTCTCGATCCTCGTAGAGGCGATGTATGTGTAGGGGCTGCTGAAATCGTAGTAGAATTCGACCTTCTTTGACATTTGTGCTCTCCCGGGAGATGTTTCTCAAGTGGATTATAAAAAATGACGCGCTCCTTATCAAGCTCGCGGACCGGGAAACGCGTTTCCCCCGCCCTGCCGGATTGACCCGTCACCCCCTTGTGATAAACTCACATATATAATTATAACCAGCCAATATGACCAGCAATTTTAGATTCAACGGCCTACGGGTCACAGCGTTTGAAAGCCGGCGCGCAAAGGAAATAGAGAAGCTGATTCTCTATCACGGCGGCGTCCCTCGTATAGCCCCGTCGATGCGCGAAGTCCCGCTGTCTAAATCCGGCGACGCGCTCAAATTTGCAAAGAGCCTCATCGACGGAAAGTTCGACATTGTAATCCTGATGACGGGCGTTGGCACGAGAGCCCTAACAGAAGCGGTCGTGACGAAGCACCCCCGGGATGAATTCATAGACGCGCTCAAGAAGACCACCGTCGTCGCGCGCGGGCCGAAGCCCGTGGCGGCCCTTCGCGAGATGGACGTCACTCCGGACATAACCGTCCCCGAGCCCAACACGTGGCGGGACGTTCTTAACACGCTCGACGGCGAGTTCGAGCTCAAGGGGAAGAGAGTCGCGGTTCAGGAGTACGGCATATCGAACGACGAATTTCTCGAAGCGCTCAGGAACCGGGGGGCCAAGGTGACCCCGGTGCCGGTCTACAGGTGGGATCTCCCCGAGGACACGGCGCCGCTCCGCGAAGCAATAAAGGCCATAACGGAAAAGAAGGAAGACATATCGCTCTTCACGAGCTCGCAGCAGATTTACAACCTCTTCAAAGTGGCCGACGACGAAGGGCTGACGGATGGCCTGAGGGAAGGCTTCAGGAACGTCGCGATAGGCTCGATCGGGCCGACGACGACCGAGGCGCTCACGAGGTTCGGCCTTTCGCCGGATTACGAGCCGGACAGCCCGAAGATGGGGAACCTGATTCGCGAAATGGCGAGGACGGGCGGCGAGCTCCTTAGAAAAAAGAGGATCGCATACAAGAACGGCGTAGATACCAGCAAGTGGCACCGCGTCGAAATGGTGTGGGAAAAAGATTTCGAGAAGCTCCGTAAAGAGACGATCAAGAATTCTGTATTCATGAAGGCGTGCAGGCGAGAGAAGACGGACTATACGCCCGTCTGGCTGATGCGTCAGGCCGGGAGATTCATGCGGGAGTACAGAGAGCTCCGCGCAAGGGTGTCGTTCCTCGAGCTTTGCAAGACGCCCGAGCTGGCGGCCGAGGTAACGCTGAGCGCCGTTGACCGTCTCGGCGTGGACGCGGCAATAATATTCTCCGACATACTGGTGATATTGGAGCCGCTCGGAGTGGGGCTCGAATTTTCGAAGGGCGACGGGCCGAAGATATTAAAGCCCGTACGCTCGGGAAAGGCCGTAGACGGGCTTTTGGATTTCGACACTGAGAGCCTCGGGTTCGTGTACGAAGCCATTTCGACGACGCGGCGCGCGCTCGACCCCGAAAAAGCGCTCATAGGATTCGCTGGAGCTCCGTTCACCATCGCGTCCTACGCCATAGAAGGCGGCGGGTCGCGGAACTACGAGAACACGAAGGGATTAATGTATAAGGACCCTGGCGCGTGGCACACGCTTATGGAGAAGCTCACGGCGGCGACGGCGGCGCACCTCAACGCACAGGTAAAAGCCGGGGCCGACGCCGTTCAGCTCTTTGACAGCTGGGTCGGATGCCTGTCCAGGGACGATTACAAAGACTTCGTCCTCCCGCATATGAAAAAACTTATTCGCTCAATAACGAAAAATGTGCCCGTCATACACTTCGGCACGGGTACGGGCGCGCTCCTCGAACTTATGAAGGAATCCGGGAGCAGCGTGATAGGATTCGACTGGAGGGTGGATCTGGGCGAGACCTGGAAGAGGGTCGGATACGACTCCGCTGTGCAGGGAAATCTCGACCCTGTGGTCCTGTTCGCGCCGCCGGCGGAGATAAGAAAGAGGGCAATGATTATTCTCGACAAGGCCGGGGGAAGGCCAGGTCATATTTTCAATCTCGGCCACGGCATCCTGCCGCGGACGCCTGTAGATAATGTTCTCGCGCTGGTAGACGCCGTGCACGAATATTCGTCCGGAAAATAAATTTCCGGCGCCCCAAATCAAGGGAGAAACTTATGAATCACGATTTCGACGCTGTACTTCTCATAGGATACGGCGGACCCGAGGCCCCGGAAGAGATAAGACCGTTCCTGAGACGGGTCGCCGAGGGGAGGCCGATACCCGAAGAGCGCCTGGAAGAGGTAGCCCATCATTACGAGCTTATTGGCGGCAGGTCGCCGCTCAACGAATACACCTACAAGCAGGCCAGCGCTCTCGAAGCCGAGCTCGCCGGAAAGGGCCGAGCCCTCCCCGTTTACGTAGGGATGAGGAACTGGAATCCGTTCCTGATCGACGCTGTAAAAGAGATGTCGGAGAAAGGAGCCAAGAAGGCCGTAGGGATGATAATGGCCGCACACCAATGCGACGCGAGCTGGGAGAGATACCAGAGGGACGTCGAGGAAGCGCTAGCCTCGGCGGGAGTGAGCATCGAATTCGCCTATACCCCTCCCCTCTTCGATCACCCGCTTTTTATCGAAGACTCGGCAGACAGGGTTGCAGAATGCCTTGCGGCAATACCGGAAGCAGAGAGGGGCGAAACGATGATCCTTTATTCGGCGCACAGCATTCCGACCCCGATGGCCGAGAGCTCGCCGTACGTTGAGCAGCTGACCGAGACGGCGAGGCTTATATCGGAGCGGCTCGGGCATGACAAGTGGAGGCTCGTCTACCAGAGCCGGAGCGGCCGTCCGCAAGACCCCTGGCTCGAGCCCGACGTTTGCGACGTGATTCACGAGCTCGCGAAGGAAGGCGTAAAGAACGTAATAGTCCAGCCGATCGGATTCCTCTGCGATCACGTCGAAGTCATGTTCGACATAGGCGTCGAGGCCAAAGAGGCAGCGGAGGAGGCCGGAATAAATCTACTTCGCGCGAACACGGTAAACGACGACCCTAAATTCATCAGCGCTATGACCGAAGCCGTGGAGGGTGTTTTAAACTGCCGCGATTAATGCCCCCGGAACGCGAATACAAATTCGTTACGGTATGGAAAACCGACGCGCCGCTCGAAAAGGTGTGGAACGAGATTTACCATTCCGAGCGGTGGCCGGAATGGTGGCGCGGGGTCGAGGAGGTTGTCGAGATCAGGAAAGGGGACGAGCTCGGCGTCGGCAGCATCAGGCGCTATACGTGGAAGAGCGCCCTCCCCTACGGGCTCTCGTTCGAAAGCGAGACGGTGAGGGTGGAGCCAATGACCCTGCTCGAAGGCATAGCGAGCGGGGAGCTCGACGGGCGGGGCGTATGGAAGCTTCATTCGGAGGGCGGGCATACGACGGTGGTGTACGATTGGCGCGTAAAAACGTCCAAGGCGTGGATGAACTTTTTGGCCCCTATCGCAGAGCCTATATTCAAATGGAATCACGACGTCGTGATGGGCTGGGGCGCAAAGGGCCTCGCACAGCGCCTCGGCGCGGCGGTAACAGAAGAGCGCGAATAATCGGACGCGGCCCGGAGGCGTTTCAATGAACTGCGTTCAAAAAGAATTTACGCTTGAGCCGAAGAGAAGGGGTTTTCACCTGGTAACGAGAGAGATCGCGGGGCATATTCCGGAGCTCGCCGAATTCGCCGTCGGCGTCGCGCACGTATTCATCTGCCACACGTCTGCCTCGCTGACTATAAACGAGAACGCCTCGCCCGACGTAAGGGTGGATTTCGAATCACATTTCAACAAATACGTTCCTGAAAATGCGCCCTATTACAGGCACACGCTGGAGGGACCGGACGATATGCCGGCCCACATTAAAGCGTCGCTGCTGGGGAGCTCGGTTTCGATACCAGTGAAGGACGGAAGGTTCAACATGGGCACCTGGCAGGGGATATATCTCTGCGAGCACAGGGACCACGGCGGACCGCGAAAGATAATCGTCACGATTTTCGGGGAGAGGAAATCGAAGTAGAGGGCCCATCACCTCCTCCCGATCAGATACCCCACGATAAACCCGAGCGCCAGAATCCCGGCAAGCTTTTTCCCGCTGTGTATTGGAATGTAGCGGGTCCCCTCTTCGCTCACTTCTATGACGCCGATGGGCTTTGCCGCAGCGCCGCCCCCCGCGCCGCCTTCGTCCTTAGCCGGCTCTCCGCCGCCGGTGTTCTTGTTCCCGAATCCCCCGCCAAATCCGTAGGCGACCTTTGCGACTGGAATGATCGTTTTCCCGTGCGCCTCGACGGGATCGCCGTAAACGGCCCTTACATTCGCACCTGATTGGAGCTTCTCGGCGATCGGCTCCAGAATTTCTTTAAGCCCCATGATATTCACCTCCCGGTCATGCTCTATTACTAAGGATACTCAATTTTCCGGCCGGTTGGCCCGAATTACCTGAAGTCATTGTCTGATACCGGCCCTTTGTTACCGGGCCTTCAGGAAGTATATTATTTCCCGGCACTATAAATACAAAATGGAGGAATACAAATGGCGGAACTGAGTCGCGGCAAAACCGGGGTAAAGGGGTTTTCGAGCAAAGAGATGGACTTTCAGCTCATGCGTCAGCTCGGCTCGGCCTCTTACGGCGGAGCCTCGGCGGGCGAATCCCTCGCCACGGCCGCGCGGATCGTGGAGGGCGACCCGGCGAGCTGGGCGGCCGAGTTCTCGAGCCTGGGCGAGTGGCAGCAAAAGGACGCACACAGGCGCGACTCCAAGGCGCACACGATAAGCGCGCGCGATCAGTTCCTTAAGGCCTGTAACTCGTTCAGGGCGGCGGAGTATTACACCCCCCCTCTGGGCCCCGTCCACAGGGAGCTCGGCCTTAAGTCGCGATACTGCTTCGGGCAGGCGATGAATCACGTTTGGCATACGTTTGAAGAGGCGATGGTGACGTATAAAAGCGTGGAGCTCCCGGTTTACATTATGACCCCGAGCCCGGAGCCCATAAAGAGAAAGACACTTCTTATAGTGAGCGGATTCGACGGCACGCTGGAAGAGGAATACATAATGCGCGGCTGTGCGGCGCTGGAGCGAGGATACAATGTGATCCATTTCGCCGGGCCGGGGCAGATGGACTTGTACCGCTTTTTCTCGAATACGCACTTCGAGCCAGACTTCGAGAACGTGACCGGAACTGTCATAGATTACATAAAGGACAGGCCCGAAGTAGACATGGACAGGCTGGCGCTCATGGGCATCAGCGTCGGGGGATATTTCGCAACGCGCTCGGCGGCGCATGAGCCCAGGATTAAGGCGCTCATAGCCAACTCGCCGATCATCGACCTCCACGCATACCTAATTGGCTTTACAGGGTTCGATCCGGCCGAGATGCCCGATGATCAGAATTTCACAGTGGCCGACATACCGAACATCCCGGACGACGTATTCCCCAGGGAGAAGAAGGTCATGACCGAAAGCCTCATTACAAGGTACGGCCAGCCGTCGTTCAGGGACACGTTTATTTACCTTAGGGAGTTTGCAGTCGGCGAGGCCATAAAAAATATAAAGTGCCCTTCGCTGGCGCTCGTCGGAATGGGCGAAGGCGAAGAGCCCGAGGCCCAGTACAAGACATTTGTCGAGAGCGTATCCGGGCCCGTGTCGAAATACGAGTTTACGGAATTCGAAGGCGCGGACACGCACTGCCAGGTAGGGAATCCGTCGTTCGCCGCGGCGGTGGCGTACGACTGGCTGGACGAGGTTTTCGGATGATAAACAGCATACGAAAATCCCGTGTGCCGCTCCAGAGACCGGCGGTTATACTATAGAGACAATCTGCTACGGCTGTAGTTACATGGTATAAATATCTACGCGAAAACGGAACTCGAATGAGAAAGCAAACGTACAGTTACATTGGAAATTTCTTTTTATTGGTGATGCTTGTGGCCATGCCGTTCTTTCAGACCTCTAGCGCCGAGGGAGGCGAAACCGAGATAATAGAGCTGGGAAAATGGACCGAGCCGGGCCTCGAAACGCTGATGAGGGAGTCCGCCTCCGCGGGCGGCATGGGGGAGCGCATCGGGTTTATATCGGCCGAATTCCTCGGGACGCCCTACGTCGCCGACACACTCACAGGGAATGCGAGCACGCCCGAGGTCTTCACGATAGACCTACAAGGTATGGACTGCTTTACGTATGTGGATTATGTCGAGGCCCTCAGCCTTTCGGATTCGTTCCCTGACTTCGAGGAGAATCTAAGGAAGATCCGATACAAGGACGGGGTCGTGGCGTTTCAGAACCGGAACCACTTTTTTTCGGACTGGCCGGTGAACAATTCCGGCAAGGTGAAGGACGTAACGCAAGCAGTCGGCGGGAACAAGACGATGTCCGCTTCGAAAGCACTCAATCAAAAGAAAGACGGCGGTCTCTTCCTTCCGGGGATACCCGTAAAGAACCGGACGATCTATTACATCCCCTCGCCTGAGATAGACGGCGAAGTGATCGCGAACCTCCAAACTGGGGACTACGCCGGGATATTTACGGAGATAGACGGCCTCGACGTATCGCACACTGGCATAATCGTAAAGAAGGGTAATACGGCATACCTTAGAAACGCATCGTCGAAGAAAAGCAATATGAAGGTCGTAGACCAGAACCTCATCGAATACATGCAAAACAAACCGGGACTGGTCGTTTACAGGCCGGTCGGGCAAGGCGCGAATTGAATCCCGAAGACTACGTACTCAAGGCTGTAGACCACTACTACAACGGCGAATTCGAGCTGGCTATCGAGGCCCTTGGCAAGGCTGTCGAGCTCAAGCCGGATTTCGCAGAGGCCTGGTATAACAAAGGGATCACCTACTCGGTCATGGGACGGCCCGACGAGGAGCTCGACGCCTACGAAAAGGCGCTCGGTATAAATCCGAAATACGCCGAGGCGTGGAACAACAAGGCCTCCGTCCTCGGGAAGCTCGGCAGGCTGGACGAGTCGCTCGCGGCGGCAGACAAGGCGATTGCGCTAAAGCCCGATTTCGCCGTCGCGTGGTGCAACAAAGGCGCGGCGCTGAGCAGGCTCGATAAGGACCTCGAAGCCGTTACGGCGTATGACAAGGCGATCGCGCTCCAGGGGAATTACGTCGAGGCCTGGTACAACAAGGCAGTATCGCTACATAATCTCGCAAAGCCGAACGGCGCGCTCAAGGCGTATAACAAAACGCTCGAGCTCAAGCCCGACTACGCCGAAGCCCTTTACAACCGGGCGGGACTTTTCGCCGGATCGGGGGAGACCGCCAAAGCCGCCGAGGACCTCGCGCGCGCCGTCGAGCTCGACCCCGCGCTCAGGGACAAAGCCCTCACGGACCCGGACCTCAGCGCCCTCGTGTCTTGACCGGATGAAAAAATTTCGAATAAATGCTACTCTTATAACTGCCCGTTAGTGATCATAAAGGAGGCCGCAAATGACCGACCAACCAACCGACAAGGTAAAAGAGTTAACAGACCTTTCGAAAGAGAGCATGAAAGCGAGGGCAAACCTCGACAGGATCCTCGATTTCGTAGACCTCATAAACAAGAGGGCCGAGGAAATCGAAGGCGACGTTGCCGCCCCCGGCGACGGCATAAAGGAGCTCTCGGACAAGATGGGGGAATACATCGACCAGATTAAATCCCACGTGGACGAAGAGCTCGATAAAATACCCGTCGATCCGGACGTGACCAAAGAAGCCGCCGAGAAGCTGCTCCTTTATCACGGGAACCTGCCGCAGGTCATAGCATGGGCCGACACCCAAAAGAGCGGACACAAGCAGGGGTCTTACTGGTGGAGATACTGGGTGAGCGTGCTCGAGAACGTCATGCAGCTCGAAATCGCCAAGGGATCGCCGGAGGTAAAACCCGTATCAAGGGCCGACGTCAGTCAGCCCTGAAACCGGGCATTATCTCTTCCGCCGCTGTTTCCATAATGCCGTAGTATTCGTCCAGATCGCACGCATCGGGATCGAAAAGGATATGAGATACGCCGTCCTCGATATATTCCGCGACGTAATCGCGCACGCGTGAGACGCTGCCCGTAAGCGTAAACGCGGGCGCGCCGATTCCGGGCTTCGGTGCTTTCGTATCGTCCGTGAACCTGAGCCTGTTCCTTAAAGAAAGCGTGAAGCCGTCGAGCCCGCGCCCAGCTTCCGCCGCGATTCTCCTTAACTCGTCCATACCCGCACGTACGTCCCCGGGGCTCACCGCCGTCGGCTGCCAGCCGTCGCCGAGAAGCGCCGCCCTCCTAACCGCGTGCCGGCTCGCGCCTGCAACCCATACCGGAGGGCCTGGCGTCTGAACGGGCTTGGGATAGAATCCGACGCCGGAGAATTCCACGAACTCACCGTGGAACTCGGGCCGCTCGGATTGCCAGAGCTCCCTTATCACTTTTATATACTCTTCCGTCATCCTGCCGCGCGATTCGAACGGTACGCCGAGGGCCTCGAATTCCTCCCTCATCCACCCGGGCCCTACCCCGAATACGAGCCTGCCGCCGGACAGGACGTCGAGCGTCGCCGCCATCTTGGCCGTCACCAGAGGATTCCTGTAGGGAAGTATTATGACGCTCGTGCCGATTATAATCCGCGAGGTCCCGGCGGCGATGGAGGAGAGGAGCATGAACGGGTCGTGAAACTCGTCTGTGAACATCCCCGCGCGCTTCTCGGGGATGACAACGTGGTCGCTCGCCCAGACCGAGTCGTACCCGAGCTCCTCGGCCCTTTTGGCTATGCGGACGTTGGCCCCTGCGTCGGCGTCGAGGCGTATGGGAAGGCAGATTCCGAATTTCAAATCGTGTTCCTGTGTTATCGTAGTAGTCCTGGTATTTAAATCCCCCGTGCGATTTCGAGCACTTCCCCGGCGCACCCCCACGAGAGGGTAAAGCCGCCTCCACCGTGGCCGTAGTTGTGTATTACGGGATGACCGTCGGAAGTCTCACCCTTTTCGAGCCTGACCTCCGTCCTCCCCGGCCTGAGCCCTACGCTGTGCCCGAGCACCTCGGCGTCCTTTATGCGGGGCTCAAGTATCGAGCATTTTCTCAGTATCTCCGCCGCCGTTTCGGGATCGACGTCGAGGCTCCAGTTATTCTCCTCTGCCGTGCCGCCGAGTATGCAGTCGCCATACCGCGGGACTATGTATGACAGGCCGAGCGGCCCGGACTCGTCGCTCAGGCACCTTGTCAGGCCCGGATTGGAAACCCTTACGAGCTGCCCCCTTATCGGGTAGACGTTCTCGTCGCCGCAGAGTTTCCGCGAGCCGAGCCCCGTGCAGTTGACGAGGATTTCGTCGTCCGCCGCGAGGCCGTCGAGCGATTCGAGCTCCGTTTCGAGCTTTTCCATACGGCCGCCAGATTCCTTAAACCTCCCGACGAGATATCTCATGTAGACCGGCGTCTCTATGCGCGGAACCTCCACCACGAAGCCGTCCTTGTACCCGGCGGGGAGCTCGTCGGGTCGGGCGTGGCGGTACGACTTTACGGCGGGCTTCCAGAAAGGCTCCTCGGCCGCCTTGTCGAAAAGCTTCAGCAGCTCGAACGCGTCTATGCCGCTTTCGGGAATGCGTCTCAAATCGGTATAGGTCTTGTAGGAAACCGTGGCCCACGCGAGGACCCTGTCCTCGGGAAAGACCCGGTAGGGGTACCAGTATGCGGGGGCGACGTTGGACGTCGTATCCGGCGGGAGCGAGGCTGCGATTATCCTCACCGTAAATCCATCTTCGAGGAGCCTGATGCCGGATGTGAGCCCGACCACGCCGGCCCCGACAACGAGAGCCTTATTCATGCGCCGCTCCATCCTGCCCCCGAGCGGCCTTCACCATCTCGACCAGGACCTTCCTCGCGTCTTCGGCGGTCCGCGCCTCTCTCAAGAATCCGATGCGCCTGCTCATCACATCCGCGCCCGATTTGATCCGGACCTGAAACCCGAGCCTGTCGACGGACGTCATTAGGGCCTCGTCGGCACGGGCGCCCGCGTATTTCGACGCGAGCAGTACGAGCGCGGCTGCGTGGTCGTCATTCATGTGTTTTATGATGCCCCTGGCCGAATCAGAAAGCGGATCGGGCTCTGCGGAGTAGTAGTCCTCTGTGGTTACCCACCCCATGGCCCCGAAACCGCCGACGAAATAGATGTCCTCGATTTCGAGCCTGTAAAACGAGAAGTCGTCGAAATCGACCCAGTAAGAAGCATTATTATACCGCGCCAGGTAGCGCTCCCTTACGTCTTCGAGCTCGGCGCCGGGAACCTTAGCTACGCTCCCCATGAGCGTCACGCGGGACGCGTTAAGCGGCTCGCCGCCTGCGTCTGCCTGCGATACAAATAGGCTCGCCTTCGGGTCGCCTGAGACATTGTGCGTGTGGACGGCCATCGTGCTTATGAGAAATGTAGGCCTCCCCTTCTCGTCGAGCCCGTAGGGCATGAGCGAGCCGAACGGCACGCCCGGATGTTTCTTCGAAACGGTGGACAGCGTGCCGGTGAGGTTCCTGTAGACGAGGGTCCTTACGCGCTCGGCGAAAGAAGGCTCCGGAACCGGCGGCCTTCCGTCGGACGGCGCACCGTCGCCGTGCTGTCTTGATGACTTTGTCATGCCGGCACCATCCGGACTTTATTATTCGAATTTGATTCTATGGGCACTTTCAATCTCCTCGAAAAGGTAAAGTAACAACAATATTAACAGTCCCAACCTGATTAAATGTACATTCTCCCGTGAAATACTCTAGCTGAACCTCAGGCTCCTTGGTATTGCCACCCGGCGGTGTAAAATATTATCCTCATGGTCAAATTCATAGACGAGGCAAAGATTTACGTTAAATCCGGCGCGGGCGGAAATGGATGCGTCAGCTTCAGGAGGGAGAAATACGTCCCGCGCGGAGGGCCTAACGGCGGCGACGGCGGCAACGGCGGCGACGTCTATATAATCGCCAACGAGAACATGGCCTCCCTCCTCGACCACAGATACAGGCAGCACTACAGGGCAAAGCGCGGCGAGCACGGCAAGGGCAAGGACATGCACGGAAAGAACGGGGAGGACCTATTCGTTCCAGTACCGCCGGGCACGATAATCAGGGATTTCGATACGGGCGACGTAATCGGCGACCTCACGGAAAACGCCGAGACGCTCCTCGTCGCAAAGGGCGGGCGCGGCGGCAAGGGAAACGCCCGGTTCGCCACCTCGACCAACCAGGCCCCGAAGAACGCCGAGCCCGGCGGCGAGCCGGAAGAGAGAACGCTCCTCCTGGAGTTAAAGCTCCTGGCCGACGTTGGCATAATAGGATTCCCGAACGCCGGGAAATCGACGCTCATTTCGAGGATATCCGCCGCGCGTCCGAAAGTGGCCGACTACCCCTTCACGACCCTAGTCCCCAACCTCGGCGTCGTAAGCTACGTGGACGGGAAGACGTTCGTCGTAGCCGACATTCCGGGCATAATCGAGGGAGCGCACGAGGGGGCGGGCCTCGGGCTGCAGTTCCTAAGGCACATCGAGAGGACGAAGCTACTCGTACACGTGCTCGACCTTTCCCCCATGACCGGTAGGGACCCGATAGACGACTTCGAAACGCTAAACCTTGAGCTGAAATCCTACAGCCCGGAGCTATACGAAAAGCCCCAGATCGTAGCGCCGAACAAGGTAGACATCACCGAGTCGAGGGAAAAGCTCGAAGAGATAAGGGGATACTTCGAAAAGAGGGGGATACCCATATTCCCGATATCCGGAGCGACGGGCGAAGGATTAAAGGAGCTCGTCCGCGAGACCGGAAAGAGGCTCGAAGAGATCAAGCTCGAAGAAGCGCCCGAGATCGAGACCGAAGAATGGCCGGAGATTGAATAACCCCCCGGCCGCCTGCTCTTATTCCGCTTCCGGAGGACACGTACCCGGCAAACACGCCTGGAAAACGGCCATCATGCCGTTGTCCTCGTGCTCGCCGATGTGGCAGTGATAAACGGCCTTGCCCTCGATTATCGGGTTCCTGAAATCAATCACGATAACCGCCTCACCGGGACCTTCGAAATCAGGGTCCTGCCCCTCGTAAGGGATGTTGATAGTATCCTGGCTGCCGATGAACGGCTGCGGAACGCCGTTTATCTCGCATACCTGAAAGTCCGTAAGGTGGATGTGGAACACGTGGAGCTCGCCGGAGGTGTTCTGAACCCTCCACCTTTCGAGGCCGCCGATCTCTACGACCGTATCGACGCGGCTCGGGTCGAATTCCTTACCGTTTATAAAGAACGTATTACCGTCGGCCGTTTCGGAGAATACGATATCCCTGTCCCTTTGAACGGGCATCTCGCATAGGTTCTCGACGACCGGGAATTCCGCTTCGGGAATCGGTAGCTCGATCGGATCCAGCACGGGATCGCCCTCGACGATCATCGTCAAAAGCGTGGCGCCGCCGTAGTTGTCGCCCTGGGGGCCGGTGGTGAACTTCTTGGCGCGAAGCCTGTATACCCCGGGCTCGCCGCCCTGCACCAGAACCCCGGCGCGGGAGCTGGTCGGCAGGAGCATATCCTCGTACTCGACCGTCTGGTTCCGCCTGTTGCCGTCCCTCTCTATCTCGTAGAAGGTATGTCCCTCGAGCTCGAGGTCGTAATAAAGATCGGCCCCTATATTCATGAGCGTCCAGAACTGCGTCTCGCCGGGGCGTATCCTGAGTACGGGGTTGGTCTGCCCGTTTACCGTGAAATTTGTCGGCCCGCTCGGGTCGATGTCCCCTTCCGCCGGGACCTCACCGTTTTTAATCTGCACGTCTTTCAGATACATGACCTGTCGGGTGATACCGGCCAGCTGAGGGAACGGGTCGAGTATGCCCTCGACAATCAGCCCGCCCGAAAGCCCGCCCATTATCTGGTACTCGGTCAGGCCGAACAGATGGGAGTGGTAGTAGAACATGCCCTGCGGATGGTCGTCCGGGATGTCGATAGTGTAATCGAAGCTGCTCGACGGGGTTATCATGATGAATATATCGTCCGAAGGGCTCAGCGGGCTTATGTTCATGCCGTGATAATGTACGTTCGTCATCTGGTCTACGGAATTGTTTACGCGGAGGTGTATGGTGTCGCCCCGCTTTACGCTGAGAACCGGGGGAACGTAGGTGCCATTATAGGTAGCGCTGACGAAGCTTTTGCCGTTTACCTCGTTTTCAGAGAAGATGACGTCGAATACTTCGTCTATGACGCCGTTCTGGCTGTGAATGATAACGGGATTGAGGAATTCTT